>JAXDZY010000034.1:0-9182 GCA_034086685.1 Lachnospiraceae bacterium
TATGTTCAGATACATAGTGAAACGAATTATCGGAGTAATACCTACATTGATTCTTGTTGTAACCTTTGTATTTCTTTTTGTTCGAATGATACCTGGTGATCCGGCCCGTCTTGTGGCCGGTGAACAGGCGACACAGGAAGACGTTGAGATTATCAGAGAGGAGCTGGGACTCAATGAGTCCCTGCCCACTCAGTATGTTAATTACGTAACAGGGTTATTTAAAGGTGATTTGGGTACCTCTCTCCGTACCAAGAGACCGGTTTTAACCGAGGTTTCCAACCGTTATGCCAATACGGTCAGACTGACTCTGCTGAGTCTGGCATGGAGTTCTGTGGTCGGTATTCTCCTTGGCGTGTGGTCGGGAAGGCATCGAAGCAAATGGCAGGATTACACGGGTATGACGCTTGCTGTTTCGGGTATTTCCCTGCCGACTTTCTGGATCGGTTTTATGCTGATCATTGTATTTTCCGTTAATCTGAAGTGGTTTCCCACCACGGGTGCGGACGGATTTAAGAATCTGGTACTTCCGGCTTTTACTCTGGGAACCAGTGTGGCGGCAGTAGTGGCGCGTTTCACCCGTTCCTCCATGATCGAGGTTCTGAAGGAGGATTATATCCGTACGGCAAGGGCAAAGGGTCTGAAGGAAAAAGCAATTGTCTGGGGACATGCGTTCCGCAATTCCATGATTTCGGTTGTAACTGTTATCGGTCTGCAGTTTGGTTATCTGCTGGGTGGTTCTGTTGTTACGGAAAGTGTATTCGCTTTCCCGGGCCTGGGCAGTCTGCTGATCGAATCGGTTAACTATCGTGATTATCCGGCGATTCAGTCTCTTATTTTAATTTTCTCGCTTCATTTTATTGTAATCAATCTGCTGGTAGATATTTTATATGCGGTATTGAACCCGGAGATTCAGTTAAGTTAGGAGGGAGAAAAGATGGAAAACGAAAAAATCAAAGCAGAATCTGATGACATCAGGACTCCCTTTAAAGAGTTTATTCGTAAATTTAAAAAGCAGAAAACAGCGCTGGTGGCATTTGCATTTATTATTCTGCTTGTCATCATTGCGATTATCAGTTACAGTGTGGTTCCCTACGGAATCAATGAATATGACTACAGTGCGATCATGCAGGGCCCCAGTGCGAAACACTGGTTTGGTACCGATGAGTTCGGACGTGATCTGTTCTCACGTATTCTCTGCGGTACCAGAATTTCCTTAAGTGTTGGCCTTCTGTCCGTTACCATCGGTGCGGTTCTCGGCACGATTCTGGGTCTGCTGGGTGGTTATTACGGCGGCCTCCTCGATTCCATTATCATGAGAATCTGTGACGTGCTGTTTGCATTTCCCGGTATCATTCTGGCCATCGCCATTGTGGCGATTCTCGGCAGCGGCCTGTACAACGTAGTCATTGCGGTAGCCGTCTTCTCGACGCCTACCTTTGCCCGTCTTGTTCGAAGTACCACGCTGTCGTATAAAAACAGTGTATTTGTTCAGGCGGCGCGGAATCTGGGGGCCAGCGATGCCCGGATTCTGTTTCAGCATATTCTTCCTGCAGCGATTCCCAACATTATCGTGCAGTACACCATGTCCATCGGTAATTCCATCCTGACAGCTTCCAGTTTGAGCTTCCTGGGACTGGGCGCGAAGCCTCCCACACCGGAATGGGGCTTGCTTCTGAGTAATGGACGGAATTATATGATGAGCAGCTGGCATATCACTTTGTTCCCGGGTATTGCCATTTTCCTGACCGTTCTGGCATTCAACCTGCTGGGCGACGGTTTAAGAGATGCACTTGACCCGAAGTTATCTGATTAGAAAGAGGTATAGTATGAGAGATAATATATTGGAAATCAAAAATATGCATACCTACTTTTTTACAGATAATGGCACGGTAAAATCTGTAGATGGTGTGGATATTGAACTGGAAAGAGGAAAAACTCTGGGTATTGTAGGCGAATCCGGCAGCGGAAAGAGCGTAACGGCCCTTTCCCTGATGGGGCTTCTCACCGGCACCACCGGCAAGGTTGTGGAAGGTGAAATTCTTCTGGACGGACAGGATATTCTGAAGATGTCCGATGAGGAGAGAAGAAAGATGAGAGGCAAGGATATTGCCATGGTGTTCCAGGAACCCATGACCAGCCTGAACCCGGTTATGAAGATCGGCGCTCAGGTTATGGAGAATATCACCCTTCATCAGAATGTTTCCAAAGAGCAGGCAAAACAGCTTACAATCGATATTCTGAAGAAAACCGGTCTTCCCCGTGTGGAGAGAATTGTGAATGAATACCCGTTCCAGCTGTCGGGTGGTCAGCGTCAGAGGGTTATGATTGCCATGGCTCTCGTCTGCAATCCCAAGATCCTGATTGCGGACGAACCGACTACGGCGCTGGATGTTACGATTCAGGCACAGATTCTTGATCTGATGAATCAGTTAAAGAAGGACATCGGCACATCGATTATTTTCATCACCCATGATCTGGGGGTTGTGGCTGAGGTGTGTGATGAGGTTGTTGTTATGTACTGCGGCCGTGTTGTGGAAAAGGCCAATGTATATGACCTTTTTGAAAACCCGAGTCATCCCTATACCGAGGGGCTGCTGGCTTCGATTCCCAAGATGGGAGTGGAAGTGGATGAGCTGGACTCTATCCCCGGCAATGTACCGAATCCCAAGTATATGCCGGAGGGATGCAAATTTGCTCCACGCTGTAAATATGCGACAGATATCTGCAGGGAAAAGGAACCCGGTTTCTTTGATCTGGGCAATGGCCATGTAAGCAGATGCTGGCGCTGCCAGAAGCAGGAAGGGGGTAAATAGCAATGAGTGAGCCCATTTTAAAAATCGAGGATTTTCAGGTGTACTATAAGGTACACAATGGTCTGGTCGGTAAACCCGGATATGTGAAGGCAGTAGACGGTGTCAGCTTTGAGATTCAGAAAGGCGAGGTTTTCGGTATCGTAGGCGAGTCCGGATGCGGAAAATCCACACTTGGCAAGGCAATCTGCAAGCTGATCGAGCCTACGGGCGGCAAGGTGTTTTTCAAGGGTGAGGAAATAGAAGGATACAATCCCAAACAGATGCGGCCTGTCAGAAAAGGTATTCAGATGGTATTTCAGGATCCCTACGCATCGCTGAATCCCCGTATGTCTGTCAGGGATATCATTGCGGAACCGCTGATTATACACGGTCTGGCTTCCGGCAAAAAGGAGATCGACGAAAGGGTTATCGATCTGGTCAGAAAAGTTGGTCTTGATGTTTACCATGTAAACCGGTATCCCCATGAGTTCAGCGGTGGCCAGCGCCAGCGAATCGGCATTGCCAGGGCCCTGGCGGTGCAGCCGGAACTGATCATTGCTGATGAACCGGTATCTGCGCTCGATGTATCGATCCAGTCACAGGTTCTGAATCTGATGAACAATCTGAAAAAAGAACTCAATCTGACGTATATTTTCATTGCTCATGACCTGAGTGTTGTGGAACACATCAGTGACCGGGTCGGCGTAATGTATCTGGGCAATTTCGTTGAAATCGGGGATAAGAGAAAACTTTACGACAATCCCTGTCATCCCTATACGCAGGCACTGCTCTCTGCAGTACCGATTCCCGATCCGAAAGCGAAGAAAGAGAGAATCATTCTGGAAGGCAGCATACCTTCCGCATTGAATCCTCCTTCGGGATGTAAATTCCACACACGCTGTCCGAAATGCATGGAGATCTGCAAACAGAAAGTACCGGAAAGAACGGTTCTGGAAGAAGGACACGAAGTATACTGTCATTTGTATAAAAAATAAGGTAAAACGAAAACGGAAGGTGTGTATTTCTGCAGCCTTCTGTTTTTGTGCGTCAGGCGAAAGTACTGTCAAAATGCTGGAATAATCAGGAGGGAAATATGAAATTATTTATCAGCGCGGACATCGAAGGATGTACGGGAACCACATTGAGCGAAGAAACACATAAATCGGAAGCATGCTACCGGGCTTTTGCAGACCGGATGACGGAAGAGGTGCGGGCGGTCTGCGTGGCAGCTCTGGAGGCCGGCGCAGATGAAATTGTCGTAAAGGATGGCCACGGCGATGCAACCAATATCGATATTATGCGCATGCCGGCCGGTGTCAGACTGATCCGCGGCAAAAGCGGCCATCCGTTCAATATGATGTTTGGCCTTGATGAGACCTTTGACGGCGTACTGTATGTGGGATACCATTCAGCAGCCGGAAGTCCGGAAAGCCCGCTGAGCCATACATCCACCGGCAACACCAATTATGTCACCCTGAACGGCAAGCGCATGAGTGAATTCATGCTGAACAGCTATACGGCCGCTATGCTGGATGTACCGGTGCTGTTTCTGTCAGGAGATCAGGGAATCTGCCGGGAAGCACAGGAAATGGTCCCTGCCATAACAACCGTCTCAACCAAAAGCGGCTGCGGTGCATCCACAATCAACGAAGCACCTGAAACAGTCATTCAGATGCTGAAGGAAAAAACAAAAGAAGCTCTTGCAAAAGACTTCTCAACCTGTAAAATCGACCTGCCCGCCGCCTTTGACTACGAAGCCAACTACAAAGACCTGAAAAAAGCATACCGCATGTCCTTCTATCCCGGAGTCGAAAAAGCAGACGAACGAACCAACAAACTTCATGCGGAAAACTACATGGACATTCTGGTCGCACACTCTTTCCTGGTCTATTAAGGGGATGGGGTTACAGTTCGGTTTTTCAGCCGGTTGGGTGGATTGTGAGGCGGAATTGCAGTGATATCCTGCACAGGGACGCGCTCTCGCTCGAGTGAAAACGCAGCGGTACTAAATTCGCAGTCCTTCTTTCGAAGGCCTGCTCATTAAGTGCCGGCGTTTTCAATGGTCCCTTTAGCAGGACACCACTGCAATTCCGCCGCCACAGGCTGCATCCGAACCGGCAATGAAAAATGAACTGTACATGGGAGAGGGGCATATGATTTGTTGTCTCTCATATCGCTGCTTTGCTGCTTGTGATGGCAGGCCATAGATGTGTTGTATACAGCAGCGTAGTGCCTGCACATATGCGCATTTCCCCCATATTGTTCATCGCTTCAATTTGCCGGAGAAAGAGAACGAAACCCCATGGCGGCGGAAGGACCATGGTGTCCTGTAAAGGGGACCGTTGACAAACGCCGGTGCTTAATGAGCGGGCTGTCCTGAAAGGACGGTTCGCGAGTTTAGCATCCGCTGCGTTTGTCACAGAGCGAGAGCGCGTCCCCGTACAGGATATCATGGTCCTTCCGCCTCACATCCCCCTTACTTTCTCCCATCTTGAAGCCTATGAACAATAAAATTACCTTGTTAAAATCCTGAAATCGTTGTAAACTGCATAGGGAGTATTTTGTGAGGGATACTTCTCCTTATATATTATCATTGCTTTAATAGGAGGCAGTTATGGTTGATTTGAAGCTGATTGAGGATCTTTCCAATGCGTTTGGTCCCAGTGGATTTGAAGATGATGTGTGCAGAGTTGTGAAAAAGTATACCGGTGATTTTGATCTGGTGAATGATGCAATGTGCAATCTTTACTTGAAAAACAGGAATTTTTCAGGTAAAAAACCGGTGATCATGCTGGACGCGCATCTGGATGAATGCGGTATGATGGTTCAGTCGATACTGGAGAACGGTATGATTTCCATTATTATGTTGGGTGGTTTTCACCTGACCAGTCTGCCTGCGCATTCTGTGATCATCAGAAATGAAAAGGGAGAAAACATCAAAGGGATCATCGGGTCAAAACCGGTTCATTTTCTGACAGACAGGGAAAAGGACGATTGTTCTCTGGAAATTGAAAAGCTGTATGTGGATGTGGGTGCGTCCAGCAGACAGGAGGTCATGGAGGATTACGGAATCCGGCCGGGTGATCCGATTATGCCGGATGTTACATTTTCCTATGATGAAAAACACGGTATCTGTTTTGGCAAGGCTTTTGACAATCGTCTCGGCTGCGCCTGCATCGTGGAAACCATGAAGGAACTGATAAACGACGAACTGAATGTGGATGTGGTGGGTGCGTTTGCTTCCCAGGAGGAAGTGGGGATGCGCGGTGCTACTGTTACTTCACAGCAGGTGAAACCGGATCTTGCCATCGTTTTCGAAGGTTCGCCTGCAGATGATTATTTCTTTGCTGAGGGACTTGCCCAGGGCAGCCTGAAGAAAGGTGTCCAGATCCGTCATATGGACAGAAGCTATATTTCCAATGTGGAATTTATCCATCTGGCCCATCAGATCGGCGATGAGAAGGGAATCAAATACCAGGATGCGGTCAGAAGAGGCGGCAGTACCAATGCTGCCAAAATCAGTCTGACCAATCAGGCGGTGCCGGTACTGGTTCTGGGAATTCCTTCCAGATATGTCCACAGTCACTATAATTTCTGTGCGACAGAGGATGTGGAGTCTGCTGTGCGCATGGCAACGGAAGTGATCCGCAGTCTCGATGATAAGACAATTCGCACCATATTAAAAAAAGATATGCTGGAGTAAATATTTACTGGACGAGCATTTACAGTAAAAATCCAGACGACTGTTCAGAAAAGAATCATATTTTGCATAATCAGCGAGATACTGCCCGGTTTAATCTGCCGGGCAGTGTTTTTTTTGCCTACGTTTTGCGGCGCACTTTTTACTGCAGCTTATGAAGTTCCAGATAACGTCTCAGATAAGGCTCAAGGGCGTGGCAGGTTTCTCCTGTATACCCCGTCACGGAATCAGCGGCAGCAAGGGAGTTCAGTATTGCTTCTTCTTCCGCTTCGATCACAGCGCGGAAGGGGAAATCCATGAGCGATTCATTTAATATTTGAATACCGGAAAAAGGTTCGCCGGATGTGCCGGAAATGACATTGGCGGTAGAGAATCCGATCATGACATCTCCGCTGCCGTGTCCTACATGGGAGCCGGTTCTTCCCAGACCCATGGCAGCCCGCCTCAGGATGCGGTGAAGCTGTCTGGAAGAAAGGGGAATGTCAGTTGCGATGATGGACATGATAGATCCCTCATCGTCAGTTTTCAGACATTTTTTCTTTTCTTCGTCCTGCCATTCTTTGATGGCTTTGCCGATTTCCATTCCCTGAATGACCAGATCCTCCATTTTCCCGAAATTGGACTGTACAAGCACGCCGATATGATAAGTTTTTCCTCCGATTTCGATTCTTCGGGAGGAGGATCCGATACCGCCTTTCAAACCAAAACAGATTGTTCCTTTCCCTGCTCCCACATCACCCTGCTCAAAATCAGCGGAGGCGGAGCTGATGGAAGAAAAAACGTGGGAAGCGTTAACTGCCCGATCCTTAATGTCATTCAGATGGCAGTCATTGCATTCACCTACCACGGGATTGAAAGAAAACAGAGGAATCCCTTCTTTCTGACAGCGGTCCACCATATAGCCGACGAGGGCATCATGGACCAGTCCCACATTCAGAGTGTTGGTCAATGCAATGGGGGATTCCAGAGTCCCCAGCTCGCTGATCTGAATGGTTCCTGCTGTCTTCCCGAAACCATTCAGAACATAGGATGCCGCGGCCAGCTTCTCCGCAAATATATTATTCTCACAGGGAAGAATCACAGTAACCCCTGTCTTATGCCTTTCTGTATTAATCGTACAGTGTCCTACTGAAACACCGGGAATATCCCCGATGGAATTACGTTCCCCTGTGGGAAAAGAACCGATGCTAATTCCGTAATCACGAATTCTTCTGCAGCTCATAGAATATTACCTCACATTACATATATTGATGTTGGGGTGAAAAAGATTTGCCCCCATGACACAAACGGATTTCTCTGCTGTTCAGAGCCAGGCAGTGCTTTCGAAGCCAGCTCTGAACAGTTACAAGTATACCATATGCTTTGTCGAACAGTTACCATTTTTTGAAGTAATTTCCCGAATCCGCAGTATGACAGCTGGTTCAGTACCCTGCCGGCTTGCTATTTGTGCTTTTCAATGGTAGAATTGAGGTAACTGTTCAGAGCCAACCTCGAAAACACTTTGTGTTTCCTCGGTGTGGCGTATCCGCAATATATCTTCGGAAGGGATCGTGTGGCGAATGGGAAGATTTGTGAATCCTGATAACAGTGCATTTCAGGTTGCTTTAAATTCGGAAATATATGTTGATAAAACCGGGTTGATAGAGGAAATCAACAAAGTACTGGGTGCCATGCAGGGGTACATTTGCAACAGTCGTCCCAGACGGTTCGGCAAGTCAATTACAGCGAATATGCTTGCTGCATATTACAGCAAAGGCTGCGATTCAGAAGAAATGTTTACTGATCTTGAAATTGGAAAGAAAGATGATTTTAAAGACCATCTCAATCAATATGATGTAATCCATCTGGATATTCAGTGGTTTTTGTCAAATGCCAAAGATGCTGATCATGTTGTGGCATATGTTACAAACAGTGTCCTTGCCGAACTGCGGGAAGTCTATCCGGAACAGCTTCCTGCATTTTGACGGGCTGAAAACAGCCCTGATCGAAATGCTGGCCGGAGCATCTGTGAGAGTTGATGTAACATCTTTTCAAAATGATACAATTCAATCTGATTTTATACTGATTATGATTAAATTCATTGAAAAAAGAGAATTACAGGCTTTGTGATTCTCTTTTTTGATATAAACTTTGCAGATATTGCGAAATGGAAAGCAATATTTGAGAAGCATTTCCTTATATTACCTGCTTCATCCATAAGGATCTCTTTAACCGATGAAGTTCCCAGATCAATACCAATAAAATATGACATCAGATCTCACCAAATTTCAGAATGACTTTATATGTATCCGGCCGCAGCGCGCATGCCATGGCATCATCAAACTCCGTATAATCAAATATCTGTTCTGTCAGAACGGTAGGATCCAGTAGATTTTTATTAATCAGCTCGTAGGATTGATAGAATGCCTTAATCGTAGGACTTACCGCACCTGTCAGTGTTTTCTGCAGAGAATGCATGGCGCCGGCATCCACCTCGATTGGTTTATTTGGATGCATGGAAGAAAATGCTACACATGTTCCGCAGGGATAGCGATAGGTAATCCTTTGAAATTATCTCCGGATTTTCCCCCGCTCCACACCGTGCATGCGACTTTCACCGCACACGGCGCTCCATCGAATTCAGCCGTCCAGGGCTTTTAAACACAACTTACACACTTCGTTACAGCATTAAATTCAAAGAATAATAGGTG
>JAXDZY010000086.1:0-38870 GCA_034086685.1 Lachnospiraceae bacterium
GCTGGTTTCCATGATCGTGGAAAAAGCAGTTAATATGGCAACCATGATGAATATTCCCGTGCTGGGTATCGTTGAGAACATGGCATATGCAGAATGTCCTCACTGCGGTGAGAAGATTCAGATCTTCGGTGAAAGCAATACCGCTGAAGTGGCTAAAAAACACGGTATCGATCTGATCGCACAGATCCCCATGAACAAAAAGCTGGCAGCTGCCTGCGATAAGGGTATGATCGAGATGTTTGACGGCGAATGGCTGGATGAAATCCTGCAGAAACTGTTGAATATGTAAGCATTCTGTCGGGGAATCGGATTATGGATGATCGTTTTTATCTTGCTGTCTATGATGAAGAGAGGATGCTGGCCTGTGGGAATCCGGAGCTGTTAAAACAGGAGGATTTTGTATGTGATATCACACTTCCATCCTATGAGTTCTGTGAATCGGGGGGATTTCAGGCTGTACGCAGATCACGTTTTTCTGAGGTGGCAGGTAAATTATATCAGCTGGATCAAAAGATTCTTTCCCGTCTGGATGAGATGATGGCTCCTGAGCTTGTAAGGCATCAGGCCATGGCTGCCGACGAGAACCGTCTGTATAATGTGTATGTATATGTGGCGGAGACGGATAATGAAACAGAAGGCTGAAGATCTTTTGTACATGAATACAGAAGGAGATTTTTTATAACAAAAGACCTCTGGTTTCCAAAATTCGGGAGTCAGAGGTCTTTTATTATAAAAATCATGTATGGAATCTTTTAGAATCCCACATTTTCGCCTACCACAATCACTTTGATTTTTCCTGCAGGGCGGCACACTCTTGTGGTAACCGCATAACAGCAGATACATCCGTCGGCGAGACATTCACCGCAGGTGCCGTTTTTGGAGCAGGGAGTTCCCATATCGCCGAAGCGCTGGGCATTGATGGGTGCCGCAACTGTGTGAGCACGGGTGTAGGCTTCTTCTACGGTTCTGGTCATCTTGTTGATTCCGCAGATGACGATGACATTGGTGGGTCCGTAGATCATGGCTGCAACCCGGTTGCCGTTGCCGTCAATATTGACCAGCTGGCCATCTTCACTGACTGCATTGGTACCGGTGATAAAGGTATCTGCCAGCAGAGACCGGCGTGTGATCATGGCACGTTCTTCGGGAGAAGAAGCCGAGTCGCGGTCAAGAACTTTATGGCTCTGTTTTACTGCTGCAATCAGTCCGATTTCTTCTGCAGACGCACATCCTCCCCAGGATACGGTGTGATCTGCGGGAATCAGCTCAAGTGCCTGTTTCAGGGCATCTTCCTTTGTGGCGCAGTAGTATGCGTCGAAATGACGTTTTTTCAAAGCACCGACCAGCTTCTGACCGGCTTTTTCATTTCTCAATTGAATTGCAGGGTTCATTTGTAATCCTCCTTATATTAAAATTTTTATTAATGGCATCTGCCTGTTTTCAACGGTTATCAATCTTTTCCGGGTACATATCGTGCTTTGTCAGCCTGTCCCATGCCACTTTTTCCCAGGGGGTCTGGGGTCTGCCATAGTTGCAGTACGGATCAATGGAAATGCCGCCCCTGGGAGTAAATTTCCCCCAGACCTCGATGTAACGGGGGTCCATCAACCGAATCAGGTCATTCATGATAATGTTGACGCAGTCCTCGTGAAAATCTCCGTGGTTGCGGAAGCTGAACAGATACAGCTTCAGGGATTTACTTTCCACCATTCTGATGTCCGGTACATAGGATATGTAAATGGTGGCAAAATCCGGCTGTCCGGTGATGGGGCAGAGGCTGGTAAATTCCGGGCAGTTGAATTTGACAAAATAATCTCTTTCAGGATGCTTATTGTCAAATGTTTCCAGAACTTCGGGAGCATAATTGTCCGGGTAACGGGTGTGCTGATTTCCAAGAAGGGTTACACCGCCCATTTCTTCTTTGCTTCTCATTTAAAACATATTCCTTTCCTTTAGTATTCACATTTCCAGAAATAAGCACTGAAGGGAGGCAGTTCACTGCCGCCGCCGAAATCGTGGGGAGTGCCGGTGATGAGATCCTCTGCCAGTCCGCAGCCTGCATCGAAATGGGCCATATAAGGCTGGTCATCTGCATTGATGGCCACCAGAACACGCTCGTCATCAGTTTTCCGCTCAAAAATGCATTGTTTATTGGTGAGCAGTACAGAACGGAAGCCTCCGTAATTTAATGCGGCACTGTTTTTCTTCGCTCTGCTCAGCAGGGAAATCCATTCGGTGAGTTTATTTTCCTCCGGCTCATCGAAACAGGGACGCAGTGCCGGATCCCCTTCATTTTTGTGAGCTTTTGTACCCCATTCGCTGCCGTAATAGATGCAGGGAATACCGGGCATACCAAAGCACAGGGCATAGATCAGAGGAAGATGGAGTTCATTGCTCAGGTTGCCGGCGATGCGGGTCACATCATGATTGTCCACGAAATTCAACAGGTGTTTTCCCTTGTATAAAGTCCAGTAATCGGGGCCGAACTGGCGCAGCAGAGAATGAATGATCTCAAACATGTTCATGGAATTGAAGCTGGAAAACATGCCCTTATAACATTCATAGTTGGTTACGGAATGAAGCATGGAATCATTCATGATCTGGTTGTAATCGCCGTGGAGAACTTCTCCCACCAGAAAAAAGTCAGGCTTCAGGCTGTCACAGAAGCTGCGCAGCTCCCGCAGGAAATCATGATCCAGACAGTAGGCCACATCCAGACGGAGTCCATCAATGTCAAACTGTTCCACCCACATGCGGATACTGTCAAAAATATGCTGTTTTACATCAGGATGGCGCAGATTCAGTTTGACCAGGTCATAGTTTCCTTCCCAGCCTTCATACCAGAGACCGTCGTTGTAGTTGGAATTGCCGTCAAAATTAATATGGAACCAGTCTTTGTAAGGGGAATCCCAGCGTTTTTCCAGCACATCTTTAAATGCCCAGAAGCCACGTCCCACATGGTTAAAAACACCATCCAGCACAACATGGATACCGGCTTCATGAAGGTTTTGGCAGACCAGGGCAAAATCCTCATTGGTCCCCAGTCTGCAGTCTATTTTCTGAAAATCTCTGGTATTATATCCGTGGGTATCGGATTCAAAAACCGGGCAGAAGTAGATGGCATCTGCGCCGGTTTTTTTGATATGTGGAATCCAGTCGTTTACTTTGGAAATGCGATGAGTAAGAATTCCATCATTTTCAAAAGGTGCTCCGCAGAATCCCAGAGGATAGATTTGGTAAAATACACTTTCGTAAGCCCACATAAATAAGTCTCCTTTTTCTATAATAACGGGTCTTTCACTCCGTTGGCTTCAAACGCTGCCTGGCGGTCAATGCAGGTACCACAGGTGCCGCAGGGCTTTTCACCGCCCTCATAGCAACTCCAGGTCAGTTCATAGGGAACACCGATTTCCAGTCCGCGGCGTACGATTTCTTTTTTGGGAACGGAAACAAAAGGGGCTTCCACATGCAGCTGTTTTCCGCTGCCTTCATAGATTGCTGTGTTCATGGCATCTGCAAATGCCATGCTGCAGTCAGGGTAGGCATTTCCTGCTGCATCGTCTGCATGCGCGCCGTAATAAAGCGTATCACAGTCTTTTGACAAAGCAATGCTGGCTGCAGATGACAGAAATAATCCGTTTCTGAAAGGTACGTAAGTGGAGACGGGAGTACCGTCTGTTTTTTCCAGCTGTTCTGCATAAGATTCATGGGGAATTTCTTTCGTGGAATGGGACAGCAGAGAACAGTTGCTGAAAGCGAACATAGGTGCCAGATCGATCTGAATAAATTCAACCTGATAATAATCGGCAACCGCTTTTGCACATTTTAATTCTTTATCATGCTTTTGTCCATAGGAAATGGACAAAGCAATCACATTTTCTTTACCAAATTTTTTTACCGTAAGTCCCAGGCAGGTGGTGGAATCCACACCGCCGCTGACGAGAACGAGTTTCTTCATAATATAAATACTCCTTAATATTGAAAGTGACTGATTATGGCCGGTTATACCCCCCGTTTGTCAGGATCCCAGATAAACTTGTGAAGCTGCAGCTGCAGACGTATTTCCGGGAGACGATGGGTAATCAGGAAATCTGCGATTTCAGCAGGTTCAATATGCCCGAATACGGGACTTACCAGTACCTGGCATTTTTTATCCAGCTGATATTTTTTATTGATGGCTTCCATGCGCAGCAGATCTTCTGCGCTGCCTGCGACAAATTTTACCGTATCGCCGGGACGCAGATAATCATAATTTTCAATGAGCATATGCTGTTCCATACCGCTGGAAGGAAGCTTGTAATCCAATGTGAAATCAGGCCGGCAGCTTAAGCTGCAGTACGGTCTGATGGGGAGACTTCCGTTGGTTTCTATCTCCACATGAAGACCGGAAACAGAAGACAGGGACAGCAGCAGTTCTTTTAAATGAGACTGCAAAAGAGGCTCCCCACCGGTAAGGGTAACGCAGTGTACACCGGATTTTCTGATAAAATCCACGATTTTATTTGCCGAAAGGAATTCACAGGGAGCGTTGGATACACAGGACCATCGGGTGTCGCAGTAGCTGCAGTTCAGGTTGCAGCGGCGGAAACGGACAAAGACGGCAGTCTGTCCTGCACGCTGCCCTTCTCCGTTGATACTGATGAATTTTTCGGTAACCGGATAGGAATAGGGATTGTAATAAGTCGATTCTTTTATCATGGTGAAAATTCCTGTTCTGAATTAATAATTTTCCTGTCAGGGGCGGTAAACAGCGCAGTTGTCAGGAGTCTCATAGACGGTTGCCGTATGGACATCATAACCTTTTTTCTGCATCATGGAGCAGAAATAAGCGGCCAGATTTTCAGCAGTAGGACGTCCGGAAACTGCAGTAAGACGGAAATTCTCTTCTTTTAATGCCGCTACAGTGGAAGGCTTCAGAGAACCATCTTCGTAAATAAGACTGTGATCAAAATATTCGGTCACTTCTTTCAGATCTCTTTTCAGTGTTTTAAAATCTACGATCATATCGCGGAGCTGCCCGTCACAGATCAGATGATCACTCTGAACTTCGATGATAACGCGCCATCGATGACCGTGGAGATTACTGCATTTTCCTTTATAGCCTTTTAGAAAATGAGCAGCGTCAAAGCTTTTTTCGGTTTTTAACAGATACATGGATCATTACCTCACAGAATTTATTAATAACTGGCTGAGGCCTTCCCATTACAGACATTGAAAATTACAGACATTAAAGCAGGTGACTGTGATCGATGTGAGAGCCGGAATAAGGAATATATCCATCGTATGATGTCTGATTTTATGCACATACTGGATAACGTCCGGCAAGGGACGGCCCTGGTTTTGTTTAACGACAGGATGGTGCCATCGAACTGTCGGAGGGAAAAGGAATGAACCCCCTTTTTCTCATTGAAACTATAACATTCACTGAAAGCCGTGTCAAGGATTGTATTTGTCAATGTACTTGCTTTTAAGGGGAAAGTGTGCTATTCTTGCAGAACAGATATTCGAAAAACAGGAGAGGAGATATTATGAGTAAGAAAAATAAAGGCATATGCTGTATTATTGCATCAGCTTTCTGCTTTGCGCTGATGAATATTTTTGTGCGTATGTCCGGTGATCTGCCGTCTGTTGAGAAGAGTTTTTTCCGCAATTTTGTGGCAATGATTTTCGCGGCGGCAATTCTGATCAGGAACAGGATTCCGTTTAAAATCGGGAAAGGAAATTATATGCCCATGTTCTTCCGGGCTTTTTTCGGGACCATCGGCATTCTCTGTAATTTTTATGCAGTGGACCACCTGCTGGTGGCGGATGCCAGCATGCTGAATAAGCTGTCTCCGTTTTTTGCCATCATTTTCTCGATTATTATTCTGAAAGAGATTCCCAAAAAGTATCAGGTGGGCTGCCTGATCATGGCACTGGTGGGCTGTCTGTTTGTGGTAAAGCCGGGATTTGCCAGTACGGATATGGCTGGTATGGCAGCAGGTGTCTGCGGCGGTATGGCGGCAGGGCTTGCCTATACCATGGTCAGGGTGCTGGGGTCGAAAGGTGTGAAAGGGCCGGTCATTGTATTCTGCTTTTCATGCTTCAGCTGTCTGGCAACTCTGCCTCTGATCATTCTTTTTTATCACAGTCCCATGTCTGCAGGGCAGGTGCTGACTCTGCTGGGGGCCGGTCTGGCAGCAGCGGGAGGACAGTTCTCCATCACCGCTGCCTATACCTATGCTCCGGCCAAAGAGATATCAGTTTATGATTATACTCAGATCATATTCTCAACTATCATGGGTTACCTGTTTTTTCAGCAGGTACCGGATGTACTCAGCTTTATCGGTTATGCCGTTATCTGCGGCGCATCCGTCATCATGTTCATTATGAACCAGAAATAGATGCCGTAATCTATCATCTACCGGTCCCATTTGTCGCAAAGGGAATTGATCTGATCTGCAAATCTGGCAAGATCCTTGTTGGTTCCGCCTTCATTATGCCTGATAACTGTTAACAGGCGCTGACCAGCAGCCCAGAGCCTCTGATAGATACCGAATGCTTTCTGCGAAGTACGTCCGGGGATGGAGGTCATCTCCGGCTTCAGAATCGGAATACCGGTTGTAACTTTGACAAAGCGGGCTGACGCCAGATCATAGATCGTGCCGCTGTAGGGAGCCATGGCCCTGCATCCGTACATGGCTTCCAGAAGAGCGGCAAAGCCGGCTGCAGAGCTGTCTTCTCCGTGGATGATGAAAAACTGAGCAGGTTTTGATCCTTCTATAATGGAAGAGGCCCATTTCAGAAGCCCTTTCTGATCCGCATGTCCGCTGATGCCCGGCAGCTGTCTGATCTCGGCATTGACACAGATTGTTTCACCGAACAGCTTCACTTCTTTTGCACCTTCCACCAGAGCGCGTCCCAGGGTTCCCACAGCCTGATACCCTACAAACAGAATCGTGCATTCATTCCGCCACAGGTTATGTTTCAGATGATGTTTGATGCGGCCTGCGTCGCACATGCCGCTGGCGGAGATAATTACTTTGCAGTTTTTATCAAAATTAATCTGTTTTGATTCTTCACTGGATACGGCACGTTTCAGTCCGGGGAAAGAAATGGGATTAATGCCGGCATTAATCAGTTCCATGGCTTCCTGATCATAACAGTCTCTGTAATGGCTCTGGAAGATCTCCGTAGCTTCCATGGCAAGAGGGCTGTCGATTACCACCTGAAAATTATCATGTCCGTGTACCAGATTCTGATTCTTGATCTGCCGGATAAAATACAGAAGTTCCTGAGTACGTCCCACAGCGAAAGAAGGGATCACCACGTTGCCGCCCCGGTCAAATGTTTTCTGAATTACTTCTGCCAGGGAAACGGCATAGTCGTCAGGTACATTCTCATGACTCCGGTTGCCGTAGGTGGATTCCATGATCACATAGTCGGCTTCAGTCAGATAGGCAGGGTCATTGATCAGCGGCTGATTCAGGTTGCCTATATCACCGGAAAAGACCAGTTTTTTCTCCACATCTGCTCCGCTGTGGTCTTTTTCATGAATCCACACCTCAATGCTGGCCGAACCCAGAAGATGGCCGGCATCCACAAAGCGGACACGTATGCCTTCACACAGGATATGGATATCTCTGTACGGACAGCTCTGAAGAAGGCTGATGGCTCCCAGTGCGTCAGCCATGGTGTAGGTGGGAATGAATTTTTTCCTGCCTGCACGCTGGCCTTTCCGGTTGCGCCACTCTGCTTCAAATTCCTGAATATGTGCACTATCTTTCAGCATAATGTTGCAGAGAGAAACAGTTGCCGGGGTTGCATAAATGGGACCACGGAATCCTTTCGCATACAGGATGGGAAGATTACCTGAATGGTCGATATGCGCATGTGTCAGCAATACGAAATCCAGTTCCGAAACCGGAATGGGTATATCTTCGTTTTCGAAAGTATTGGGTCCCTGCTCCATACCGTAGTCCACAAGAAAACGCTTTCCGGCGCCCTCCACGTAGCAGCAGCTTCCGGTAACCTCATGTGTTGCACCAAGAAAAGTAATACGCATAAGAAAACCCCCTTTTCACACTTTTAATTAATGATAGTATATTCTAAAAAAAAGGATTGGTAAATGGTAATTATTAAAAATTAATGAAAATTTTACAAAATTAACTGACTATTTATAGAAAATGTGAATTTACATCATATGAGCCGTGTAAGAAATTTGTTAGAAAAATTTAAGATAGGATATTGTTGACAGATAGAAAAGTACTATATTATACTAAATTCATGTACTGAAAAAAGTTATGCGCAGCAGTGATTTGATGCTGCTGCAGATTTTCAGGAGATTACTCATGTTTCAATATAGATTATTTAAAACGGTCAGTGTGATGGCATTGGGCGTTTCTATTGCTGTATGCAGCGGATGTGCTGCAGATTTTTCCGGTTCTTTTCCGCTCTCATCGGACAGTGCGGTTTCTTCATTTTCCACCAGTGTATCATCAGAAGAAGTTAAGACAAATAATGCTGATACGGAGTACGCTTCCGGCTATTCGCATGTGGATTTTTCACAGATGGATGATACACTTGTATTTGCAAATCAGAGAAAGGGATCACTGTTGGGACAGCCGGGATACTGTTACAAAACTTTGTCAGATGAGGAACAGGTTGTTTATGAAGAAATATATGCAGCTGTGACGGGCTTTGCGGATTCCTGTATGCTTGGTACAACCGATTCGGAGCTGGTACATCGGGTTTATAATCATGTCATCGCGGATCATCCTGAGATTTTCTGGCTGGAGGGGTATACTCTCAATACAACCAGGAGGGGAGACAAGGTGATTTCTCTGGAGTTTTCCATGAAACAGACCATGGAAAAAGAAGAAGTTGCACACTGGCAGGATGAGATCCGGAATTATCTGGAGGAATTTTCAAAAGCTGCACAGGTCGCGGGCATTGACAGCAGTTCCGATGATTTTGATATCATAAAATTTACTTTTGATTATATTGTAACACATACGGAATATCAGGAGTCTGTAGAAAATAATCAGAATATATGCAGTGTATTCGGCAGCGGCTATTCTGTTTGTCAGGGATATTCCGTTGCCATGCAGTATCTGCTGTTATATCAGGGTATTCCATCGGTTACGGTATCCGGTGTTACCAGGGATACCCAGACCAATCATGCATGGAATCTGGTCCGTTCGGATGGAGAATGGTACTGGCTGGATGTAACCTGGGGGGATCCCAGTTTTTATGAAGATACCAAAATCCTGAATGATATGGTCAATTATGCGTATTTTTGTGTAACTGATGAAGAAATTTCCAGGACTCATATTGTAAATGATGAACTGGAACTGCCGGAATGTACGTCAGATAAAGATAATTATTTCATACATGAAAACCGTTATTTTAACAGTTGGGATCCGAAGCAGTTCGGGCAGGTGATTGCGGAGTGTATGAAATCGGGAAAAGGGTATGCAAGTGTCCGTTTCAGAGATGAAGAACTGTATCAGCAGGTAAGAGATATGCTGATCGACAAACAGAAGATTTTTGATTATATGAAAGAAGGGGCAGATGAAACAGGAATCGGAGAAGTGTCAAAGCTGTCCTATTTTGAAAACAAGGTATTCAGTATCATAACCTTTATCTGGGAAAAATAGAGAAAATAAAAAGGGGATGTCACATATCATGACATCCTCATGTGTCTCCAGACATCTTAACAGCTGACTGTACTGTATGCGTCAGTCTCAGGCTTCAGGGGTTTCTTCATCAGTATCTGCTGCGGGAGCGTCTTCGTCTGTGCATTCGCAGGATTCCTGTACAGGCTCCTCCTCTGTTTCACAACCGCAGGGTTCTTCAGCAGGAGCCTCGTTGTTTTTCTCAGGTTCTTCGGTGGAAGCTTCTACAGCGTCATCTTCCTCACCCTCATCTTCGTCATCGAAGTCGAAATCATCCTCATCTTCAAAGATATCTTCATCAGAATCCTTTTTCAGATACTTAAGCAGGCAGGTAACACCAGCAGCTGCAGCAACAGCAGCAGCAGATACAACAGCAAAAATCTTAACTTGTTTCTTCATGGTTTTGGTACCTCTCTTCCTATAATATTAATGTTCAGTTTAGCACATTTCATACACGGGAACAATAGTCAAAAAATAATTCGGGTAAAGTTTTTCTTAAAATTCATTAAAAATATCGTAAAAAAGGGAAGATGTACTAGCCAAAAAAAGGCATGTATGCTAAAATATGGTTACTTTAAAAACAGACTTGCAGAACGATTGTGCGCTGCTGCAAATGGAGGAATTATGGAAGTTACATTAGGAATAATGGCTGCAGGAATTGGTTCAAGGTTTAAAGACGGGTGTAAGCAGTTGACTCCGGTTGGTCCTTCCGGTGAAGTAATCATGGAGTATTCAATTTATGATGCACTGGAAGCGGGCTTTAATCATATTGTTTTTATTATCAGAAAGAATCTGGAGGATGATTTCAGGACAATGCTGGGAGCAAAGCTGGAAGGCCTCTGCAAAGTTGATTATGCGTTCCAGGATATGGATAATCTGCCGGAAGGTTTTACCCGCCCTGCAGACCGTACAAAACCCTGGGGTACCGGTCATGCCGTACTGGCGGCCAAAGGTCTGATTACCGGTCCTTTTGCTGTAATCAATGCGGATGATTATTATGGAAAGGAAGCTTTCGTCAGGGTGCATGATTTTCTGGTGGAACAGGAGGAGGCAAGACTGAAAGGTATGATTTCTGATCCCTGTTTCTGTATGCCCGGATTTGTTCTCGGCAATACTCTCAGTGATAATGGCAGTGTAACCCGCGGTGTATGCTGTATGAATGAGGAAGGGTACCTGAAGAATATTGAAGAGACACACAATATTGTGAAGACTGACAATGGTGCCGCTTCCGGTGACAGAAGTCTGGATCTGAATTCTCTGGTTTCCATGAACATGTGGGGACTGACACCGGATTTCATGCAGGTTCTTGAAGATCGGTTTGTGGACTTTCTGAAAGAAATCCCCGAGGGAGATCTGAAATCAGAGTATCTGCTGCCGACGATTATCGGAGATCTGCTGGATGCAGGAGAAACCAGAGTGAAGGTTCTCAAGACGGATGCACACTGGTTCGGCCTGACTTATTCCGAAGATACGCCTCTTGTTCGTGATTCCCTGAAAAAGATGACGGATGAAGGGGTATACAGCAATCCCCTTTTTGCGAAAAAGCAGTAACAGTTATTATAAAAAGTAATCATAATCGGCCCCCTGCTTCTGTAATATATAGTAAAACAGATGCAGGGGTATTTTATGTGCAGATTTGCGAAGACAGGCGCAATCCGAAGGATGATTCTGACTGTATTACCGGTTTTCCTGGTTATATGGAATCCGTGCAGCATGACTGCAGTGAGGGCACAGGTTCAGCCACCGGAGGTCGGTTCCCAGGCAGCTGTCCTTATGGAAGCGTCCACAGGGGATGTGATTTATGAGAAAAATGCAGATGAACGCCGTTCTCCGGCCAGTATCACAAAAATCATGACGTTGATTCTGATTTTTGATGCACTGGAAGAAAATCGGATTACGCTGGATGAGATGGTAACTACCAGTGCGCATGCCCGTTCCATGGGTGGTTCCCAGGTATTTCTGGAGGAAGGAGAGCAGCAGTCGGTGGAGACACTGATCAAGTGCATTGTGGTGGCCTCCGGTAACGATGCTTCCGTGGCCATGGCAGAGCATATTGCGGGGACAGAAGAGGCTTTTATTGCCATGATGAATGAGCGTGCAGAGGGACTGGGTATGACACAGACGCATTTTGTAGATTGCTGTGGCCTGACGGATTCACCGGAACATCTCACGTCGGCCAGAGATGTGGCGGTCATGAGCCGGGAACTGATTGGAAGGTATCCGCAGATATCGGATTACAGTACCATATGGATGGAGAATATTGTACATAATACAGCAAGAGGGAGCAGTGAGTTCGGTCTGGCCAATACCAATAAACTGCTGAAGATGCAGACTGATTTTACCGTGACCGGCCTGAAGACGGGAAGTACCAGTCAGGCCGGCTATTGTCTGTCTGCCACAGGGAGAAAGAATGGCATTGATCTGATTGCCGTGGTTCTTGCTGCGCCTGATTATAAAGTGCGTTTTTCGGAAGCACGTTCTCTGCTGAATTACGGATTTTCCATCTGCAGGCGTTATGAAGATACAGAGCCTCCTGTGCTGGAAGATATGAAAGTAACCGGAGGAAAAGAGGATACGGTTTCGCTGGAATACGATGGAACATTTTCGGCTGTCCGGACAGATGGACAGGAATTTACCGGCATGGAGAGAAAACTGGAGCTGCCGGATGCGCTGACCGCACCGGTGGAGAAAGGAACAGAAGCCGGTTCGCTTGTTTATTATCAGGAGGGGGAAGAACTGGGAAGAATCTCCGTACTGGCGGCAGGCAGGGTAGATAAGGCATCCTATAAGGATTATCTGTTCCGGATGTGGAAACAGTTTACAGCTTTGCGGTAAAGCAGATCTGCAGCAAAAAAGTGAGGAATGTACGTGATGTACATCCTCACCTGTTCTTATACTGTATTAAAAATGTAATCTGCAATCCGGATATGCCGTACTTTTTACCAGAAACGGTCTTCCAGCGGGTAATAGTTTTTATGTGTACCCACATACTTGTAAGCAGGACGGATAATCTTGCCGGCATTTACCAGCTCTTCCATACGGTGAGCACACCAGCCGGAGATACGCGCGATGGCAAATAAAGGAGTAAACAGCTCATAGGGAATATCCATCATGGAGTAAACAAATCCGCTGTAAAAGTCCACATTGGCACAGATCTTTTTAAATACGTTACGTTTCTGCGCAACCAGATCACCGGCGAGACTTTCAACCCGTGACATGAATTCGAACTCTTCCGTACGCCCTTTTTCCTCTGCCAGTTTGCGTGCATAGCGTTTAAGGATCACACATCGGGGATCGGACAGGGTGTAAACCGCATGTCCCATACCATAGATCAGTCCTGTGTGGTCAAACGCCTGTTTATCCAGAATCTTAAGCAGATATTCTCTGATTTCATTCTCATCCTCCCAGTTGTGGATGTTGGTCTTCAGGTCTTCGAACATCTGGCAGACCTTCAGATTGGCACCGCCGTGCTTGGGGCCTTTCAGGGAAGCAAGAGAAGCGGCTGTAGCAGAATATGTATCGGTACCTGAAGAAGATACCACATGATTGGTAAAGGTGGAGTTATTACCACCACCATGCTCTGCATGAAGAATCAGACATATATCAAGTACCTGTGCTTCCAGCTGGGTGAATTTGCCGTCCACACGGAGAATCTGAAGAAGATTTTCCGCAATGGAAAGGCTGGGATCGGGATTACGGATAACCAGTGCGTTGTCATTGTGGTAGTGGTTATGTGCACCATATGCGTAGACAGCAATCAGAGGGAATGTGGCAATCAGTTTCAGTGACTGGCGCAGGACATTGCCGATCTCAATGCTGTCGGGATTTTCATCGTAGGAGTAAAGGGTCAGCACGCTTCGCTGAAGTGCATTCATCAGATTGGCGCTGGGAGCTTTCATGATGACATCACGGACAAACTTGGAAGGAAGGTTCCGCTCTGCAGTCAGCAGTTCGATGAAATCATTCAGCTGCTGGGAGTTGGGAAGTTCACCGAACAGCAAAAGATAGGTGACTTCTTCAAAGCAGAAACGCTTGCCGTGAGCGCCTTCGATCAGATCTTCCACATTGTAGCCCTGGAAGAATAACTGACCATCCGCAGGAATCTTGTGGCCGTTTTCATACTTGTAGGCAACAACGTCTGAAATTTCGGTAAGGCCTGTCAGTACACCTTTACCGGTGGAATCTCTCAGACCGCGCTTAACATCGTACTCTGAATAGAGATTCGGATCGATATGACCGGATTCTTTACAGAATGCAACCAGCTGGTCCATCTTTTCCTGTAATATATTAACCTGTGTTTCTGTTATATTATCCAATATCAATTTCTCCCTTCTTGCGGCATCTTTTGCAGACCTTATGAAATAATCCAATGCAAAGATTATATCAAAAGATTATAACATCGAGATAACATCTTTGCAAGCATCTCAAATATAATTATGGATTATTGTGGTATTTAGTGCATTTTTCAGTAAAAAAAAGTATTTTGATGCATATAATCACTTGTATTAAAGGGAAAAATGAATTTTTATGCATAAAAAAGAAGAAACAGGTCAGGATTTTCCAGGTCCGGTGCGCTCAAACAGCAGTCCGAGAAGAAACCAGAAAGGAAAAAAATCCAGCCGGATCAGGCCGTTTATCTGGAAACGGCTGCCGCTGTAATCCCATGGGCAGGCATTAAACAGGCGAAGAAAACTGCCGGAAAGATATTCCATCAGAAAAATCAGGCCTGCATACAGCGTCCCCCGCAGGAATATGCCCAGTTTTTTCAGATAGCGTGAAATGAGGGGAATCAATGTTCCCAATCCGTAGATGGGAAACATGAGCAGGGATGTCTGACCAATCAGGCGTTTGTCATTTGTGGCGGCGAGATTATGGAAACAGGTGAAAAAAAGCTCCACAGACCATCCGATCATGCCGCAGCGGATAAAATTTTTTTTGAACCAGTTAAATGAGAATGGTTTGTTTTTCATAAGGCAAGTATGCGCAGGAAAAACAGAAATATGCTGTCAGACTTGAATTATTGCGAAAAAATGATAAGATAAAGTGAGGTTTTATTTTTTTCAGAAAAACGTGCATTTTAAAGATACTATGAAAACAGGAGGGTATGTCATGACATACGAAGAAGCAAAAGAATATCTGGCAGAGATATCTCATTCCGGGATCGTGCTGGGGCTGGATACCATGCGCGAACTGCTGGCGCGGCTGGATAATCCACAGGAGAAATTGAAGTTTGTCCATATTGCAGGAACAAACGGAAAGGGATCTACACTGGCATTTATCAGTACAATTCTGCAGTGCGCAGGATATACAGTGGGACGTTATGCATCTCCACGTGTATTTGAATATGAGGAATTTGTACAGGTCAACGGACAGAATATTGAAAGAGAAGCATTTTGCCGCTACGTCAGGCAGATAAAAAATGCGGTCACTTCCATGGAAGCGGAAGGAATGCAGCGTCCCACACTTTTTGAAGTGGAAACTGCCATCGGATTTCTGTATTTTGTGGAAATGGAATGTGATGCAGTTGTGCTGGAATGTGGTATGGGCGGACGTGATGATGCCACCAATGTGATTGAGAATATTCTCTGCAACGTGCTGACCCCCATCGGCATGGATCATATGGGTTTTCTGGGAGATACTCTGGAAGAGATCACAGAGGTTAAGGCAGGAATTATTAAAAACCGCGCTCCGGTCTGTATGGGCAGACAGCAGAAGCGTGCCCGTCTGGTCATCGAAAAAATCTGCGGCCGCATGGGCTGTCCTCTGATTCAGACAGATGATTCCAGACTTCGTGTGTATGATGAACTGGAGTTTGCCCAGGATGGAGCTCCCATGATCCGCTTTGATTACAAATATCTGACCGATCTCAGAATCCGTCTCATCGGCCGTTATCAGGTGGATAATGCCTGTCTGGCCATTGAAGCGGCAAAAGTCATGGATGACTGGGGACTGAACATTACCACGGAACATATCCGCGAGGGTCTGGCAAAAACCGTATGGCCCGGACGTTTTGATACAATTTCCGTAAAACCCCGTATTCTGGTGGATGGAGCTCATAATCCGCACGGCATGAAACAGCTGAAGGAATCTCTGGAATATTATTTCCGTGATAAACGGATCGTGGGAATTATGGGGGTCCTGGCAGATAAAGCCTATGATGAGGAATGCGAGATGATGGCCCCTCTGTTTGACAGAATGTTTACCATAACTCCGCCTGAAAATCCCCGTGCTCTGGAAGCCGGAAAACTGGCCGGAGTGCTGAAAAACTATCATGCGGATGTGACTGCCTGCGAAAGCATTGCGGCAGCTGTGGACGCAGCTCTGAAGGATGCGGGTGAGGATGACGTGATCGTAATATTCGGCTCCCTTTCCTATATCGGGGAAGCGTGCCGTATCGTGAAAAAGGCAGTATCAGAAAAAAAATAGGGAAATAAAATGATTGGTGATGAAAATATGAGTGAAGAAGTAAAAAAAGAATCGATTCCGGAAGAGAACAGTGACAATGTCTCCAATACCGGAAAAGAAACCGTGCTGGACAAGGAAATGAGTCTGAAGGAAGTCCGGCAAAGGCTTGACGAAGTGGACAGACAGATAGTGGAACTGTATCAGAAGCGTATGGATCTGTCTATTCAGGTGGCAGAAAGCAAGATGCAGTCCAACCGTCCCATCCGCGATGTGCGCAGGGAAAATCAGAAGCTGGAGATGGTGAAGTCTCTTGTCCAGAAAGGCAGTGACAAAAAGAATGTGGAAGAACTGTTCCGTATGCTTATGTCTGCCAGCAGAAAATATCAGTATCATCTTATGAGCAAATACAGCAACGGCGGCTGCCGGATTCCCTTTCAGGAAGTGGATGAGCTTCCTGTCCGTGACTGCCGGGTTGTCTACACGGGTGTGGAAGGTGCATTTGCTCATGAAGCAACTCTGAAGTATTTCGGTAAAGATGTAATCAGTTTTCATGTACCCACTTTCGAAGAGAGTATGAATGCTCTTTCCGGCGGACGTGCTGATTTTGCAGTAATTCCCATTGAGAATACTTCAGCCGGTGTGGTAGCGGATGTCTACGATCTTCTTGTAAAATGCGACAATTATATTGTGGATGAAATGGATCTTCCTGTGGTACAGTCTCTGCTGGTCGTTCCGGGAACGAAACTGGAAGAAATCGATACGATTTATTCCCATCCCCAGGGAATTTCCCAGTGTAATAAGTTCCTGAATGAGCATAAGGAGATTACAACCATTGAGAAGAGCAATACTGCTCTGGCAGCCAGAATGGTGGCAGAGGAGGGAATCCGCAGTCATGCGGCCATTGCCAGCCAGGTTGCAGGTGAGCTTTACGGTCTGGAGACTCTTATTTCTCCTCTGAATCATAACCTGGCCAATATGACCAAATTCGCTATTATTTCCAATAAGAAGATTTTCAGGAAGGATGCTCAGCATATCAGCATCTGTTTTGAGAGTGAGCATGATCCGGGTTCTCTGTACCGTCTCATGTCTCATATTATTTATAATAATCTGAATATGATCAAGCTGGAGTCGAGACCGGTGCCCGGTCAGACCTGGGAATATCGATTCTTTATGAACTTTGATGGAAATTTCAATCAGTCAGGTGTTAAAAATGCGTTGACGGGAATTTCCGAGGAAGCAGTCAGTTTCAAGATTCTGGGAAGCTTCTGATCCGCAGGAAACTTTTCGTGAACTGACGCATGTTTGAAGGACAAACGAAAAGGAGGAAAACAATGGCAGTATATTTATTTGCAGCAATTGATGTGGGGTCTTATGATCTGAGCATGACAATTTACCAGATTTCCGAAAAAGGTAATATCAAAGCGGTTGATCATCTGACACAGAGTGTTGCTGCCGGACATGATACATACCGGAAGGGACGTATCAGTTATTCGCATATTAATGAGATGTGCGGAATTTTAAGCCATTTTTCTGAAGTGATGAAAAGTTATCACATCAGCAGCTACCGGGCGTATGGCACCAGTGCGCTTCGGGAAGCAGAGAACCGGGAAATCGTGCTGGATCAGATCAAGATAAAAACGGGTATTGATGTTACTGTTCTGAGCAATGCGGAACAGCGTTTTCTCTGTTATAAAGCGATTGCCATAAAAGAGGCAGAGTTCGAAGCAATTATTCAGAAAGGAACCGCCATCGCAGATGTGGGATCGGGCAGTACTCAGTTGTCCCTGTTTGATAAGGATGCACTGGTGACGACCCAGTATCTGAGACTCGGCTCCGTGCGTTCCCAGGATATGCTGGATTTTGCAGGAACAGATCTGCATGACCGGAAAAATCTTACGGAGGAGCTGATTGATGCGGATATACAGACTTTTAAACGTCTGTATCTGAAAGACCGCAAGATTCAGAATCTGATCGTAACCGGTATGTGTGCGCCATTTCTGGGCAAACGGACCGGCGGCCAGCAGAAGGATCGTCTGACAGTGGAGGAATTTAATGAAATCTATGAAAAAGTCATTACGCTGACTCCATATGAGCTGAGCAGAGCCATGGATATTTCCATTGAGCACGCATATCTGATGCTGCCCAGTGTCATGATTTATAAAAAGATTCTGGATATAACCGGCGCAGAGCTTATGTGGATTCCCGGTGTTTCTCTTTCAGATGGCATTGTTGCGGAATTTGCACTGGATAAAAAGCTGATTCATTTCAATCATGATTTTACGGAAGATATTCTGTATTCTGCAAGAAATATTGCAAAACGGTATAAATCGAACCAGAAGCATGCGCAGAGTCTGGAAAAACTGGCTCTGGTTATTTTCGACAGCACCAGGAAGTATCACGGTCTGGGGAAAAGGGAGCGTCTTCTTCTTCGAATTGCGGCAATCCTGCACGACTGCGGCAAATTTGTCAGCATGACGGATCCCGCGGACAGTGCATATTACATCATTATGTCCACGGAGATCATCGGACTGTCTCAGGCTGAGCAGAGGCTGATCGCGAATATTGTAAAATACTATCCTCAGGATTTTGATTACGGGGTATTAAAAGAGGAAGGCGTGGAGAAGCGCAATGTGATTGCAAAGCTGGTGGCGATTCTGAAGGTTGCCGGTGTTCTGGACCGCAGTCACAGACAGAAAATTGATTCCATCCGCTGTACCATTAAAAATGATCAGCTGATTCTGACAACAGATGCGGTGAAGGATATTACTCTGGAACAGAATCTGCTGGCTTCAAAGGCTGACTTTTTCGAAGAGGTATATGGTATCCGTCCTGTTCTCAGGAAAAAACGTTCACAGCGGCTTTAATACGGAGGAAAATTCATGGCTGAATTAAAAAATGAAAATAAAAAGGATTTTACCAAATATGAATATTACAGAAATCGTGAATTGAGCTGGCTGGCATTTAATTACCGGGTGCTCAGCGAGGCAAAGGATAAAACAATCCCTCTTCTGGAGCGCTGTAAGTTCCTGGGGATCACGGCTTCAAATCTGGATGAATTTATCATGGTCCGCGTGGCTTCTCTAAAGGATCAGGTCAGTGCAGGCTATGATAAACGCGATATTGCAGGAATGAATGCCAAAGAGCAGCTGGAAAAGCTGATTCCTGCCATTCATGAGTTTACGGACCAGCAGTATCAGGTGTACAACCGTTCTCTCCTTCCTGCTCTGAAAAAGGCAGGAATTGAAGTTATTACCTCTCATGAACAGCTGACACCGGAGCAGGGAAAGATTGTGGATAAATATTTTATGGAATCCGTTTATCCTGTTCTGACTCCCATGGCAGTGGATCCGTCACGACCTTTTCCTCTGGTGCGGAATAAATCTCTGAATATTGCGGTACTTCTGCAGTATAAGAAGGAGAAAAAGGAAGATAAAAAAGGTGACAGGAATTCCGGGAAGGGAAGTCTGTTAAACCATGCTCAGGAAGTAGAGTTTGTAACGGTTCAGGTACCTTCTGTACTTCCGAGAATCTTCCGTCTGCCTGAAGAGGGCTGCAAGCTGATTCTTCTGGAGGAAATTATTGAGCGTAATATCGGCAAGCTGTTTTTAAATTATGATATCATGTGTGCATATCCGTATCGTGTCATGAGAAATTCAGATCTGGCCATCGATGAGGAGGAATCCGTAGATCTGCTTCAGACAATCGAAAAACAGCTGAAAAAACGTGCATGGGGTGAGGTTATCCGTCTGGAAGTACAGGCAGATATGGATAAACGCGTCTTAAAGTACCTTAAAAAAGAATTTTCCATTCACGAAGAGGATATTTTCAAGATTAACGGTCCTCTGGATATTACCATGATGTCAAAAATGTCCGGTGCTGCAGGAGATGAATTTGCCCATCTGAAGGATCCGAAGCATATTCCTCAGCCGATTCCGCAGTTCCAGAACGATGATGATATCTTCACCAATATCCGCAGGGGAGATATTCTTATGCATCATCCTTACCAGACATTTGACAATGTGGTGGATTTTGTCCGCCAGGCGGCGAAAGATCCTACGGTTCTGGCAATCAAACAGACGCTGTACCGTGTCAGCGGTAATTCTCCTATTATTGCGGCTCTGGCAAAAGCTGCCGAGAACGGCAAGCAGGTAACGGTTCTGGTGGAACTGAAAGCACGTTTCGATGAAGAAAATAATATCCACTGGGCAAAGAAGCTGGAAAGAGCCGGCTGCCATGTTATTTATGGTCTGCTGGGTCTGAAGACACACTGTAAGATCACTCTGGTGGTGCGTATGGAGGAGGACGGTATCCGCCGCTATGTGCATCTGGGAACCGGCAATTACAATGATTCCACGGCGAAATTATATACCGATACGGGCCTGATGACCTGTAATGAAAAGATCGGTGAGGACGCTACAGCCGTATTTAACATGCTGTCCGGTTATTCTGAGCCGCTGGCATGGAATGCACTGGCAGTGGCTCCTCTGTGGCTGAAGGATAAATTCCTGTATCTGATCGGAAGAGAACGGGATCTGGCTCTGGAAGGAAAACAGGCAAGAATTGTGGCAAAGATGAATTCACTGAGTGATCCTGTGATCATCCGTGCACTGTATGAGGCTTCAGCAGCCGGTGTAAAAATTGATCTGATCGTCCGCGGCATCTGCTGTCTGAAAACAGGTATACCTGAGGTCAGTGAAAATATTACTGTACGCTCCATTGTGGGGACCTTCCTGGAGCACAGCCGCATTTATTATTTCCATAATAATGGTGCAGAAGAGCTTTATATGGCCAGCGCGGACTGGATGCCCAGAAATCTGGACCGCCGTGTGGAAATCATGTTCCCTGTGGAAGATCCGGCTCTCAAGGAGGAAGTTAAGGAGATTCTGCGTGTGACTCTGCGGGACAATTTAAAAGCCCGTTTCCTGCAGCCTGACGGCTCCTATGAGAAGATGGACCGCCGCGGAAAAACACCTTTCTGTGCACAGGATTATTTTGTTAAGGAAGCTGCCGAACGTGTGCTCCATCCGGAAAAAACAACGGATACCAGACGTTTTATTCCCATGACTGCTTTTGTGGAAGAACAGGAAAACGAAGATGCTGATTGATATGCATTGTGATACCATCTGTGAGCTGTGGAATCATCCGGAGCAGTCTCTGCTGGAAAATAACCTGGCCGTAGATGTGAATAAACTCCGAAAGGGAGATTATCTGCTGCAGAATTTTGCTCTGTTTGTGTACAACAGAGAGGGTACGGATCCCTATGAGGCCTGCATGAATCTGTATGATTGTTTTCTGAAACAGATGGAACTGACAGCAGGAGAAATCAGGCAGGTGACAACAGCCGGGGAGATGGAAAAGAACCGGGAAGAGGGTTTTTTATCCGCCATGCTCACCATTGAGGAAGGGGCAGTCTGCAGGGGAAAAACCGATATTCTGCAGGAATTCTATGATAAGGGTGTGCGCATGATGACACTTACCTGGAATTTCGAGAATGAACTGGGTTTTCCCAACTGTATCATTGACAGCAAAGGAAAAAGAAAGCCTTTTGCCAATGAATCGCAGGGGCTTAAAAAAGCCGGTTTTGAGATTATTGAAGCCATGGAAAGTATGGGAATGATTGTGGATGTGTCGCATCTTTCCGATGCGGGATTTATGGATGTGGCTTCCACACTGAAAGTACCTTTCGCGGCCAGCCATTCCAACAGCCGCGAAATCTGTCCTCATCCCCGGAATCTGACAGATCAGATGCTTCGGATTCTTGGAGAAAAAGGAGGAGTGGCCGGTCTGAATCTTTACGGAGCTTTTGTAAATCCCATGCTGACTTCAGGTAATACAGAATGCCGGATTGAGGATCTGTTAAAACATGCGCATCATATGGCGGATGTGGGCGGAATGGACTGTGTCGCTCTCGGAACCGATTTTGACGGTTTTGAAGGAGACTCTGAATTCCGGACTGCTGCAGATATGAAGGATCTGCCGGAATATCTGCATAAAAGCGGATTTTCATGGGAAGAAGTGGATAAAATTACATACAGGAATACGGCCCGTTTGTATCGGGAAATATTGAAATAAAGTACCTGTCAGGATCCGGTATGGAAGATTGCTTTTCCTGCCGGATCTGAGCAGACGCGGGTCGGAATATGTCTGCTGGGCAGATGAGATGCAGGAGGCAGGAAATGTATTATACATTTAAAAGCAGGGTTCGTTACAGCGAATGTGATCAGTCAGGTCAGCTTTCGCTGGTAAATATGATAAATTATTTTCAGGACTGCTCTGTATTCCAGTCGGAATATGTGGGGCAGGGAGTGGAAAAACTGGAAGAGGAAGGAAAAGTCTGGGTTCTTTCATCCTGGAAACTGGAAATTGATCATTTCCCCATGCTGGGAGATGAGATTGAAATCGGTACTTTTGCCATCGGATTCCGTGGATTTTACGGATTTCGTAATTTTTTCATGAAAGATGCCGGAGGAAATTATCTGGTAAAGGTTTACTCCATATGGACATTTCTGGACAGACAGACCGGCCATCCCACAAAGGTTCAGCCGGAAGATGTGGAGGCATACGGAGTAGAACCGGAGCTTTCCATGAAGGATAAAAGCCGGAAGATTCCTGCTCCTGCTTTGGATGCGGCAGTGGAAGAAAAAGCCCCGGCAGCCGTGTTAAGCTATCATCTGGACACCAATCATCACGTAAATAACGGAAGATATGTGGAGATTGCATCTGCATATCTGCCTGATGATTTTCAGGTGGGCAGCATGCATGTATCCTATAAAAAGGCTGCAGTAAAGGGAGATATGCTGTATCCTGTGGTTTTTGGCATGAAGGACAGATACCAGGTTGCTCTCAGGAATCAGCAGGGTGAGGACTACTGTGTCTGCGAATTCTGCCGGAAAGAGGATGCGCCGGTTTCTGAGGCAGGATCATGAAATCTTTTCTGCAGAGAAATATAAGAAGTATATAAGAAAGGTTTAGTGTTTATGATAGAATTAGGAAAGACCCAGGAACTGGTCATCCATCGAATCAACGAGCATGGTGGTTTTTTAGGTGAACCACATGACAGCAGAAATGTGGTGCTGCTTCCCGGGAAGCAGCTGCCGGAAGGTGCTGCCCAGGGAGATAGAATCAGGGTATTTATCTACCGGGATTCTCAGGACCGGCTGATTGCGACCATTCACAGGCCTGCCATGGAGCTGGGAGAGATTGCCCGCCTGAAGGTGGTATCGGTCAGTAAAATCGGAGCATTTCTGGACTGGGGTCTGGAAAAGGATCTGTTTCTTCCTTTTAAAGAGCAGACCAGCAGGATTAAAAAGAATGATTATTGTGTTGTGAAGCTGTATGTGGATAAAAGTGACCGTCTCTGCGCATCCATGAAAGTCTATGATCTGATGGAGGCTCCAAGTCCCTATAAAACAGGGGATCAGGTGAGTGGTGTTATCTATCAGATCAGCGAAACTCTGGGTGCTCTGGTAGCTGTGGACATGCGTTATCATGGCCTGATTCCCTTGAAGGAGCTGTTCGGCGAACATCGTGTGGGAGAAAAGGTGGAAGCCCGTGTAACAAAGGTTCGTGAGGACGGCAGACTGAATCTGACTATTCGTGAAAAGGCTTACCGTCAGATGGATCTGGATGCGGAGGCAGTTTATGAAAGAATCAGTTATCGGGGCGGACATCTGCCTTTTACGGACAAAGCAGCACCCATGGTCATCGAAAAAGAATTCGGTTTAAGCAAAAATGCATTTAAACGTGCAGTGGGACGTTTGCTGAAGGAAAAGAAAGTTCAGATTACCGATAGCGGAATTGATATTATTTAATTGTTATTTCAAAAGATATTACTCATAAAACTGTTATAACGCGTTACCACAGAGAAGTGATGATGCTGTAATAAGGCATAAAAAACATGAATTTATGGGCATCAATATCAACAAAAACCATGTGTAATTCTGGCAAAAAGTTATAAATCAGGCGGAATTTTTATTGTATTCCAGCCTGATTTTTAATTTTTACCAGAAAAGTCAATTGATTTTCGACATATCTGAGAAAAAAAATTTGTAAATGAGAAAAGATTGGCAGAAAGAACAATGATTGCAAAATGGAGCCAAAAAGTTTGTGTGAGTTTTAACATGAACAGAGAGGCCTCTCATAAAATCCACTAAGTTGAGAAAGTATTTTTGGTTAATTAACACATGGTAAAAAAAGAAAAATTAATGTAGGATAAGGCTATCACAAAGGTTAGCAGGCTGTAAGCGGCAGCCGGAACAAAATTATTGCAGAGGAGTATTAAAATGGCTGGTTTAAAATTAAAACATATTTACAAAAGATATCCCAATGGATTTGAGGCTGTTAAGGATTTCAACATGGAGATCGAAGATAAGGAATTCATCATTTTCGTAGGTCCTTCAGGTTGTGGTAAATCTACTACACTTCGTATGATCGCAGGTCTGGAAGAAATCACAGAAGGTGAGCTGTGGATTGGCGATAAGCTTTGCAACGATGTAGAACCCAAGGACAGAGATATTGCAATGGTATTCCAGAACTACGCTCTGTATCCTCATATGTCAGTTTATGATAATATGGCTTTCGGTCTGAAGTTAAGAAAAGTTCCGAAAGATCAGATTGATAAAGCAGTTAAGAACGCAGCTAAGATTCTTGGTATTGAACAGTTACTGGATCGTAAACCCAAGGCTCTGTCAGGTGGTCAGAGACAGCGAGTTGCTATGGGACGTGCTATCGTTCGTAGCCCCAAGGTATTCCTGATGGACGAACCTCTGTCAAACCTGGATGCAAAACTTCGTGTACAGATGCGTATTGAAATTTCCAAGCTGCACAAAGATCTGGGAACAACAATCATCTACGTAACACATGACCAGACAGAAGCTATGACACTGGGTACCAGAATCGTAGTTATGAAAGACGGTGTTGTACAGCAGATCGATTCTCCTCAGAACCTGTACGATCATCCTTACAACAAGTTCGTTGCAGGATTCATGGGTTCACCGCAGATGAACATCCTGAATGCAAAATGCGGCAAGGCAGGCGATCAGGTTACTCTTACATTCGGCGGCGGTACAATCAAGCTGGATAAAGAAAAATCTGCTATGTTAAAGGATTATGTAGGTAAGGAAGTTTCCTTCGGTATCCGTCCTGAAGATGTACATGATGACCCTGCATTCATCGCTGAGAACCCTGATATGGTTATCAACGCTACCATCCGTGTATACGAAATGTTAGGTGCTGAAGTATATCTGTACTTTGATATTGATGATACTAACGTAACAGCAAGAGTAAAACCTGACACAACAGCAAGACCCGGCAGCCAGGTTAAATTCGCTCTCGATATCAAGAAGATTCACGTATTCGATAACGAAACAGAGCTGACTATCTTCTAATTGTAAATATAGGACATTTTGAACAGAAAGATGATACTATTCTGAGATGTGAGAGAGGAAATATGGAAAAAATTCATATTTCCTCTTTTTTTTTTCCGGATTTTAGAGTATCATATATAATGATGGATAATTTGAATCCAATTGCGAACATTCAAGCGTTAAAACATCAGAACAACAAAAAGGAGATGTAATTTATGATTTCAAACCAGATTCTTCTGAATACGATTGAAGGACTGAAAGCGATTACCAGAGTGGATCTCTGTGTATCAGATACGGAGGGAAAGATTCTGGCGTCTACTTTTCAGGATGCAGAAGATTACGAACAGGCTATTGTCAATTTTGTAGAATCTCCTGCTGACAGCCAGGTTCTTCAGGGATATCAGTTTTTCAAGGTATTCGATGAAAATCAGCTCGAATATGTACTTCTGGCAAGAGGCGCCGGCGATGATGTATATATGATAGGTAAGATGGTGGTATTCCAGATTCAGAACCTGCTGGTTGCATATAAAGAAAGATTTGATAAGGACAACTTTATTAAAAACCTTCTTCTGGATAACCTGCTTCTGGTGGATATTTACAATCGTGCAAAGAAGCTCCATATTGATATCAGCGTCAGACGTATCGTATTCGTTATTGAAACACGCAATGAAAATGACAGCAATGCTCTGGAGACTGTCAAGAGCCTGTTTGCTGCAAGAAACAAGGACTTTATCACCGCTGTTGATGAAAAGAACATCATTCTGGTGAAGGAATTAAAGCCTACGGAAAGTTATGAGGATATGGACAAGACTGCCAAGGTGATTCTTGATATGCTGAATACAGAAGCCATGTCCAAGGTTCACATTGCCTATGGTACCATTGTTCATGAAATCAAGGAAGTATCACGATCCTATAAGGAAGCAAAGATGGCTCTGGATGTAGGAAAGATTTTCTACAGTGATAAGAATGTTGTTGCATACAACAATCTGGGTATCGGCCGTCTGATCTATCAGCTTCCCATGTCACTCTGCCGCATGTTTATCAAAGAAATCTTTGACGGCAAGTCACCTGATGATCTGGACGAAGAAACTCTTACCACCATTAACAAGTTCTTTGAGAATAACCTGAATGTATCTGAGACTTCCCGTCAGCTGTATATTCACCGTAATACCCTGGTTTACCGTCTGGATAAGCTGCAGAAGAGCACAGGTCTTGATCTGAGAGTATTTGAAGACGCCATTACATTCAAGATCGCTCTTATGGTTGTGAAATACATGAATTATATGGAAACGCTGAATAATTAGTGTGATTAATCTGATCAACGAACTGTTTCATACAGGTATTTCCGAGCTGTTTTCGTACAGATGCAGAACTGAATATGGAAATGACATGCTGCCGGAGCTGCTGCCCCGGCAGTTTTTTGTCTGACTGCAGGTAAAGGAAAAAAATCGTAAAAAGAACCATGAAATTTTTGTGAAATCGAACATAAGTTCTTGATTTATACAGCGATTTGTGGTACACTGATGCATGTATCAGTGTAAGAAGAGATGGAGGTTCATAAGAGATGATGCTTGAATTTCCGGAAGGGAGTGCAGATAAAGGATGGCTGGGATAGATGAACAGGGACGTCGTGATATTCATGATTTTGGTGAAGGTGATGCGAATGGCAACAGCTATAATTATGGATGGCTGAAGGGAGAAACATCGGAAAGAGAAAGCAGCTGCGGAAGTACCGGAGGGAATTACTGTGAGACAGGAAGCGGTGATGAAGGTTCCGGCGACAGTTACCGTGAACAGGATGCAGCAGGCTTAAGACAGCAGGGTCCGGCAGGAGGAAAAAGGCGGAAGAATCAGAGAAAGCCGGGAAGTACCGGTAAAGGGATTGTGATCGGGATGCTGATCATACTGATTCCGGTTCTTGCTCTGGTCGGCGTGGGAGCCTGGATGCTGGGAGCTTCGGGAAACCGGATCGCAGTCATTTCCGACAGTGATGTCGATATGTCAGAGATTGAAGCAAAGCTTGGTCTGATTCAGAGTGTGATTGATTCCGGTTTCCTGTTTGATTATGATCAGGAGGAGCTTGTGGAGAATATGTACGCGGGCTATGTGGAAGGACTTGGAGATCCTTATACCTGTTATTATACGGCAGATGAGTATAAAGATATGATGGAGTCCAGTGAAGGCACTTATTACGGAATCGGTGTGATGATTTCTCAGGAAGTGGATACAGGACGTGTTTATGTGATTCGTGTATTTTCAGGAAGCCCTGCTGAAGAAGCCGGTATGCAGGCCGGAGACATTATTGCCGAGGTTGAGGGTAAGGAAGTGACCGGTATTGATCTTAATGAGGTTGTCGCCGCAATAAAAGGTGCGGAAGGAACTACGGCGGAAGTAAAGATCTATCGGGAAAGCGAACAGAAAGAGCTGACGCTTGATGTGGAACGGCGGCAGGTTGATGTGGATACAGTATATTACAGGATGCTGGATAACAGAATCGGATATCTGGAACTGACGGAGTTTGATTCAGTTTCAACAGATCAGTTCTCGGAAGCCCTTGAAGACCTGGAATCACAGGGGATGGAAGCTTTGATTCTTGATCTGCGCAACAATCCGGGCGGTCTGCTCGATGTGGCGGTTTCCATTGCAGATGAGCTGATCGATACAGGTACGGTTGTTTCAATCCGCGATAAGGCAGGCAATGAAGAAACTTATGCTGCGGAAGAAACAGGTTCGCTGGGTATTCCTCTGGCGGTTCTGGTCAACGGAGATTCTGCCAGTGCATCGGAAGTGCTTTCCGGATGTATCCGGGATTACGGTGTGGGAACACTTGTGGGAACACAGACATTTGGCAAGGGAATTGTTCAGAACATCATTCCTTTTTCCGATGGAACAGCCATGAAGATTACTACAGCTCATTATTACACACCTGACGGCAGTGATATTCACGGTACAGGCATTACACCTGATCTTGTGGTGGAGGATGACAAGGCAACTGAGGATGTGGATGAGCAGCTGGAAGCAGCCATAGCAGTACTGACAGGCGATCAGCAGTAGGCGTTGGATAACTGCTGTTTTGTCAGTAAGTGGATGGTACAGGACAGACAAAATCTGTCCTGTACTTTTATCAGAAATATTCCGGCCGGTGCTGCATGTTTTTCATGGTAAGGCCCGGGAAGAGGATATTTTCGGTGGGAAATTTACTTTATGGAACGGTAATTATTGACGAATGGAAGATTGTTTTTTATAATTGACTGTATTGTATATAAGAGTAGATTTTCCTTTTGGTAAACAGATTGCTGTTCTGGCTGCCGTACATTTATGGTATATTTTCAGGATGTCAATCTGCCTGCCGGGAAATGGTTACAGGAGGAAACAATGAGTAAAACAAAAATCCCCGATACATATTTTTCCATGCTCAGTCTTTATGAAACACAGGAAGCGATTGGAACAATCAAGAATATTTTTGAAAAAAAGCTGTGTATGGCACTTCAGCTGAAGCGGGTTACGGCGCCTCTGATTGTGGATCCGGCAACCGGGCTGAATGATGATCTGAACGGAGTGGAACGTCCGGTCAGCTTTGATATTCCTGCCATCAATACGGATGCACAGGTGGTTCAGTCACTGGCCAAGTGGAAGCGCATGGCTCTGCATCATTATGATTTTCCCATGGGCAAAGGACTGGTGGCTGATATGAATGCCATCCGCAGAGATGAAGAACTGGATAATCTTCATTCAATTTATGTGGATCAGTGGGACTGGGAAAAAATTATCAGAAAAGAAAACCGCAATCTGGATTATCTTCAGGACACGGTAAAGCGCATTGTCAATGTAATCTGCAATACGCTGGACGAAGTACGCTATCATTTTGAGAATCTGACAACGGAACTGTGCAGAGACGTAACATTTATTACAGCTCCCCAGCTGGCAGAGCTTTATCCGGACAAGACTCCCAGGGAACGGGAAGATCTCTTCACCAAAGAACATAAAACGGTGTTTATTATGCAGATCGGTGATGTGATGCCCAATGGAGAACGTCATGACGGAAGAGCACCGGATTATGATGACTGGAAGTTGAATGGAGACCTTCTTTTCTGGCATGATGTGCTGGGATGTGCGCTGGAGATTTCATCCATGGGAATCCGTGTAGACTCAAAATCTCTGGACGAGCAGCTGACCAAAGCCGGATGTGATGACCGCAGAAACCTTCCTTTTCATAAAATGCTGTTGAATGATAAGCTGCCTTATACCATCGGCGGTGGTATCGGTCAGTCGCGTTTGTGTATGCTGCTGCTGGGTAAGGCTCATATCGGCGAAGTTCAGGCTTCTGTATGGGATGAGGAAACTGTCAAGGCATGCAGGATGGCCAGAGTAGAGCTGCTGTAAGACAAAATCTGAAATGCAGGAGCTTTTTGCTGTGATATTTCCGCAAATGCTTTTTCAATCTGTCTGAGAATAAAGGAATATTTTTTTATAACTATTTCAGCCGCCCTAAAGGGCGGCTTTTTCTGCTTTGTGAATTACGGGTGCCAGAAAGGAATGATTAATGAAAACTCAGGAAATTTGCAATAATACTTGTATCAGAACATAGATTCTGATATAATACAGATACTTTGAGAACAAATGTTTTGTTATAGATTCATAAAGGAGGAACTTTCATGGATCATTTTGAACTGGTGTCAGAATACAAACCCACCGGCGATCAGCCCCAGGCAATCGATGCTCTGGTCAGAGGGTTCAAAGAAGGCAATCAATTTCAGACTTTACTGGGAGTTACAGGGTCGGGCAAAACGTTTACCATGGCTAATGTAATTGAGCAGTTGAATAAACCCACTCTGATCATAGCCCACAATAAGACTCTGGCTGCGCAGTTATACGGAGAATTTAAAGAATTTTTCCCGGAGAATGCGGTGGAATATTTTGTGTCATACTATGATTATTATCAGCCGGAGGCTTATGTGCCTTCTACAGATACTTATATAGAGAAGGATTCAGCAATTAATGAAGAGATCGATAAACTGCGTCATTCCGCGACGGCAGCGCTGTCTGAGAGGAAGGATGTTATTATTGTGGCATCCGTATCCTGTATTTACGGTCTTGGTTCTCCTGTGGATTATAAGAATCTGGTGATTTCTCTGCGGCCGGGTATGGAAAGGGACCGTGATGAGATTATCGACCGTCTGATTGCCATTCAGTATACACGCAATGATATGGATTTTCACCGGGCTACGTTCCGGGTCCGCGGAGATGTACTGGAAGTATATCTGGCAGCGGCTACAGATCAGGCAATCCGCATTGAATTTTTCGGGGATGAGATAGACCGGATTGTAGAGATTGATGTGATTACCGGTGAGATTAAAGCAGAGTTGAGTCATATTGCGATTTTTCCTGCTTCCCATTATGTAGTGCCGAAAGAACAGATTGAAAAAGCGGCGCTGGCCATTGAAGAAGAGATGCAGGAGCGGGCCGCATGGTTTCGCAGTGAAGATAAACTGCTGGAGGCTCAGCGGATTACAGAGAGAACCAATTATGATGTGGAGATGCTGAGGGAGACCGGATTCTGCAGCGGGATTGAGAATTATTCCAGACATCTGACCGGGCTGGAACCGGGAACTCCTCCGTATACACTTCTGGATTATTTTCCGGAAGAATTTCTGATCATTGTGGACGAGTCACATATTACCATACCGCAGGTGCGGGGGATGTATGCCGGCGACCGATCCCGGAAACAGACTCTGGTGGATTACGGATTCCGACTGCCGTCTGCTCTTGATAACCGTCCTCTGGAATTTTCCGAGTTTGAGTCTCATATTGACCAGATGATGTTTGTTTCTGCTACTCCCAACGTTTATGAGGATACGCATGAGCTGATGCGGGTGGAGCAGATCATCCGTCCCACGGGTCTGCTGGATCCCAAAATTGAAGTATGTCCGGTAGAAGGGCAGATTGATGATCTGATCGGGCGTATCCGTCTGGAAGTGGAGAAAAAATATAAGGTGCTGGTGACTACGCTGACCAAACGGATGGCAGAAGATCTGACTTCTTATATGAAGGAGGTGGGAATACGTGTCCGCTACCTGCACTCTGATATTGATACACTGGAGCGCTCAGAGATTATCCGCGATATGCGTCTTGATGTATTTGATGTTCTGGTGGGAATCAACCTGCTGAGAGAAGGTCTGGATATTCCGGAGATCAGCATGGTGGCTATTCTGGATGCGGATAAGGAAGGATTCCTTCGTTCACGGACTTCTCTGATTCAGACCATCGGGCGTGCCGCCCGCAATGCGGATGGACATGTGGTGATGTATGCAGACACGATCACAGATTCCATGAGGGAAGCCATTGAGGAAACGAATCGGAGGCGGGCAATTCAGGAAGCCTACAATGAGGAGCATGGAATTACGCCACAGACGATTCATAAGGCTGTCCGTGATCTGATCCGGATTTCGAAGGAAGCGGTACCGGGCCGGAAAACTCTGGATAAAGATCCGGAGTCAATGGATCGTAAAGAGCTGCAGAAGCTGATTTCACAGATTAAGAAGAAGATGACGCAGGCTGCTGCGGAATTGAATTTTGAGGAGGCTGCCCAGCTGCGTGACAGGATGCTTGAACTGAAAGGCTACCTGGATTAACGGCTGTTTTGTACAGATGGCAGTATGAAATAACTGTTCAGAGTCAGATGGATTTGAACAGATACAAAATAAAAAGGAAAAACAGGGATAGCAGTTATGAGTACAAAAATGAAATATATCAGTATACATGGGGCGCGTGAGCATAATCTGAAGAATATTTCCATTGATATTCCCAGAAATAAACTGGTGGTGCTGACCGGTTTAAGCGGCTCGGGTAAATCTTCACTGGCATTTGATACGATTTATGCAGAAGGACAGCGAAGGTATATGGAATCTCTGTCTTCATATGCCAGACAGTTTCTGGGACAGATGGAGAAACCGGAGGTGGAAAGTATAGAAGGTCTTCCTCCGGCTATTTCCATTGATCAGAAATCCACGAATAGGAACCCTCGTTCTACAGTTGGTACAGTCACGGAAATTTATGATTATCTGAGACTTCTGTATGCAAGAGTGGGCATCGTACATTGTCCCCAGTGTGGTAAGGAGATCAGAAAGCAGAGTGTGGATCAGATGGTAAATCAACTGCTTAAGCTGCCGGAAAGAACAAGAATTCAGCTTCTGGCTCCTGTGGTCCGCGGACGAAAGGGACGTCATGAAAAGATTCTGGAGAATGCAAAAAAAAGCGGTTATGTCAGGGTTATTATTGACGGAAGCATGTATGAACTCAGCGAGAAGATTGAGCTCGATAAAAATATCAAGCATAATATTGAGATTGTGGTAGACCGGCTTGTTGTGAGAGAAGGCATTGAACGTCGTTTGGCCGATTCCATCGAAACTGTGCTGGGGCTGACAGACGGACTTATGGTGGTGGATGTTGTGGGCGGAGAGCCCATCCGGTTCAGTACCAGTTTCGCCTGTCCTGACTGCGGTATCAGTATCGAAGAGGTGGAACCCAGAAGTTTTTCCTTCAATAATCCTTTTGGTGCATGCCCCGATTGTGCCGGTCTGGGTTATAAGATGGAATTTGATGTGGATATGATGATTCCTGATCCGGGGCTGAGTATTGCCCAGGGCGCCATTATTGTTCCGGGCTGGCAAAGCTGTATGGATAAATCCAGCTTTACACATGCAATTCTGACTGCATTGGCAGAAGAGTATCATTTCAGTCTGGAGACACCGGTTAATGAATATCCGAAGGAAATTTATGATGTGCTGATCCATGGGACCAATGGACATGAAATAAAGGTTCATTATAAAGGGATGAGAGGGGAAGGTGTCTATGATGTGGCATTTGAAGGTCTGATCAGAAATATGGAGCGCCGCTATCGGGAAACCGGTTCGGAAACAACCAAAGCAGAATATGAAAGTTTCATGCGGATTACTCCATGTAAACTCTGCGGAGGACAGCGTCTGAAACGTTCTTCGCTGGCCGTTACAGTTGCAGATAAGAATATTTATGAGATGACCCAGATGTCAATCGGTGAATTCCATGATTTCCTGGATCATATGCAGCTGACAGAAATGCAGCAGACGATCGGAAGCCAGATTCTGAAGGAAATCCGTTCCAGAATCCAGTTTCTCATTGATGTGGGGCTGGAGTACCTGTCCCTGTCCAGAGCAACCGGTACTTTATCCGGAGGAGAAGCACAGAGAATCCGGCTGGCTACACAGATCGGCTCCGGGCTGGTGGGAGTAGCATATATTCTGGATGAACCCAGTATCGGTCTGCATCAGAGAGACAATGATAAACTGATTCATACCCTGAAACAGCTTCGTGATCTGGGAAACAGTGTTATCGTGGTGGAACATGATGAGGATACCATGTTTGCAGCGGATCATATTGTGGACATCGGACCGGGAGCAGGGGAGCATGGAGGAGAAGTCATTGCCCAGGGAACTGCGGCACAGATCATGAAAAGCCGGAAATCTGTTACCGGTGCCTATTTAAGCGGACGGATAAAAATTCCGGTACCTGAAAAACGCAGAACTCCGACGGGTTGGCTGTATGTAAAAGGTGCTGCGGAAAATAATCTGCGCCATATAGATGTGGATTTTCCATTGGGTGTATTTACCTGTGTAACCGGAGTTTCCGGTTCGGGCAAGAGCTCTCTGGTCAATGAGATTCTCTACAAATCTCTTGCCCGTAAACTGAACCGGGCACACACGATTGCAGGAAAGCATGACAGCATAGAAGGAGCTGAGCAGCTGGACAAAGTTATCGTAATTGATCAGTCTCCAATCGGCAGAACCCCTCGTTCCAACCCGGCTACTTATACCGGTGTATTTGATCAGATTCGCGATTTATTTGCTTCCACACCTGATGCAAAAGCAAGGGGCTATAAAAAAGGCCGTTTCAGTTTCAATGTAAAAGGGGGGCGCTGTGAAGCCTGTGGTGGCGACGGTATTCTGAAAATCGAGATGCATTTTCTTCCGGATGTGTATGTTCCCTGCGATGTCTGTAAGGGAAAGCGGTACAATCGGGAAACTCTCGAGGTTCACTATAAAGACAGAAATATTTCAGATGTGCTGGATATGACCGTGGAAGAAGCAGTAGAATATTTCAAAAATATTCCATCCATTCAGAGAAAAATTGAAACGCTGAAAGATGTGGGACTCTCGTATATTAAATTGGGCCAGCCTTCCACCACTCTCTCCGGCGGCGAAGCACAAAGAATCAAGCTGGCAACGGAGCTGAGCAGACGGAGCACCGGAAAGACCATTTATATTCTGGATGAACCCACAACCGGTCTGCATTTCGCAGATGTCCATAAGCTGATCCAGATTCTGGATCGTCTGGCAGAAGGCGGAAATACGGTTATTGTCATTGAGCATAATCTGGATGTCATCAAAACAGCAGATTATATTATTGATATGGGACCTGAAGGAGGGAGCGGCGGCGGTACGGTCATTGCCAGAGGAACACCGGAAGAAATCATCGAATGTGAGCAGTCCCATACAGGAAGATATCTGAAAAAATATCTGATGCCATAAAGGAAATGTGAGCCTGGAACAATGGACATTAAAGTCGCAAAACAACGGCCTGACTGGAATAGGATGCAGAAAAGGTGCGGATACTATTGTGGGAAGCAGCTCATTTTGCAGTTTATTTCAGCGTCAGAAGGTTGACTTTTGTTATCCGGTTCATTATAATTGGAATACGTGTATTTGCAAATTAAACAGTGGATGCAGGCAAATTGTGATTCGTGAGACAATTTATAAAGATATTTGTGAAAGAACCTGATTATATGAACCATTGAAAGATGGAAAAGGAGGGACGTATGGTGTCCATGGATGGATTTGGTGAATTTTTAAAAGAGAATGGAAAAAAAGCAGTGGATGCGGCCAAGGAGGCAGCAGCAATTGCCAGGATAAAAACAGATATGAAAGCAGAAGAACTGAAGATGAATAATACTTATGTTGAAATCGGAAAGTTATTCTGTTCACATGCTTCAGGAGAAATCGATGAGGTATTCATTCCGCTGCTGCAGAAGATTGCTGACAGCAAGGAAAAACTCATTAATTTTGAAGCTGAGCTGGATAAATTGAAGAAAACAGTTACCTGTCCTGAATGCGGAGGAAAATCTCCCTCAGGTTCCCGTTTCTGTAATATCTGTGGTGCCGAGTTATCAACTGTTGAGGTGGATGACCCTGAGGAAGCAGAGAAAGCTGCGGAAGAAGCTGCCGAGGAATCAGAGGCGGCTGCGGAAGAAATGGCAGAGGAAAACGTGACTGATGAGGATATTTTCGAAGATTGATTCGATCACAGGTTAATTCAGGATTATTCAGCAGTGGTGAATGTCCGCCATTCATAAAAATATGTTGAGTTGAGAGATTACGGGGAATGTATAGCTGAGTCAGAGGTAAGATTCTGAAATGTGTACATTCCCGAATTTACTTATGCGTCTTCAACTGGCGCAACAGGAGGAAAACATGGAAAGAGAGTTAGTTATCGTACTGGACTTTGGTGGACAGTACAATCAGCTGATTGCAAGACGTGTCAGAGAATGCAACGTCTATTGTGAAGTAAAACCCTATACCATGAGCCTGGACGAGATTAAAAAGATGAATCCGAAAGGAATCATTTTTACAGGCGGTCCCAACAGTGTATATGATGAAACTTCACCTCATTATGAGAAAGCAATTTTTGAAGCTGGAATTCCCATTCTTGGTATCTGCTACGGCTCGCAGCTGATGGCATATACATTAGGCGGTGAAGTAAAAACAGCACCGGTCAGTGAATATGGCCATACAGAAGTAACAGTGGATACAGCAGATTTATTATTTGAAGGTGTATCCGAAAAAACAGTATGCTGGATGAGCCATACAGATTATATCGCACAGGCACCCGAAGGATTTAAGGTTACTGCAAGTACTCCTGTATGTCCTGTAGCTGCCATGGCGTGTCCTGAAAAGAAATTTTATGCAACACAATTTCATCCCGAAGTTATGCATACAAAAGAAGGTATGCAGATGCTGAGAAACTTTGTTATCAATATCTGCGGATGCAGGGGTGACTGGCAGATGGGTTCTTTTGTGGATGAGACCATCAAAGCACTCAGAGAGAAAATCGGAGATGGCAAGGTCCTTTGTGCATTATCCGGCGGTGTTGACTCTTCTGTAGCAGCTGTACTGCTTTCAAAAGCGATAGGCAAACAGCTCACCTGTGTATTTGTAGATCACGGTCTGCTCCGTAAAAATGAAGGCGATGAAGTGGAGGCTGTATTTGGTCCGGATGGTCCTTACGAGCTGAACTTTATCCGCGTTAATGCACAGCAGAGATATTACGATAAATTGAAAGGTGTAGAAGAACCCGAAGCAAAACGTAAAATTATTGGTGAAGAATTTATCCGTGTATTCGAAGAAGAAGCAAAGAAAATCGGAGCCGTTGATTATCTGGTGCAGGGAACCATTTATCCCGACGTAATTGAAAGCGGACTTGGTAAATCGGCAACCATCAAATCTCACCATAACGTGGGAGGTCTTCCCGATGTAGTTGATTTCAAGGAAATCATCGAGCCCCTGCGCATGTTGTTCAAGGACGAAGTCCGCAAGGCAGGTCTGGAACTGGGTATTCCTGAATATCTGGTATTCCGTCAGCCTTTCCCCGGACCCGGCCTCGGCATCCGTATCATCGGTGAAGTAACAGAAGAAAAAGTAAAAATCGTACAGGAAGCTGATTATATCTACCGTGAAGAAATCGCAAAAGCCGGTCTGGACAAAGGCCTCGGACAGTACTTTGCAGGTCTCACCAACATGAGATCCGTAGGTGTAATGGGAGATTTCAGAACATATGACTATGCAATCGCATTAAGAGCAGTAAACACCTCTGACTTCATGACCGCAGAAGCAGCGGAATTACCTTATGAAGTATTGTTTAAGGTAACAAACAGAATTATAAATGAGGTAAAAGGCGTTAACAGAGTAATGTATGACCTGACTTCCAAACCGCCGGGAACGATTGAGTTTGAGTAATGAAAAAAATCTGGAAACCCTTATAAACTGGGCGTTTCCGGGCATAAGAAGTTCTATTTGATAACAAAATGATAACACGGGATATTTTGGTATAATTTATCAACAATCCGGTGGTTGTCAGGTAATATGTGCGAAACCAACAAAAAAGGTCTTACTGAATTGAGTGAAATCAATTTGGTAAGGCCTTTTTTTGCTGGTTTTTATTTTATGTTTTTTGGGTAATTGTATCGCCACTGGTCATATTCTTCTTTGGTGATTTCTCCGGATTTCAGTTTTTCTGCCTGTTCCTGCCATGCATGGAACATATCAAACATAGAAAGGTAGGTGGTTCCCTTGGATTTATCTAACCGGAGGCAAAGCTCTCCGTCAATTTCTCCGATATGAAGTCCGTAAAGATCTTCTAATGTAAATAAGGTGTGCATTAGTCCCACATAGCTGTCAATGTCTGGAACAGCCAGTGCATGAGGGGATACTTCAAAAATGTCAGCCAGTGCATTCAGATAGTTTTCTTTTGGGCTCCGAGAACCTTTTTCGTACTGTGCAATGCGGACATCAGCCTGCGATTCACTGAATCCTAACTGCTGACCTAAATATTTCTGCGTGAATCCACGCAGAAGTCGGAAATGGTGGATTCTTTCTCCTATTGCCATACTTATTATCTCCTGTCTTTTTCTTGATAAAAGAAGTATAGCATATCTGTATAGTACAGACAAGAAGAAACCATACAAAAAAGTATAGAAATTTTGTTTCAAAACACTTGACCAAAGCAAAAAAGTATAGTATCATGCAAACTATACAGAAATGTATAGTGATAAACAAAGGAGGGATTTCATAATGAGTAAAATGTTTATGAATGTAAAAGAGGTCATGGAAGTTCTGGAGGTGTCGGAATCCTATGCCTATAAGCTGATGAAAAGGTTGAACAGGGAATTACAGGCGATGGGATGTCAGACAATCGCAGGAAAAGTTGACCGGAAGTATTTCTACGAGCAGTTTTATGGAACAAGATCAAACGATGGGAGGAATTGAGAATGGCAATTTACAAGACTGAAAGTAATAACACATGGTACGTTATGGCGAGGTATCAGGACTGGACCGGTGAACGTAAGCAGAAGTGTAAAAGAGGATTTGCAACTAAGAGGGAAGCTGCACAATGGGAACAGCAGTTTATCCTCCAGAAAAAAGCCAGTATGGATATGGAACTGGAGAGCTTCTGCAAATTATATGAAGAAGATGTAAGACCAAGGTTGAAAAAGAGTACCTGGCTTACAAAGGAAAATATCATCAGAACCAAGATTTTGCCGTACCTGGGAAAAAGGAAAGTATCGGAAATTACTGCCAAGGATGTCCTGGATTGGCATAATGAACTTCGCAAATTGACAAGCCGGAAGGGAAAACCT
>JAXDZY010000126.1:0-6564 GCA_034086685.1 Lachnospiraceae bacterium
CGGCATTAAAGCACCTTTTGTGTCTTTAAGTTCAGCAATTACTTTTAACAGTTCCCCTTCCTGTTCTTTTGTTCCTGTGAAAGGAACAGTTGCTTTTTGAGCCATTACTTTACCTCCTTACTGAAATATAAACCACCAGACCTGTCATTAACTTCCACCGTTGACAACACCCCTCATAAACTAATGTCGCTCAGGCTGGGAAGATGAATCCCCGTTAACTTTTTGTCATTTTGCATAATTATATCACTATTTTTTCTTTTTTGCCAGTACTTTTTATCAGTTTTTTTAACAATGATATTTTATTTTCTCCTTTAAGCACAACTGATTTTATCTTTTTTTGTATTTTTGAACATTTTTGTCATAGATAATACCTATATTTCTTATTCAAAATGAGCTGTTTTTTTATTATATTGAATTTAGTTTATATTTTATTTATAAAATCTTAAACTTTTCTTTATTATTGTTCAGAGCGTATTTGCTAAAATGATATTTTTTTATTATGTTGACTCATTCTGTCTGCGGTTTTATAATCAATGTAGAAAATATCAGGAACATTTGAAAACAAAGGAGTATCACATGAAAGTTATCGAGACCAAATCCCCTACCTGCGTAAGCTGTACCAGATGTCTGCGCAAATGTGAGGTAAAAGCAATTCAGCTGGTGGACAATACCGCGCTGATCAATGACGAACTCTGTATTCTCTGCGGAGACTGTATCAGTACCTGCCCTCAGAATGCCAAATTTTATCTGAGCGATGCTTCAAAAGTCCGCAACTGGCTGGAAGGCAAAAGAAAGATGGTTCTGTCTCTGGACCCTGCCTACATAGGTGCTTTCCCCGGCATTGAAGGCGGCCAGATTATTGCCGCATTCCGCAAAGCAGGTTTTATGGCCGTGCATGAGACTGCGGAAGCAGCCGCTGTTCTCACCTCCGAATATGCCCATATTGCCGATAAAAGCCATAAACCGGATCACCAGAATAATATCATCACCTCCGCCTGCCCCACTGTTAATTCCCTGATCGAGATCTATTATCCCGATCTTCTCCCCAACCTGGCTCCGCTGGCATCCCCCATGATCGCTCACGGACGTTATCTGAAAAAATGCTACGGAGTTGATACACTTGTTGTTTACGCAGGTCCCTGCATTTCCAGAAAAGGGGAAGCTCATGCACCGGAAAATGAAGGGGCTGTCGATGCCGTCCTCACATTTTCCGAGCTGGAACGCTTTATGAACCGTATGGGAATCAATATGAAAGAAATGGAAGAAAGCAGACCGGACAATCCTGATCCTGCCGTGAACAAGCTCTACCCTACTGCCGGAGGAATCATCACGGCACTGCGATGCAACGAAGATTTCCCGGATTCCCGGTACATGAGCTTCCACATCAGTTCTCTCAACAATTGCCGCAATGTACTTCAGGAGCTGAGAGACGGTATTTACAGCAACTGTGTAATCGAGATGAGCGCCTGCCCCGGAGGCTGTGTGAACGGCCCCGCCCGCCCCGCGGGAACCTCCGGCTACCGCTGCAACCTGCGTCTGAAACAACAGACCAGCCGTGTATCTGTTCCCGGAGAACAGGTGGATGAATTTCTGAATAAAACAGCCGTTGTCAGCTGCTATTTTGATAAATCACCTGATTTCCCCACTCCTTCCGAAGAGGAAATCACCGCCATGCTGCTGACCATGGGTAAAAAAAGCAAAAAGGATGAGATGGACTGCGGTGCCTGCGGTTACCGCACCTGCCGTGAAAATGCCATTGCTGCCTGTCAGGGACGTTCTTCCTATGACCGCTGTACCCATTATCTGCACCAGAAAGCATCATCACTGGCCAATCTGGTTATGCAGACCACTCCCAACATGGTCATGATCATCAGCGGCGATCTGACAATTCAGGAGTTTTCCGCTTCCTGTGAGAAAAAGTTTCATCTGACCCGTGCGGAAGCCATCGGAAAAGATCTGGTGGAACTCATCGACGATACCGATTACGCATGGGCACTGGCCAACAGACAGCATCTGCGCAACAAAGTCGTGGAGCTGAAGGGATACAACACCTTCGTTCAGCAGAATATTACCTATCTGAAAGAGGAACACGCTCTTCTGGTTATTCTCATTGATGTAACAGCCCAGAAGATGAAAGAAGATGAGGAATATTTCCAGAAACTGGAAATTGTGGAAATTGCTCAGAAAATCATTGACAAACAGATGATGACTGCTCAGATGATCGCCGGCCAGCTGGGTGAAACCACTGCTGAAACAAAAGTAACGCTGAATAAACTGTGCCGTTCCCTGCTGGGTGAAGAAGGTGGTGAAAACTGATGTATATTGATATGGATTACCGCAGCCTGAACCATACCGGAGAAGAGCTTTGCGGAGATAAGGTGGAAATGGTCGTAACAGAGCAATCCCACATCCTGATTCTGGCAGATGGCATGGGAAGCGGTGTAAAGGCCAATATTCTGGCCAGCCTGACTTCGCGTATTCTGGCCACCATGTTCCGGGAAGGCGCAACCATTGATGAAAGCCTGTCCACGATTCTGGCTACTCTGCCCATCTGTCAGGAACGTCATGTGGCTTACTGCACCTTCACGGTTCTTCAGGTCAACAACGACAATTCCGCTTACCTGGTTGAATACGAAAATCCCGATACCATTCTGGTTCGGGACGGAGAAATTACGGAGCTGGAGCGTACAAAACGTACAATTGAAGGCAAAGAAATACAGGAATCCCGCTTCACGGTACAGGACGGAGATGTTTTTGTCATCATGAGCGACGGCTGTCTGTATGCCAGCAGCGGCCTGAAACTGAATCTGAACTGGGACCGGAACCGACTGGCAAAAATAGCCAAACTCTCTGCCCGTATCTCTCCTTATTCCAAACGCATCGCATTTGACATTGTACAGGCCTGCGACGATCAGTACTGGGGGCAGCCCGGCGATGACACCACGGCCGCCGTCATGCGTGTCTCTGTACCGCATACATTAAAGCTTTTTACCGGGCCTCCTGTACATAAAGAAGACGATGAAGCCGTTGTCAGATATCTCATGGAAGATGATGAAAACGGGCAGGACTGCACACGCATTGTCTGCGGAGGCACCAGCGCCAAAATCGTATCACGCGTTCTTGGCAAGCCCATCGAACCGGTCAAACAGGATCCTCATCCGGAGATTCCGCCCTACGATTCCATTGCAGGCATCGATCTGGTTACGGAAGGCGTCCTTACCCTGAACAAAGCAATCGAGCTGCTGAAGCCCTGTGTTCTCGGGGAGCCTCTCGACGAACTGTTTTTCGATGATCTGGATCAGGACAACGGAGCAGCTCTCATTGCCACCGCACTGTTTGAAGACTGTTCCCATCTGGAACTTCTTATCGGACAGGCTATGAATGATGCCTATAACAATCCTGAGATTTCCACCGATCTGGCAACCAGAAGCCATCTTACCCAGAAACTCATCAGCACTGCAAAAGCTCTCGGAAAAACAGTCAGTGTGAAATACTATTAAAGCACAGTTCTTCCTTCTGTTTTCTTGTCATTTTTTTGATAGCCGCTTCCCGGCGCAGCGCTTCTCCTTTATCGGAATATTCTTCCCAGTAGAGAAGCTTCACCGGGCGGCGGCTTCGTGTATATTTGGCGCCCTTTCCCTGATTGTGCGTATTCACCCTCTCTTCCAGATGAGTCGTCCACCCGGTATAGAACGTACCGTCCGCACAGGAAAGAATATAAACATAATTTTTCATAATTATTTTGTAACCTTACAGGCACACAGAGCGGCCCCGATTGCTCCCGCATACCGCCCGTCGGAATCTGTCACCACCGGACAGTGCAGTTTTTCCGACAGCACCTCCTGCATATATCCGCATTCACAGAGTCCTCCTGTCAGATACACCGTTTCATTGGCGATATGCAGCCGGCTTCCCTGAGAAACCACTTTCGTACCGATGGAATCTACCACCGCATGGGCGATATTTTCCCGGGGCTCCCCCTGACCGATCAGGCTGATAACTTCAGATTCCGCAAATACGGTGCACATGGAACTGATGGTTACGCCTTTCCCACTGCGCGCCAGTTCACAGATCTCATCCGGCCTCAGTCCCATGGTATTTGCCATCACTTCCAGAAAACGACCGGTACCGGCGGAGCATTTGTCATTCATAACAAAATCTTTAACCATACTGTTTTCCACACGGATTGCTTTCGTATCCTGACCTCCGATATCGATTACCACGCCGTCCTCGATTCCATATATCCAGAGTGAGCCCTTTGCATGACAGGTAATCTCGGTCACCGTCTTGTCCGCATAGGGAACCGCAACACGCCCGTATCCGGTGGCTACGCAGGGACTGTCCTCCAGGCTGATGCCATGTTCCTCCAGTTTATCCCGGATTGCCTGCGCCGTATCCACGCTGCTCCAGCCTGTGGGCTGTACAAACTTTAAAACCAGCTCCCTGTCCCCGTTTAAAACAGCCAGTTTCGCACAGGTGGAGCCGATATCAATACCAATATAATTCATATTATCTTTATCTATCCTTTGTCTGCTCTTTTTATTCTGATTTCAGCAGAATCTGTTCCGTTTCGGATTGATCTGACAGGGAAGCGGTACAATACTGTGATATTCTGCATGATTTTTTTCAATACACGCCCTGACCGCATCGATGTCCTCTTCCTTAATCAGCAGAGACATGCCGCACCCCAGCTCCTTCTGAATGGAACGGGGTGCGGGAGCAATGCGCGAGGAAATCCTGTCCCCGCGCAGAAACTCCTGCAGCTGCAGTCCCTGTGTATAGTCTTCAAAGGTAATATAATAATTTATTTTTGTTTCTTTGTCCATCCAATAATTAATTCAGCATTTCAATAAATGCTTCGATTCTCGTTCTCAGCTGCTCTGCATCTGCGTCCGTGTAATCTGTTTCGATGCCAAGTACAGGGATACCGGCTTCTTTTAAAGCCTTTTCAACGGTATAGCCTTCCGTATCGTACAGGCAGCAGAATTTCAGATTCACATCGATGACACCGTCCACCTTATACTCTTTTGCCAGACGCAGAATATCATCCACGCGGCCGTGATTCGGTGTAAAGCAGGCACAGTTGATGCCCATATATCTTTCCGCAATCGCTCTGTACTGATCGTCCAGATTATCCTTTGTTTCATCCACAGTATTCTCAAAATATCTGGTACCTGTACAGGTTTCTTCACAGACAACCGCTCCGCCGCTGGTTTCAATAATATGATGCAGCTTCCAGTTGGGGATCGCCATGGGTGTACCTGTTACGAGAATACGTTTTGTACCTTCCGGGAATACGGAAACACCGTCTTTAATCCGCTGCTCCAGTTCATCCGCCAGTTTATTGGCCATCTGGGCACAGCGGACCGGATCGTCAAAAAATGCGATCTGCATCACAAGCAGTGCATCTTTGCCGCTGATCGGGAGTTTATCTGCTTTTCTTGCCTCATAAACGCGGGCCAGTGCTTTTCTCTTTTCATTGATGATGCAGATTGCTTTCTGAAGCTTGTCCGGTGTAATCGTATTGCCTGTAAATTTCTCCACAACTCCGGCAAATTCTTTAATTTCCTCCGTCCACTTTTCCACATCCTTCGGACGTTTCATCTGTGGCATATCCATAATGTGCATGGGCACGTCCTGCCCGAGGATCTCCCACGCTTTCTTCTTGCCATCGCAGGTGGTTTCGCCCACATACATATCCGCAATGCGGAAGAACGGACAGGTCTTTCCAAGACGGGCTCCAACCGATGCCTTGATCAGCGGGCAGGTACTCTTGGGCAGTACAGCTTCTCCATCCGGAACCCAGAACTGGGAACCGCCGCAGAGTCCAGTCACAATACCATCTGCTGCAATCACTACCTCATCGGGAACATAAACACAGAATGTGCCGAACACCTTCTGACCGTTTTTCTGTGCTTCAATCAGCTCTGAAGGGCGGATACCGTGAATCTCGGATACGACAAAATCCCAGAACCCCATACCTTCGGGACGATTTTCCTGAGAAAGATACACATCTCCAAATGCTTCCGGAAGAACTGCACATAAATTATCGTGCTTATCCAGATCCATCCCCAGATTTTTCCACATTTCAACATAATCAGCCATAATACACTTCTCCTTTGTTCTTTTATAGCAATGCTGCCGGGCTGCTGGCGCCTGTCCCGCAGCATATATTTTTCTTTGTGCCTACTCTTCTTCAGTCAGTTCTTTCATAGCCGCAATGGCTGCATCCACTTCTTCTTCCGTATTAAAATGGGAAAAACTGAACCGGACAGCCCCCTGTTTTTCCGTACCCAGGGCATAATGCATCAGCGGTGCACAGTGAGCCCCCGGTCTGGTACAGATTCCATAAATCATATACAGCTCATCACTGACCTCCGAGGAATCGTAATCGCCAAGATTGAGCGTTACAATTGGACATCTGTCCATGGTACTGAAATCTCCGTAAATTTTTATATTGTGGATTCCTTTTACACCTTCATAAAAACGCTGCATCAGTTCCTGTTCCTTCTGCCGGATCACATCAATGCCTGTTTCATTCAGGTAATCAACTGCTGCCCTCAG
>JAXDZY010000143.1:0-4989 GCA_034086685.1 Lachnospiraceae bacterium
TGCATCCATGGGTACCGAGAGAAGCAAAGGAACGAAGGTATTCGCATTAGGCGGAAAGATCAACAACGTAGGTCTGGTGGAGATCCCCATGGGAACCACGCTGAGAGAGATCGTGGAAGAGATCGGCGGCGGCGTACCCAATGGAAAGAAGTTCAAGGCAGCACAGACCGGCGGACCTTCCGGCGGATGTATCCCTGCATCCAATTTTGATGTGGAGATCGACTACGACAACCTGGTAGCCATCGGATCCATGATGGGATCGGGCGGTCTGATCGTCATGGACGAAGACGACTGTATGGTAGATATCGCGAAATTCTTCCTGGAATTCACGGTAGACGAGTCCTGCGGTAAATGTACACCGTGCCGTATCGGAACCAAGAGACTGCTGGAAATCCTGGAGAAGATCACAGAAGGAAAGGCATGCATGGAAGACCTGAACCAGCTGGAAAGACTGGCAGAACTGATCAAGAACAACTCTCTGTGTGCACTGGGCCAGACAGCCCCCAACCCGGTACTGTCCACGCTGAAGCATTTCCGCGATGAATATGTAGCCCATATCGTGGACAAGAGATGTCCTGCCGGCAAGTGTAAATCTCTGCTGAGCTACAATATCGACCCTGAAAAATGTATCGGATGCGGCCTCTGCGCAAAGAACTGTCCTGCAGAAGCTATTTCCGGAGAGAAGAAGAAACCTTACACCATCGATACAACGAAGTGCGTGAAGTGCGGCGTATGTATGACAAAATGTAAGAAATCTGCTGTTTACAAGAAATAAGGAGGGATATTGTATGATTAACGTTACAATTAATGGGATTACTGTACAGGTTGAGCCCGGCACAACTATCCTGCAGGCAGCAGAAAAAGCCGGAGTTACCATTCCCACATTATGTTATATAAAAGATCTGTTTCCGGAAGCATCCTGCCGTATCTGTATGGTGGAAATTGAAGGAATGCCCAAGCTGGTTACAGCATGTTCCTTCCCGGCAGCAGACGGCAATGTAGTATATACGGAAAGCGAAAGAGTTATTGCAGCAAGAAAAGGTATCCTGGAGCTGCTGCTTTCCAACCATAAAACAAACTGCTTTTCCTGCGGATCAAACGGAAGCTGCAAGCTGCAGGATCTGTGTTTCAAATATGGTGTGGAAGAATCCTCTTTTATGGGAGAACGTGTGGATAAACCGATTGATGATACCAATCCGTTCTTTACATACAATCCCAACCTGTGTATTCTGTGCCACCGCTGCGTAAATACCTGCCAGAAGATCGTAGGACGCGGTGCCATTGATACCACAAAGCGCGGTTTTGCCGCAACAGTCGGTACAGCCTTCGGTATGGACTGGAAAGACAGCAACTGTGAATCCTGCGGCAACTGTGTTCAGGCCTGTCCTACCGGAGCCCTGACCATGAAACGCCGTAAAAATTACAGACCCTGGGAAGTGGAAAAGAAGGTTCTTACCACCTGCCCTCACTGCGCAACCGGATGTCAGTACTATCTGATCGTAAAAGACGGTAAGATTGTTGATACGGAAGCTGCAAACGGTCCTTCCAATAAAGGTCTGCTCTGCGTAAAAGGCCGCAGCGGATGCTTCGATTTCGTTCATTCGCCCGACCGTATCAAGACTCCTCTGATCAAGAACCGCGAAACCGGTGAATTCAGAGAGGCAAGCTGGGATGAAGCACTGGATCTGGTAGCTTCCCGATTTATGGAAATCAAGAAAAAATACGGCCCCGATTCTCTGGCTGGTTTTGCATGCTCCAGATCACCCAATGAAGATATCTACATGGTTCAGAAGATGGTACGTACCTGCTTCGGAACCAACAATGTGGACAACTGTGCCCGCGTATGCCACTCTGCTTCTGTAGCAGGTCTGGCTATGACACTGGGTTCCGGTGCCATGACCAATCCCATTGGCGATATCACCAATGATGTAGATGTGATCATGCTGGTTGGTTCCAATCCGGAACACGCTCATCCGGTAGTCGGCATGCAGATCCGTCAGGCGGTTGCCCGCGGAACAAAGCTGATCGTGGTGGATCCCCGTGACATCGATCTGGCAAAGAAGGCTGATATCCATCTGAAACTGAAACCCGGTACCAACGTGGCATTTGCCAACGGCATGATGAATGTATTCCTTGAGGAAAATCTGATCGATAAGAAGTTTATCGAAGAAAGAACAGAAGGCTTTGAAAAGCTGGCAGAGATCGTTAAGGATTACACCCCTGAAAAAGTTGCAAAAATCTGCCATATTGATGCAGAAGAACTGAGAGCAGCTGCACGTCTGTATGCAAAAGCAGACAAAGCCCCCATCATCTACTGTCTGGGTGTAACAGAGCATTCTACCGGTACAGAAGGTGTTATGTCCATGTCCAACATGGCCATGATGGTTGGCAAGCTGGGCCGTCCCGGATGCGGTGTAAACCCTCTCCGCGGCCAGAACAACGTACAGGGTGCCTGTGATATGGGTGCACAGCCCGGCGACTTCCCCGGTTATCAGAAGGTTAAAAATCCTGATGTCATTGCCAAATTTGAAAAGGCATGGGGCGTAGAGCTTCCGAAGGAACACGGTACTCACGCAACCGACTGCTTCCCCAAGATGATTTCCGGCGAGATCAAAGGTCTGTATATCTATGGTGAAGATCCGGTTGTTACCGATGCAGATACCACACATATCCTGAAAGCATTAAAGAGTCTTGATTTCTTTGTAATTCAGGAACTGTTCATGACAGAAACCGCTCAGCTGGCTGATGTAATCCTGCCCGGTATGAGCTATGCGGAAAAAGAAGGAACCTTCTCCAATACGGAGCGCCGCGTACAGCGTGTCCGCAAGGCTGTTACGGTAGAAGGTGACATGAGACTGGATACTGATATTATCATTGATCTGATGAACCGTATGGGATATCCTCAGCCTCATCTGACCAGTGCTCAGATCATGGATGAGATCGCTTCCCTGACACCTTCTTTTGCAGGTATCAGCCATGAACGTCTCGACAGCGAAGAGGTTGGCGGCAAAGGCCTTCAGTGGCCCTGCACCGGCAAGGATCATCCCGGTACATCCATCATGCATGTGGGTAAATTCTCAAGAGGTCTGGGCTGGTTCTATCCTGCAGAATATGTACCCAGTGCAGAGCTTCCCGATGAAGAATATCCTATCATCCTTATGACCGGACGTATCCTTTATCACTACACCACAAGAGCCATGACAGGAAGAACACCCGGGCTCATGGAAATTGAAGGTAAATCCTTTATTGAGATGAATATCGAGGATGCAGAAAGACTGGGAATTAAAAACGGAGACCGTGTAAAACTATCCTCCAGACGTGGTCAGATTGAAAGCACCGCAAGAGTAGGTACCAAGACATCACCCGGCGAATCCTGGATGCCTTTCCATTTCCCTGATGGCAATGCGAACTGGCTGACCAATGCAGCTCTGGATAAATATGCACGTATACCCGAGTATAAAGTATGTGCGATCAGAATTGAAAAAGCATAATATTCAGGAAGCTGCCGTCCGTCGGATGGGACTTGGAATGTAAGAAAATGTAAGAAGAGGAAGATATTATCGTTTCAGAAACGGATATCTTCCTTTTTGATATATTGGAATTTTTTCAATTTTCAGAATATGTGCATTTTTTATACGGTTTAACGCCGGAAAACAGGTTTTATTGTTTTGAAAACATAAAAAAAAACATAGTTTTTGTGTATGAAATATAAAAAACTATGAAAAAACAAAAAAAACGGGAGAAAAATATAAACAAAAATTTGCAGTGGAAATTAGTATATATATTGACAAATTGAATTATTAATTGAAAAAAATGAAAATAAAAACATAAAATGTTATTTATGTACAAAAACGTTCAATAATATACAAAAAATAGTGCAAAAACACATATAGATAAAAACTATAAAATGGTGCAAAAAATAGAAATGATTGTTAAAATATCCGGTTGATGGTAAAATGTAAGCAATATGACGATTAAAGAGTTTAAAAGTAAATAAAAATTAGGATATATTTTACCGGTCATGTACATGAAAATATACATTGCTGTTAAAAACGCATAAAGTCAGGGTGGAATTATCGAAACTATATCCGAACTTTTCTTCAGGGGGAAAGTCGAAAGGGTACTGACCGATATTAATCAGTGCCTTCCATTGTGAAAAGGATTTAGTATAAAGCAAACAAAGAGGAGGTAAAAATAATGAGCATTGTCCCTTATAGTACAAAACCTGAGAAAAAAACATCTCTGGTAGAGGCTGTAAAATCAAAAATTCCTTTTAACGGGACTCCGGAGCAGGAAGTCGAGCTTAGAAAGCTGATTGCCGCTCACAAGGATCAGAAAGGTGCATTAATGCCCATTCTTCAGGGGGCGCAGGAGATCTACGGCTATCTGCCTGTGGAAGTTCAGCAGATCATTTCGGATGAAACACAGATTCCCATGAGTAAGATTTTTGGTGTAGTAACATTTTACTCATTCTACAATCTGCAGCCGAAGGGCAAGTATAAGATCTCTGTCTGTCTTGGTACTGCATGTTACGTAAAAGGTTCCGGACAGGTTTATGAGAAGATCCAGCAGATCCTTGGTATCACCGGCGGAGAATGTACAGAGGACGGCAAATTCTCACTGGAAGCATGCCGTTGTGTAGGTGCGTGCGGACTTGCACCGGTTATGATGATCAACGACGATGTACATGGACGTCTGACACCCGGTAATGTAGAAGAAATTCTTGCAAAATACGAATAGGAGGGGATAGCCATGATTAAGACAATTGAACAGTTAAATGAAGTCAAAAGCCAGTATCAGGCAACGGTAGCCTTCCGTCATCCCGGCGCGACCGAAAAGGACAGCTATAAGCGTCATGTACTGGTATGCGCAGGTACCGGATGTACCTCATCCGGCAGTGTGAAGATTGCGGCAAGAATCGAAGAACTGCTTGAAGAAAAAGGCCTGAAGGATGAAGTAAAGGTCATCAAGACCGGCTGCCACGGCCTG
>JAXDZY010000003.1:0-37921 GCA_034086685.1 Lachnospiraceae bacterium
AAAGATCGTTTCGCTGTAGCTCTGAAGTTTGGTACCGCCGGTCTGCGCGGTGTTCTGGGTGCCGGTACCAACCGTATGAATATTTACGTTGTTCGTCAGGCTACACAGGGACTGGCCAACTGGGTTAAAGAACAGGGCGGCAATCAGCTGGTGGCAATCAGCTACGACAGCCGTATCAAGAGTGATGTTTTCGCCAAAACTGCTGCATGCGTTCTGGCTGCCAACGGAATTAAAGTTCGTATCTACGACGCACTGATGCCCGTACCCGCATTAAGCTTCGCTACCCGCTATTATGAAGCCAATGCCGGTATCATGGTTACTGCTTCTCACAACCCTGCAAAGTATAACGGATACAAAGCTTACGGCCCTGACGGATGCCAGATGACAGATGAAGCTGCTGATATCGTTTATGCTGAAATCCAGAAAACAGACATTCTGACAGGCGCAAAGATGATGAGCTTTGAAGAAGGCATGGAAAAAGGACTCATTGAATATGTAGGAGATGACTGCAAGGAAGCTCTTTACAAAGCAATCGAAGCCCGCAGCGTTCGTCCCGGTCTGTGCAAGACTGCAGGTCTGAAGCTGGTTTACTCTCCCCTGAACGGTTCCGGGCTGGTTCCCGTCACCCGTGTTCTGAGTGATATCGGTATCGATGATATTACAATCGTTCCCGAACAGCAGTATCCCGATGGTAATTTCCCGACCTGTCCTTATCCGAACCCCGAAATCTTTGAAGCTCTGCGTCTCGGTCTGGAACTGGCTGAAAAATCCGGTGCTGACCTGATGCTGGCTACCGACCCCGATGCTGACCGTGTAGGTATCGCAATCAAATGCCCCGATGGTACATATGAACTGGTTTCCGGTAATGAAGTAGGCGTACTTCTGCTGGATTACATCTGCGCAGGCCGCATTGAAAACGGCACTATGCCTGCAAACCCTGTTGCTGTTAAATCCATCGTTTCCACTCCTCTGGCTGATGCAGTTGCTGCAAACTACGGCGTTGAGATGCGCAGCGTACTGACAGGCTTCAAGTGGATCGGAGATCAGATTGCAGGACTGGAAGCAGCCGGCGAAGTAGACCGCTTTATCTTCGGTTTCGAGGAAAGCTACGGATACCTGGCAGGACCTTATGTCCGTGATAAAGATGCTATTATCGGTTCCATGCTGATCTGTGAAATGGCAGCTTACTACCGCAGCATCGGTTCTTCCATCAAACAGCGTCTGGAAGAAATCTACGCAAAATACGGCCGTTACCTGAACAAGGTTGACAGTTTTGAATTCCCCGGTCTGTCCGGTATGGACAAGATGACCGGTATCATGGACAGCCTTCGTCAGAATCCTCCCACAGAAATCGGCGGCTACGCTGTAGTTAAGGTTACCGACTACAAGAAACCGGAAGAAACCGGCCTGCCTGCAGCCAACGTCCTGATTTACGCTCTGGATGGCGGTGCAGCTGTGGTTGTTCGTCCTTCCGGTACAGAGCCCAAGATCAAGACCTACTTCACTACTCTGGGTAAGGATCTGGCAGAAGCAGAAGCTCAGAAGAATACTCTGGCAGAAGCATTAAAGCCTCTGTTCTCATAATTCACAGAACAAAGCAATAAATAAGCAATAAATTAAAGGCCCCCACCGACAAGCTCCAGAGGGATTTCATTCCCGGAGAACTTTCCGGCGGGGGCCGTTTTCTGTTTTTTCTAAAATGCTGCATGATACAGATTTTTAAGAAATACCCGTCTTTTTTCTTCCTGATTAATCAGATTTTTCAGTTTAACAATATTTTTTTCCGGCATCCACGCTTTATTGGACTGTACATAGAAATTAAGCTGTTTCCAGTACTTTTCCGGAAACAAAAACAGACAGTATAATAACTGCATATTTTCCCTGGATACGGGACAGCAGCGCCGGTACAGACGCATGAGGTCTTCTGCCATCTGCCAGTTCCACGCCTGCTTTTCCATGCATTTACGAAGAAACAGATAAAAATCGGAAATCTGATATCCCAGATGGAAACGGCTGCTCTGACATATCCAGTTTTCTTTTTTCCCATACACCAGATTGTGATAATGAAAATCTCCATGGCATATCTGCAATTCCTGCTGTCCTGCAATTCCAGGCTGTATTCCAATTCCGGTCAGAAGTTCCAGTGCTTCCTGGGCCTGTGCAGCATAATACGGAGTCTCTTTCATGATCAGCTGTTCGAAAACATTTTTGTTGTGCCTTTTGCGGATATATCCCTGAACTCTTGAAATTTCCCTTTTTCTGCGGTTCCAGAGTTCCCCGTAGGACTCCTGAACTACAAGAGAAGCTGAAAGTGTTTCCTTTTCCAGCTCAGGTTTTACCGCCCGGAAAATCTGATGAAGACAGGCTGCAGCCCTTGCACCATTAAACAGGTCCTCTGTATTTTTCACCTCACACTCCCGACCCTCTGTCCATTCCTTCAGAACAAATTTCCGTCCGAAGCCATCTTCTGTCAAAAGCTGTCCATCCTGATTGCGCACAAACCGGTCCATTCTCAGATTATCACTGCCGCCCGCGCAATTCCAGATACGGGACAGACCCATTTCTTCCGTCTTCCGGCATATCCGGTCTTCCAGATCCAGACGTTCCTCCTTTGATCTGCTTTCTTTCCACAAAAACAGACCTTCCTGCGCAACGCAAAGCCATCCGCCCCGGACTTTTCTTATATTCTTTACCGTCAGATCATACTTTTCCAACATGGCAGTATCCCGATCATACATATAAACTCCTCCCTTAAACTTTACCGATGCTTTGTAACGGTCCGGCTCCGGTAAAACTGTTACGATATTTTTTTAATACAGGCAGCCGTCAGACCATATCCTGTACATCATATGAAAAGGAGAAGATTTTCATGATGAAATTTCCATATATAATAAAATTTGACTTGACTTTACGTCTGATTTGTATTAGACTATTTTCAGCGGACATTGAACTCTCCTGAGAAGTCATCTCATCCGTCAACTTACATAATCTCCGGAACAACAGCAATACAGAAAAAGATATGCAGGCAGACAGGCCTGCTGAAAACTGCTTTCTCTCTCTATCTTCAACATTTTCTCTTCCCCGTACTTATGTACGTTCTCAGTCAGTCTTTCCCGAACTCCGGGACTTTTTCAATAATTGCGTAAACTGCTTTCCGGATCCGATAAAAGCTTTTTCGTCCGCTGCCTTCATCGGTGTTATCGGATGAGATGATTTCTTCTACCGTTTAAGCATTACCCACATGGCGGGACGTACGCCTATTTCGTAATCCACAATATTCAGACCTATATCGTAGATGGTTCCGTCCAGATAGACGCATACAGCTGCCAGGTCACAATGTCCCATGGTTCTGGTCCACCACCATTCTCCAAGAGCGCGGTCGGCCTGATCAGGAAGACACTCCAGAAGCTCTTTATGGCTGAATACAAAAATTTTGTCCCTTGTTTCGGGCCCGCTGGGTGTTGACCAGGTCATATTTGCTTCATTATTCATCATATTCTGAAAGACGCATACTTTGTATTGCAGCAGCTCCGGCTGCATGAAGAATAACAATATCTCTGGAATTATTGCTGATTTTTCCACAGTTTCAGCAGAATTTCCCTGTCATTATCTTCCGGATGATCCAGTACATGCTCCAGAAGCCGGTTCAGAACCTGCCCCAGCTCTCTGCCCGGCTTCATTCCCGCCTCAATCAGGTCCTTTCCGGTTACAGCCAGCATTTTCAACGAGGTACATTCTTCCCGTTCCAGTATCACGCGGTAAACTGCTTCAATCTCCGCAAGCTGCCCGATTACCCGGTCACATACTTCCTGAGGTTTTGCTTCTGCATCTGCCCTCTGGAGAAGAAGAAGATCATCAAACAGGTCGGCACCGATTCTGTTGATTGCTCTCCTTACAGCCTTATCCTCAGGCATCATCCTGTAATCATGGTAAAGCACAAGGCGGCAGGTGCGGTCTATTGTATGATTATCATATTTCAAACGCCGCAGGATCTTTCTGGCCATCTTTTCACTTTTTTCGGGATGACCGTAAAAATGATCCCGTCCGCTTTCATCCGTGGTTTTTGTTTCCACTTTCCCCAGATCATGAAGAACAGCTGCCAGACGAAGCGGAAGATCAGCCGGCGTATGTTCGATCACATGATACGTATGCTCACCCACCGAATAACAATGATAAGGACTGTTCTGAGCGCAGTTCGCAGCTGCATCGAATTCCGGCAGTATCACCGCAGTAATCCCCGTTTCATACAGGCGGCGAAAGCATTCAGGATGAGATGAAAGAAGCAGCTTGGAGAGCTCCACCTGTATACGCTCCGCGCTGATCTTCTTCAGATTGGGAGCCAGTTTTTTTATGGCACGGTACGTTTCCTTCTCAATAACAAATCCAAGCTGAGCTGCAAAACGCACGGCTCTCATGATCCGCAGGGCATCCTCATTGAAACGGTCTTCTGCGCTTCCCACACAGCGGACGATACCTTTTTCCAGATCCTCCTGCCCGCCAAACAGATCCACAATTCCTGCTTCAGGACTGTATGCCATGGCATTGATGGTAAAATCGCGGCGGCGCAGATCTTCCCGCAGATCGGGTGTAAACTGCACCTCTTTCGGATGTCTGCCGTCCTCATATTCACCGTCAATCCGATATGTGGTCACCTCGAAACCGATGCGGTCTTCCATAACCGTCACCGTACCGTGCTGAATCCCTGTATCGATTGTCCGCTTGAAAACAGCTTTCACCTGATCCGGCCTGGCAGATGTTGTGATATCCCAGTCATTGGGCTTTCTCCCCAGCAGCGCATCACGGACGCAGCCCCCCACCGCATATGCCTCATATCCATGCTGGCGCAGACGGTTGATAATAAACTCCACCTGCTTCGGAATCTCTATCAGCACATCTTTTCTCCGGCTGTTTTCCGATAATTTTCTCTCTGACTGCCTGCTCTCTACCTGTCTGACATCCATCTTACCGACCTCTCTTTCTGGCTATAGCGTCTATCACCTTACTGCCTCTGCTTCTTTTTCTGCCTCCGATTATACCCAACGCATTTCATTTGTGCAACCGTTTTCGCTGGAGACAGACATGGATCATGCAGCAGAGGTCAGCGTTCAGAGCCATTCCCGAAAATACTGTGTGTAAAATTGTATCGTTATCGATTTTATGATAGAATATAATACATGAGAAAATTACATTGTTTCATAGATTTCAGAAAGGATAAACGCTATGCCCTTACCAGAAAAACACATCTGTACAATTGATGATATTTATGATCTTCCCGACGGTGTTCGCGGTGAACTGATAAATGGAAAGATGTATATGATGGCACCTCCCGGCAGAATCCACCAGGAAATCTCCCAGTATCTTTCCATGATGATCGGCAGTTACATCATGCAGCACCACGGAACCTGTAAAATTTATCCCGCTCCGTTTGCAGTCTTTCTCAATCAGGATGATTTTACTTATGTAGAGCCGGATATTTCTGTAATATGCGACCACGATAAACTGAACGACAAAGGATGTCAGGGAGCCCCTGACTGGGTCATCGAAATTGTTTCTCCTTCCAGCAAAACAATGGATTATTACAGAAAACTGGCTCTGTATCAGTCTGCCGGTGTCCGCGAATACTGGATTGTAGATCCGATGAAGGAAATTATTCTCGTGTATAACATGGAATACGGTGATGCACCTGTCATTTACTTCTTCCAGAATACAATTTCATCTTTTGTGATTCCGGGACTGAATATCGACTTTTCTCATCTGACGCTGAAATAGATGAAAACAAACTGCCCCGGAGCAGATACAGGAAGTTTTCTTCCTTCGCCTGTCTCCGGGGCATGCTTTCGATTATTCTGTTATGTGTATCTCACTATATTTTTCCCGCAAAACCGTGACAGTTTTCTCAGTCAGGTTTTGACACATCTTAGTATGCCTTACCCCAGAATACCATTTTCTTTGCAGGTTTTCCGCACACAGGGCAGACATCTGTAATCTGTTCCTGCTCAAAAGGTATACATCTGGAGGTTGCAGTGGTATCTTCTTTAATCTTCAGTTCACATGCCTGATCGCCGCACCACATCATCTTGATAAAGCCGGGTTTATTTTCAACAGTATCCTTGAATTCATCATATGTTTTTGCTTCATAAATATGAGAAGCAAGGTGCGCTTTCGCACGTTCCAGCATGTCATTCTGCATTTTCTCCAGAGTTTCACCGATCTTATCAGCCAGTTCATCCAGTGATACCACCAGTTTTTCTCTGGTGTCGCGGCGGACGATGATTGCCTGACCGGCTTCAATATCCTTGGGACCGATTTCCACACGAAGCGGAATACCGCGAATCTCCTGCTCATTGAATTTCCAGCCGGGACTCTTATCGGAATCATCTACTTTCACTTTATAACCCGCTTCAATCAATGTACTCTTCAGTTCGGCAGCTTTCTCCAGTACACCGGGTTTACGCTGGGCAATCGGTACGATCATGACCTGAACCGGTGCGATTCTGGGAGGCAGTACAAGACCGCTGTCATCACCATGCACCATAATCAGTGCGCCGATAATACGTGTGGACATCCCCCATGAAGTCTGATGTACATACTGCAATTTATTCTCCTTATCAGAATACTGAATGTTAAATGCTCTGGCAAATCCATCACCGAAATTATGGCTGGTACCGGACTGCAGTGCTTTACCATCATGCATCAGAGCTTCAATGGTATAGGTGGATTTTGCACCTGCAAATTTTTCCTTATCTGTTTTCTGGCCCTTGATTACGGGAATTGCCAGGTATTTCTCGCAGAAATCAGCATAAATATTCAGCATCTGAATTGTTCTTTCTTCTGCTTCCTCTTCCGTGGCATGTGCCGTATGTCCTTCCTGCCACAGGAATTCAGCAGAACGCAGGAAAGGTCTTGTGGTTTTCTCCCATCTTACAACAGAACACCACTGATTGTACAGCTTGGGAAGATCCCTGTGGGACTCAATGATTCTGGAATAAAAATCACAGAACAGAGTCTCGGATGTGGGGCGGACACAGAGTCTTTCTTCCAGTTTATTCATACCGCCATGCGTAACCCATGCAACTTCAGGTGCAAAACCTTCCACATGATCCTTTTCTTTCTGAAGCAGACTCTCAGGAATAAACATGGGCATATACACATTTTCAACACCGGTCTCTTTAAACATTGCATCCAGATTTTTCTGAATATTTTCCCAGATTGCATAACCATTAGGACGTAAAATCATGCAGCCGCGCACATTGGAATACTCGATCAGTTCCGCTTTTTTTACAACATCAGTATACCACTGAGCAAAATCCTCAGACATGGGGGTTACGGCTTCTACAAACTTCTTTTCTTTTGCCATTTCAGCTTTCCTCCTTATTATACAGCAAATTCCTTTAATAAAAAAACGCCGGTTGAATCCGATCCCATAGGGACCGAATGCAATCGGCGGTACCACCCTGATTAAAAATTCTCCTTCTGTAAACAGATCCGGAAAATTCTTCTCTCACTTTCCGTTAACGCCGGAATACGCTGCGGTTTTCCACAGAACTCAAAGGGCAGGTTCAACAAAAGCTCATGCAATATCTCACAGCACTGCCTACAGCAGGATATCTTCTCTGAACATGAACAACTCTGTCTACTATTCCTTATCACTGTTACTTTCCATATCAGTTCATCCTATTTTATGCAATATAACCGCATTTGTCAAGTCATTTGCCTGTTTTCGGAAAGCCCTGATTTCTGCCTTCCTCCTGCTGCCCAGAGAATAATCATTACACCCAGAGGTCCCAGTATAAATCCCGCAGCACCAAACAGCTTCAGCCCCACATACACTGATGCAAGAAATTCAAATGCCGTGATTCCCATACATTTTCCCATGAGTGAATTCTCCATAAATTCTCTGGTCAGATAACAGATCAGATATATGATGAGAAGAGAAAAACCCCGTCCCGGCCGATGATTCAGAAACTCCCATATAATCCAGGGCAGATAAATCGTTCCCGTTCCGAAAATAGGAAGTACATCCACCAGACCAATCAGAATCCCCAGTAAAAATGCATAGGAAAAACCGGTGATCCACAGGCCCAGACCACTGATAACCATAGTAATCAGCATGATCAGCGCCTGTACCCGCAGCCATTTTCCACAGACTCTGCTTAAAAAAGCTCCGAAATCCACAAATTCTTTATAAAATACACACATGGTAAGCCGCTGATGCAGACGTTCCATCTCTTCCACAGCCAGTACACTGGCAATAAAAAAAACAAAAAGCGCAGTAAAAAGGCCGGTACACCAACGCACAACCACTGTTGAATGAGACATACAATATCCGATGCATCTGTCCCATGTAAAATAATTCTGTGCCTTTTCCAGCACATTTTTTTCGATTATATCCTGCTGCTGTAATTCTGTAAGAAGTCCTTTTGCTTCCTCCACAAGAAGTCCTCCAACCCAGGATACAATGAAAAGCAGAAGAACTCCTGCAGCCGCCAGAATCAGGACAGCCCCCATGCTTTCCCTGATATGCAGATATTTTCTCAACCAGCGGACACATGGGCGAATCAATACCGCCACCAGAAAAGCCATAATAAACGGCAAAAACAGAGGCAAAGCATATCGAAAAGCCAGATATACAATAACAGCACTGCCCACTGTTGACAAAATTTTCTTCCATCCTTCCCGGTTTTTCTGATCCATACGGGCCTCCCACCATTTTCTCAAAAAATATTTTTCATATTGTTTCCTTCCTGAAGATATCTACACCTGTTTTTTCACAAATTTGATGGCAAATTCAGGAATCAATTCCTCTTTTAGATCACACTGAAACTGATTTTGTCATTATAAAGCGACTTTATGTAAAATATATTTGACTTATAGTAATTTATATGGTACTATACCTGTGAAAGGAAGTGACAGACACATGCCACGCAACATATCAATCAAAGTGGCCCGTACTCAGATGGACATGACGCAGAAGCAGCTGGCGGAAAAGGTGGGAATCTCCCGCCAGACCATGAATGCCATCGAGCAGGGAACCTACAATCCCACAATCAAATTATGCCGCGCCATATGCAGAGTACTTGGAAAAACTCTGGATGAACTGTTCTGGGAAGAGGAGGAAGATAATGATGTTAAAAAAGAACAAATCAAATAATAATCTGGATGAAATGCAGGAACTCCAGCTTCTGCACATAGAACGTAATGGATGCTGGATGACATTCTGGGGACTGCTTGCCATGATCATCATTCAGACAATCACAACACCCGGCAATTTCAGGATCCTGGCCGGTGAATGGATCATATTCATGTGTCAGGCACTCTATTTATCCATCAGCTGTATGCGCCACGGGATCTGGGACAGACATCTGCGTCCCAATCTGCGCACCAACCTGATCTGCAGTGGTCTTGCAGGTCTTGCCTGCGGGATCATCTTCGGAGTCGTTTCCTATATCAATTACAGCAAACCCGCAGGAGCTCTGGCAACCGCTGTCTTCATGTTTATTTTTGTCTTCATCTGTACACTTGCTGCACTGAGTCTTTCAGCAGTCTTCTATAAAAAAAGACGCAGACATCTGGAATCAGAAGGTGAAGATTAACCGGCCCGCTGGACTTTAAAACAGTATAACAGAGTAAAATAAAGAAGCTGCCGCATTAACTTTTCTGTCAATGCGGCAGCTTAAAAACAATTCACTTTTTTCTTACTCTGATCAGATATACAAAATCACATCTTAAACCGGTATCCTACTCCCCAGATTGTCTCAATATACTGGGGTTTTGCTGTATTAAATTCAATTTTTTCCCGGATCTTCTTGATATGTACGGTAACAGTTGCTATATCTCCCACCGACTCCATATCCCATATCTTTTTAAACAGCTCTTCTTTGGAAAAAACATGATTTGGATTCTGAGCCAGAAATGACAGAAGATCAAATTCTTTAGTCGTAAACTGCTTTTCCACACCGTTTATATATACCCGACGGGCAGTCTTGTCAATCTTAAGACCGCGGATCTCAATAACCTCATTCTGAGGAGCAGAACTTCCGATCAGCCGTTCATAACGGGCAAGATGTGCTTTCACACGGGCAACCAGTTCACTGGGGCTGAACGGTTTGGTAATGTAATCATCTGCGCCGAGACCAAGACCGCGGATCTTATCAATATCATCCTTCTTGGCTGATACCATCAGAACCGGTGTGTTCTTCTCCTTGCGGATCCGTTTGCAGATTTCAAAACCATCAATCTCAGGAAGCATCAGATCAAGAATATACAAATCAAACTCTTCTGAAAGAGCTCTGTCAAGGCCACTCTGTCCGCTGTTTTCAATCTCCACATCGAAGCCGCTTAATTCCAGATAATCTTTCTCCAGTTCCGCGATTGCTTCCTCATCCTCTATAATCAACAATCTACTCATTGCGTACCTCCTGATATTTTCTCAATGCAAAGTGCATGACTGTTCCTGTTCCTTCCTTACTGGTTGCCCAGATCCGTCCCCCGTGATCTTCAATGATCTTACGTACAATGGACAGACCGATACCGCTTCCGCCCTTCTGAGAACTGCGTGCCTTATCTGTCCGGTAGAACCGGTCAAAAATGTAAGGAAGATCTTTTGCAGCGATTCCCTTGCCGTTATCTTCAATCTCCACCTGGACAAAATCTCCCAGATCTTTGATTCTCATGTTGATAATTCCCTTTTTCTTATCCATATACTTAATGGAATTATTGATAATGTTGTTGATAACCCGCTTCATCTGCTCCACATCGGCAATAAGCTGAACATCTGTATCGCAGAAATTCATATACTGCATCTCTATTCCCTGTCCCTCAAGATCAAGCATCAGTTCCTCACTGCAGTCTCCGAAATAATCGACCACATTGATAGGAGCAAAATTGTATGGGATCTTATTGGTATCAATTTTGGAATAAAATGTCAGCTCATCGATGAGCCGGTCCATATCATTGGCCTTATTATAAATCGTGCGGATATATTTGTCCAGCTTGTCAGGTGAAGAGGCCACACCATCCATAATACCTTCCACATAACCCTTGATCGCCGTAATCGGCGTTTTAAGATCATGTGAAATATTACTGATCAGCTCCTTGTTGTCTTCATCATAATGAACTTTTTCCTCGGAATTCTGTTTCAGACGGCAGCGCATCTCTTCAAAATCCATACACAGCTGGCTGATCTCATCCTCTCCCTTTACGTTCAGCTCATAATTCAAATTACCATCTCTGATCTCCTGAGTTGCTTTCTTCAGTTTGCTGATGGGGATAACAATAGACCCGTAGATCCACATGAGCATAAGCAGTGCCGTAAACAGCATGATAATCACAATGCTGATCCCCAGTTCCACATACATACTTTTCAATTGAGGAAGAGTTGTAATCGGCGTTACAACAAAGACAGTTCCCTGAGAGCCATCCGCAAATTCAAAATCATGCTGATTCAACAGGCAGTTGGTTACATTGCCTGTGTAAACCCGAAGATTATAATCCGATATGGAAGCGCCGTATCCCGGCAGCTGGCTAAACAGATCAGACAGCCATTCCCCCTGCAGCCCGAAAAACAGAAATTCATCGTCACTCCTGACGATCAGAGAAGAATACCAGCTCTCAAGCTTTGCATTCAGCTGTCTCTGATATTCCGGATCGCGGAACTGCTCTTTATCCTGATCCAGTTCTCTTTCCACTTCCTGATTTGATTTCTCTGCCAGTGCATCAAACAGCTCCACCGTATTGGCATTAAGCAGATTCCCGTCTTCTGTCTGCACGCCATAGGCCTGATGCAGAAGCCTCACCTGATAACCGTTCAGTATTGTAAAGCAGAGTGTAACCAGTCCAACCGGCACAAGCAGAATAATCACAAATGCAATCGCAAGTCTGTTTCTTAGCTTCATCCGGCAATCTACCTCCCTATCCTCATTGTAATCATATTCTCAAAAATGCCCTCTTTTTTGTAACATAATCCGATATTTTATTCAGTATAACACAGCTGAACGGGATTATGTAAAAAGAAAATCTAAATATTTCTGAAATTTCTGTAAAAATACTCTTCTCAATTCCCTGAAAACAAAAAGGGCATGTCACACTGACTGAATGTCAGCGCAGCAGCCCTGTATCTTTTGTTTACTGTATCTTTTTTGGTTCTGTAAGATACGATTTTACTGAAGCTCAGCAAAATGAAGCAGAGCTTTTCCGATCAATGTAACCAGTACCGCACAGACAATTGCCTCCGGAACTCCATTTCCCACAACAATCGCCATAATCGCTGCAATCAGTGAACCCGTAATCTCCTTCGCGGCCATATACTGCTGGCCGAAAAAAATATAGATGCTGCCCATAACCAGAATCGTATTGGTCATGGAACCAAGCACACCTGCAATGGGAAGTGCAATTGTTTCTTTCATTCTTCTTTTTCCCTTTAAAACCTTCATAATTCCGGCAAATACAAAATATGCCACAATACCGATCAGAATCCGGGGAACAAAACAAACAATGAGACTGTAAAAATTCCCATGAAAATCACCAACGGAATAAAAAGGTGAGAAACAGAATGAGGTCAGTGTGGGATTAAATGTGGCACTCATCAGACTGGTTACTCCAAATATGAATCCGAGAAATGCTCCTGAGGCCGGCCCCATAAGAATTGCACCGATAATAACCGGAATGTGAAGTGTTGTAGCCTTGATCACTCCAACGGGTATATAACCCAGAAAAGGAACATTGGCCATGACAATGATTATTGCTGCAAATGCGGCAGTCAATACCATCTTCTGTGTTTTGTTTTTAAACTTGTACATAACTCCTCCTGCTGCACTATTCTGCAGCGCAATAAATGAAAGTCAGGCGATTTTTTATCTGCCTGCCAGAAACATTATATCAATCCGAAAAAAAATGTCAATTACTTGTAAAAAATCCGCATATAAAATATAATTTTAACAGTTCGTCCCTTATTGAACAGATTTTATTTTTCATTAATACAGGAGGTAAAAGATGAGCGATTTTACCGGGATTTTAAAAGAAATTCCCATCACGGAAATTGAAAATGTAAAAATCGGCAATGCCGAAGATCAGGAACACGCCACCGGATGCACGGTTATACTCTGTGAGCAGGGAGCTCCTGCAGGAATTGATGTAAGAGGCGGGGGACCGGCTTCCCGTGAGACTGAACTGCTGAATCCTGCAGCTGCCTGTCAGGCAGTACACGCAGTATTATTAAGCGGCGGCAGTGCATTCGGACTGGATGCAGCCGGAGGAGTAATGGAATATCTGGCAGAAAAAGGAATCGGATTTGCTGTAGGAGACGTCCGCGTACCTCTTGTTGTAGAATCCTGTATTTTCGATCTTCTTTTTGTGTCAGACAAAGTAAAGCCGGATAAAGCCATGGCGAAAAAAGCATGTGAGGAGGCAGAGAAAAACAGTCCCTCCGAAGGCAATAAAGGAGCAGGCTGCGGAGCCACTGTAGGAAAAATCGGCGGTCCCGATTACTGTATGAATTCCGGTCTGGGAATGTATGCAGTACAGCTGGGTGATCTGAAAGTCGGAGCAATCGTATCCGTCAATGCCTGCGGAGATGTCTATGATGAAGAAACGCATCAGATCCTTGCGGGTATGCTGACCCCGGATAAAAAGGGATTCGCAGACAGCGAAAAAGTCATGTATCAGATGTATGCTCAGATGAAAAACACTTACGAAACACAGGATGAAACCGGTACAAATACAGTCTCTCACGCAGAGTCAGGCAACGTTTCTTCCACACCGGAAGGCTGTGTCACCAATACCACCATCGGCTGTATTATTACCAATGCCCGTTTTGACAAAGCGCAGCTGAATAAAATCGCAGCTTTTGCCCAGAACGGCTATGCCCGGTCCATTCGCCCGGTCCATACCATGAATGACGGAGATACCATATACGCTCTGTCCACAGGCAGCATTCAATCCGATATTAACATTGTCGGCACTCTGGCTTCCCGCGTCATGGCACAGGCTGTGAAAAATGCGGTTCTGCACACAGAAAGTTTTCACGGTCTTCCCTGTGCTGCCGACATTGCCTGCGCAGATAAAAACAGATAACAGTCCCTGCGCACGATCATAATTTTCATATCCCGCCGGATGGCAGAAATGTTCTGCCATCCGGCATAAACATTCATTTCCGAATGCCGCAAAACCTTACTCTCTCAGCATATAGACCAGATTTTCATACAGCCTTTTCTTTACTTCCTCCTCCGGAATCCGGGGCAGCTGTTTCTGATAGCACACCTGTTTTTTATAGCAGGCATAATCCATTACCGTATGGGCAAATGCATTCTGTATATAAAACAGATTCAGATTTTTCCCGACAATTCCTTCTGCATTTGCAGACGCCAGAATAACCCAAAATGTTTTTTCAATCTCGGCTATACTGGGAGCACATTTTATAAATTCTTCCTGAAAACGGGCCGGAAAGCTTCCTATATCGTGGAAAAACGGCATCAGGCGCTGAAAAATATTAGTATCCGGATCCTCTCCTTCAAAGAGGACATCCAGCATTACATACACTTTTTCCTGAAAACTGTCCACCTGACAGATCCTGCTTTTAATAGTCCGGATCTGATTATATATATCATAGAGAATTGCTTTTACAATCAGCTCCTCCCGGGATTTGAAATAGGCATAGGTGGTTCCTTTGCCTATTCCGGCTTTTGCTGCGATATCCGACACCTTTAATCGGGTCAGGTCAGCCCCCTCTCTGGAGAGGGCTGTAACCGCATCGTATAAAGCAATCACCTTGGGAGAAGACGGAGTCAGACAGCTCTCATCCAAATTTTTCTCTACCAAATCTCATCATCCTCATCTTCCGCCAGCGGATCCTTCAGTTCCTTTTTTCTGTTAAACAGATCATAAATACAGGGAACAACAAACAAAGTCAGCAATGTACCGTACAGCAGACCGCCCACTGTTACGATCGCCATGGGTTTACCCATAGCCGCTCCCATATCCCTGCTGAATACCATTGTGGACATAGCAAGGATTGTTGTCAGAGCCGTCATAAGAATCGGGCGCAGTCGGGTCATGCCGGCCTCCGCAATCGCTTCTTTTTTACTCATGCCGGCATATCTAAGCTGATTAATGTAGTCAACCATAACGATACCATTATTTACAATAATACCGGAAAGCATGACAAAACCGATCAGAGCAATCATACTGATCTCACTGCCTGTAATCCAGAGTCCCAACAGACCTCCTGTAAATGCAAGAGGAATTGTGAACATAATGATAAACGGTGACAGCAGTGACTGGAACTGTGCAACCATGATCAGATACATGAATGCCAGTGCCAGTGCCAGCATCAGTCCGATCTGCTCAAAAGCATCATTGATCGTCTGATCTTCACCGACCATCTCCCAGCTGCAGCCTTCAGGCAGTTCGTAATCCTTCATGGCTTTTTTCACATCATCCGACACCAGTCCGATATTATAACCATCTGCAATTTCCGCAGAAACGGTCAGATAACGGGTCTGATTGCTTCGTGAAATGGAATTCAGTCCTTCTTCATCTGTAAAGGTTACCAGATTTTTAACGGGGACTTCCACCTCTTTTTTATCTTCATCTGTCCCCTTGATCTTCATTTTCTTAATTTTGTCCCGTGTCAGTTCCTCCTGATCACCATCCACAACATATACATCATAATCATAAGCGTCTGTGGAAAGAGTCATGGAAGATGAAGGGCCTGCCAGTTCAGCAGCAATTGCCTGATATACCTGAGCAGTCGTAAGACCATAGGACATTGCTTTTTCTTTATCCACTGTCAGACGCAGCTCCGGTGTTGTCTCTTCAATGCCATCCGAAACATTCTGAGTTCCTTCAACATTTTCAACAATAGCTGCAATTTCTTCAGCAGTTGATTTCAGCTTATCCAGATCTCTGCCTTCCACACGAATGGAAATACCTCCTGTAGATAAAGCAGAAAGATCCATAGTATTGGTATTGGCTTCCACTGTACAGTCCAGATCGGCGGTACGGTCAATGATCTCCCGTTCCAGTTCTTCTCCTGTCATCTTTGTATCATCTTTCAGGATCAGATACATGGTTGCGCTGTTGCCTGAACCGCCGCCCATCATGCTGCTCATGCTGATACCGCTGCTGGAGCCGGCCATGGAACCTACATCACTGACATCTTCAATCTCCATAAGACGTTCTGTCACCTGATCAGTAACCTCACCCAGTTCTTTCAGCGTTTTTTCTTCATCCACAGTAATTGTTACCGTGGCCTGCGTGCTGTCCATGTCCGGAATCAGGGATGTACCGCGGGAAGCAGCCAGGACAGCGCTGGCAATCAGAAGGCCCAGAGCGCCTATAAGTACAATTGGTTTAAACTTCAGACACCAGGAAATAGCTGTTCCGTAAATATCCTGGATTCCCTCCAGAAGAGGCTGCGGCTTTTCCTTGGTTCTCTTCAGCACGCGTGATCCCATCATCGGAACAAGCGTTAATGCTACCACCAGACTGGCAACCAGACAGAATGCAATGGTCAATCCCAGATCCACAAACAGCTTCCGTGTCAGTCCCTCGGTAAATACAATCGGAGCAAATACACAGATTGTAGTCAGCGTGGAGGATATAATTGCACCGCTGACCTGACTCGCACCTTCAATTGATGCCTGTTTGGCAGGTACTCCCTCCTTACGCAGACGGTAAATATTCTCAATAACAACAATGGAATTATCAACCAGCATACCGACGCCCAGCGCCAGACCTGACAATGAAATCACATTCAGAGAAATATCCGTAAAATACATCAGTACAATACAGGTCAGAATACTGATGGGAATAGAGAATGCAATAACCAGCGTAGGCCTCCAGTCCTTCAGGAACAGGATCAATATGAATATTGCCAGTATCGCGCCATACATCAGATTGCGCAGCACGGAATTCACAATCAGATCAATATAAACACCCTGATTCATCAATGTGATGAAATGAAGACCTTCATTTTCCGATTCCAGTTTCTCAAATCTTTCCAGAATGTTGTCACATACATCACCGGTGGAATATCCGGTCTGCTTTTCCATGGAAAATACAATACCGGCGTGACCGTTGATGTTGGCATATACCTCATCGGAATTATCCGTAATAATCACATCTGCCACATCAGACAGAATAATGGGATCCACTCCATCCATATGCAGATCCATCAGTACCATATTCTCCAGGTCTTCTGTGGATTCAGCCTTTCCGCCGACACGTATCAGATAATCAATGCCTTTTTCCGTTACATATCCGGCGGGCATGGAAAAGCTCTGGGCGGTCAGCAGCTGCTTAATCAGATCGGTAGTAATGATATCATTCATATCACTGCTGTCATAAGCACTTTCCTTACTGTCATCCAGCTGTTTCTGAGCATCATCCAGCTCTTTCTGACCGGATTCGATCTGAGTCAGTCCTGCATTGACCTGAGCCGTGCCTACCGCCATATCAATGGTTCCGCTGATACTTTTTGCGTTCAGCTCAGAAAGTGCCTGCTCCAGTGTCGTCTGACCGGATTCAACCTGTTTCAGAGCATCGGACAGCTGTGTTTTTGCAGACTCCAGCTGACTGATACCGCTGTCAATCTGCTCAATGCCGTCATCGATCTGGCTGATACCTGCTTTAACTGCAGCAATATTCTCATCGTTGGAATCCACAGCTTCCTGCAGCTCCTTCTGCGTGGATTTCAGTTCGCTTTTCTGATTGCTCAGCTCATTGATCTTTTTATCGAAATCATTATCTGTAAAAGAAGTCATGCCAAGCTCGGAAAGTCCGGCTTCAATCTGACTGATACCGGCTTCAGTCTGAGCCAGAGCGGCCTGCAGCTGTACCACCATTTCAGTCTGTCCAGCTGCCTGTGCAGCCTCCAGCTGTGCTTCCAGATCACTCTTTGTCTGATTCAGTTCCTTCAGCGTATCCTTTGCTGTATAGAGCTGATCTTCCGCTGCTTCCAGCTGTGCAACCGCATCATTGACTGTTTCCAGCTGTGCGGGAAGTGCATTCAGAGTAGTAAGATTTGATTCCAGTTCCTTTTTCTTATCCTGCAGCTCTGTTTTCTGAGTCTTCAGCTCAGCAAGCTTTTCTTCCGCTTCTTTCAACTGATTTTCCAGATCGACCTGGGTCTTCAGCAGACTGGACTGCTGGGAGGAAATCTGCCCCTGAGCATCAGCAAGCTGTTTGGACATGGAATCCTTCTGAGAACTCAGTTCGTCCTGAGTATCCTCCAGCTGGCTCTTACTGTCATCCAGTTTGGACTGTGCATCATCCAGTTCTGACTGCGCATCAGTAAATTTACCATCCAGCGCATCGTGAATCTTTTCATTTAAAGCATCCACTTTTTCCTGACGAAGGATAATCTGAACACTCTCCTCCAGTTCACCGCTGGCAGATACGGAAGCAACACCTTCCACACTCTGCAGCTCAGGCATAATCTCATCTTCAACATATCTTGTCAGCTCCGCCGCACTGTCATAATTCTCATCCTCAACACCTGCAATCATAATGGGCATCATATCAGGATTGAGCTTCATGATAATGGGGCTGGAAATCATATCATTATTCCATGTGGACTCCAGCTGATCCAGACTTTCCCTCATATCCAGAGATGCGGAATCCATGTTGGTATCCTCAGCAAATTCCAGAATAACCAGAGAATAGTTCTCATTGGAAACTGAAGATACATTCTCAATGTTGCTGATTGTGGCCATGGATTCCTCAATGGGAATGGTCACAGCACTTTCAACCTCTTCCGGACTGGCCCCCGGATATGTAGTGATTACAATCGCATAAGGAAGCTCCATACTGGGAAGCAGGTCAGTTGTCATCCGGGTAAATGAAACATATCCCAGAATCAGAACCATAATTACTGCCACAATTACAGTAAATGGCTTTTTGACACTGAATTTTGAAATCATCGTCTGTTTTCCTCCATGTTTTCGACCGACCGGTCGGTCATTAAATTCATGTTTAAGTCTAATACGGCGGAAGCAAAATGTCAAGATGCTATTTCGAATCTCTTGAAATATAACACATTATAGGATAATATATTCGAAAAAAGGAGGCATTCAGATTATGAAGAAGCTGCTTGTTGTAGTTGATATGCAGACAGATTTTGTAGATGGTTCCCTGGGAACAGCCCAGGCTCAGGCCATCGTACCCAACGTTATAAGAAAAACAGAAGAAGAGATTGCCGCAGGCACAACCGTTGTATTTACCCGGGATACTCACGATGCCAATTATCTCGAAACTCAGGAAGGCAGAAAACTCCCGGTGGCTCACTGTATTAAAGGCACCGAAGGCTGGAACCTGATTCCTCAGCTGCGTCCTCTGGCCGAGGGCCGCAAAATTATTGATAAAAACACTTTCGGAAGTACCATGCTGGCTCATTACGCAGGTAAAAATCAATTTGATCAGGTGGAACTGATCGGACTCTGCACTGATATCTGCGTAATTTCCAATGCCATGATCATCAAAGCTGCTTCCCCCGAAGCACAGATCCTTGTCTGCGCTTCCTGCTGTGCCGGTGTGACCCCGGAAAGTCATCTTAATGCGCTGGAAGCCATGAAGATGTGTCAGATCGAAATCATATAATCCGGAGTACCTGAAGTCCCATGAAAAAATACGAAGATTACATTACAACCTGGAACAAAATCCATTTTACCCCCCTGCATCCGCGTCAGGAGGACATATTAATCGAAGATATTGCCCACGCACTTTCCCTCATGTCCAGGGCAAACGGGCATTTTCCCACCTTTCACTCAGTAGCACAGCACTGCATCGAATGCTGTGAAGAAGCACTGGCAAGAGGACTCGGCACCAGAGCAGCTCTGGCCTGTCTGCTGCACGATGCCGGCGAAGCCTATCTGGCAGACATTACCAGACCGGTCAAAAAGCACCTGCCTCAGTACCGCACCATTGAAAGCGGCCTCATAAATGCTGTTTTTGATAAATATCTTGGAGGAATCACCCCCGGGGAACAGGAACTGGTAAAACTCATTGACGATACTCTGCTGTATTATGAATTTTACCATTTTATGGGAGAGGAACTCATGGAAAAGCCTCCTATCACCCATATACCCGACTTTGAGGAGCTTCCTTTTAAAACGGTGGAAAAACAGTATCTGGAGCTGTTTGAAAAACTGAATTACAGACTTCAGGCTGAAAACGGAATTGAACTGATCTGCGCCGGTGATTTTACCCCCTGCGGCCACAGTATCCAGGGCGTCCTTTTCGATATGGACGGACTGGTTCTTGACACGGAAAAGCTGTATACCCGTTTCTGGCAGGAAGCTGCACACTGTCTGGGATATCCCATGACCAGGGAACAGGCCCTGGGCCTGCGCAGCATGAATCATACAGAAGGAGAAGCGAGAATAAAATCCTACTTCGGTCCGGATACACCCTATATGAAAATCAGAAGCAAACGAATCGAACTGATGGATGATTTCGTGGAAAAAGAAGGCGTTTATCTGAAACCGGGAATCCATGAACTTTTAAACTATCTGAAGGCTCACGGCATCAAAACGGCCATTGCCACCTCATCTCCCATTGAGAGAACGGTAAAATACCTGTCATCAGTGAATCTGGAGAACAGTTTCGATGCCATTGTCACCGCATATATGGTAGCAAAAGGAAAACCCGAACCGGATATTTACATCTATGCTGCAGGCCGCCTGGGAATTGACCCCCGAAACTGCCTTGCTCTGGAGGATTCACCTTCCGGTCTGACCGCTGCCTTTAAAGCCGGCTGTCTTCCGGTCATGATTCCCGACCAGGATCAGCCCTCCGAAGAAATCAGAAAAATACTGTTTGCCCGGGCAGACCGCCTGGACCTGATTCCCGCACTGATTGAAAAAATTACAGACTGACGTCAAAAGAGGCTCCCCGAATTCAAGCGGAAAGCCTCTTTTGCTTTAATTTTTACTGTCTGTCGTTATAAACCAGTGCCATGATCTCCAGATCCTCATCATAGGGATTCTCCAGTGAATGCCACTGTCCCACCTGAATAATGCAGGCATCTCCCGGTCCTACCTCTGTTCTGCTTTTATCATTGTCCACAAAAATACCCTTTCCGGACAAGATAAAGTACGGTTCCGTATTGGTCTCATGCTGATGCCAGCCAATGCTGCTGTGAGGTTTTACTACTACCTTCGCATACATACTGCCATGTCCCAGAAGCTCTTCCCCCTTCAGAACATGATAAAATACAACGGATCCTTCACCGCCTCTGGCATTTTTCACCTCGATTGGTTCTGTTTTGCGTATCATAATAATTTCTCCTTATCTTAATCCGATTCCGCAGATGACCTCCGCAAATGAATCATATTCATTCAGTACCGGCTGTTTCTCCCATGAAACCATGGAAGTACCGGTCACATAAACTTCAGATATCTCCTGACATAATGGTCTGCAGAAATCTCCGTCCATAATATCCCCCAGCATTTCTTTTATCAGCTCTGCACGATAGGAATCATCATCAGTTTCTCTGATTTCTGCAAAAAGCATATCGGCATATCCGTTCTGGTGATGGAAATAATTTTTTTCACCGCCGTATTTCAGATAATCAGTCATATCATAGTCGGGAAGATCTCTGATCTTTCCGATCCACATATCAAATGCAGCCGTGGGAATCGTTGCTTCCATCTCACCTTCCGTGTACTCTTTCAGATTGACCTGAGCACCCAGCGCCTCCAGATCTTCTTTCAGCTTCCAGGCAACAGCCTTGATACATGCAGGCAATTCTTCTGATATCCCCATATTCAGTTTCAGCTGCTCGCCGTTTTTCACCAGCATCTCTCCATCATTCCAGTAACCCTCCGAGCCGAAACTGCTGCGGGCAGCTTCCGTACTGTACTCATACAGATCATTCTCTGCTGCATCAGCTTCCTGATTCCCGATATCCGGATAACAGGAGCAAAGACGCGTCATGGGCCATGTCTGAGGTGTCAGGATCACCAGATTGGAAATAAGCCCGGTATCATAACTGCTCCCGCCGGTTTCCAGCACCTGTCTGATTTCATCCTCTGATGCACCGATCAGAGATTTATCAATCAGATTCATAATTCCTTTTCTCACGCCGGGCCTGCTGACCATATCCGTATTGATTCCGAAATAATAAAAACCGCTTCCCTTCACGGGAACAACCTCAAGCTGACCGGTCTGCCCAAGCTGATTCTCCAGCTTCATGGACGCCAGAGCAATGGTACCGTCCTTTAATGCCTGTGCTTTATCCGCCTCTGCCACATCTTTGATCTTAACATACGGAGAAACTGCCTCAATACGGCTTTCCTCACATGCTTTCAGTGTCACGGAATTTTCTCCCACAGCATAAAGCCTGTAAGCACCGCTTCCATACGCGGCAGAATTAAACTTCCTTAATTCCGCAATACCGCCTTTTTCGTATCCTTCTCCATAATATTTCTGAGATAAAACGGGAATTACCGTCATGGCACGGAGATCCCCGGCATCCACAGAACGGGCGCTGAATGTAACCGTACAGGTATAATCATCCACTCTGTTGATTCCTTCAATATCCGAAACTTCGGCACCGCCTGCCAGCAGATCATCATGAGCCTTCTGCTGGTAATAGGTATACGGATCGTAGGAAAAAGAATAATGCTCGTATTCACACTGAGCAAGCAGTTCCAGCAGGGCATCCGCATTATCCTCGATGCCTGCAGTTTCGTATCCGTTGCTCTGCAGATAGTCTGCCCATGTGGTTCCTTTTCCATCCAGATTACCCGGCAGATTCCCGTCAAACCAGCCATCAAGCTTCGTATCGATCAGATATTGAATAAAATCTTCTTTTGAAATGTTTTTACTTGAATAAGCTTTTGACAGATTCTTTTTATATCCGGCTACATCCTCCGTGTCATAATAATACTCCTGCATGCCCACAACGGGAACCTCTGCCAGTGAATATCTGCCATCATAAAACGGATCCGCCATCAGCTTCCATGTGAAAATCACATCATCAATCGTAAGTTTTTCACCATTGGAAAATTTCAGTCCTTTATTCAGAGTCAGCTGATAGCAGACTGTCTTCTCCTCTTCATCCTGTGAGCCGGTACTTCCACCGGCATCTGTTTCACTTCCGGCCTCATCCGCCGTACTTCCATCCTCCGCAGGTGCAAAATGTCCCGCCGCATCTTCCAGTTCTCCCAGCTGATCCACAGAACATATGGTATCAAAAATCAATTCGCAGACCTTTTTATCCGCTTCCGACTCTGCAAACAGCGGGTTGAATATTCCGTTCAGACCTTCCGCTCCAATCAGCAGAGCTTTTGCATCATCAATATCCTCTGCAGGCGCAATTGTCTCTGCCTGCGCTGCCGGCTCCGTTTTGGCAGCAGTATCATCCTGATTGCCTGAGCTGCATCCTGTCACTGATAATACCGTCATAATCGCAGCCGTTATCAGCGCTGTTATTTTCTTACCTTTCATCATTCGCCTCCATAATTCGACAGGGCCGATTCATGAGGTATATTTTACCATACAGGAATTTGCGAAACAAGACTTTGCTTTCTATTTCCGTGCAATTTTACAGTTCTGCAGCAACTAATTGACTCTGCTGCGGGATTCCTTTGTCCGGGACTCTGTTTCTGTTTCGGTTTCCGTCTCTGCTGCGGCTTCCACCAGATCCTGACGATAAATATACGGCTCTGTACTGCTGAGAGACTTCTGCCATACAACCACCTCATCTCCCGGCTCCAGCTCCACATCCTGTACCTCCAGAGCTGAGGAACTGCTGTACCAGGTAGTATAATCCCTGTCATTTATGTAAACCTTGCTGTAACGGGTGAAATTCTGTCCCTCTATTCTGATGCCACCATTGGCAGTTTCCTTCACATCGCTGATGGCAATCGGTTCAATTCCCATCTGAAGCTCAGTGGGTTCATAGGGATTGACACCATTATAACACAGCTGATCTCCGTAAAGAATGTCATATTCCAGCTCTTTCAGACCTTCAAGATAAGCTTCTTCTGTGATTTTTCCCTCCTGAAGCTGTTTTTTATACTTCTGATGGTATGCATTAATTACACCGTCTTTTACTCCGATAGCTTCCAGAACAGCCGATCCCAGTTCATAGGCTTCCATATCCTGATCATTAAACGTCAGACCCATATTATTCCAGATAAAATACTCTGTCTGATAGACATTTCCTGAAATCAGGGTTTCATCTGTCAGGTTCAGACTGGGAAGATGATCACCATACATCACCAGAATCGTATCCTCTCCGCTGTTTTCCAGCATTTCAACCAGTTCTCCCACAAACTGATCCATCTCATAGAGCTGATTTACATAATAGGAAATCTGATTCAGATACTCTTCATCTTCTATCACCAGACTGGACACGGTAACATGCCTTTCATAATCGGTTTCGGGGTCAGAAGGATAACTTCCGTGTCCCTGAACAGAAACCGCATAAACAAAGTCCGATTCATCCGTGGAATCCAGCGCCCTTTTGATTTCCTCCGTCAGTACAATATCCCTGGCCCAGTTCATGGGTGTAAAGGACTGGGGCCACATATATTCCAGGGAAGTAAATGTATTAAATCCTATATTGCTGTATATATTGTTTCTGCCGTAGAAACCGCCCACATGATTATGAATGGCATGAGCCGAATAACCGTTTTCCTCCAGATTATATGCCAGAGTCTCACAGGTTGTTTTCTTCAGAATCGTCTTATAGGGATATTCTCCTGCTCCGAAATCATCAATATTCATCCCTGTGAGGACTTCAAATTCCGTGTTGACGGTGCCTGCTCCGATAACCGGTACATTGAAATATCCGGAACCGCAGGATTCCATTAATTTTGTAAAATTGGGAAGCGGATTTTCGGAGAATGTCACATCCTTCAGCCGGTTCACATCAAAAAATGATTCCAGCTGTACAATAACCACATTGGGTCTTCCATCCTTTTTCTCCGGCTCTTCCCCCTTTGTGGATTCTTCAACGGCAGAAGGATCTGTTTCCGATGAATCCACCAGAGTTTCGATTACCTCCGGAGAATAATCATCCGGTTTGCTGACACCCACATCCACAAGGCTGTTTAAAAAGCAGTAAATAAAACCATTTTTCTTATAGGACTGGGACAGTTCATGAAACTGTGTCTCCACGCCTCCCACATGCCAGCTCACATTAAAGCATCCCCATGTCAGAAGAATCATACCGCAGATAGTAAGAACAGATTTGATATAATTAATTTTTTTACACGCAAGAGGTGCTTTGATAAAACAGAAAATAATAAATATAATTGCCGCTATAATGACTGCCACCAGCAAAACAGTCTGTACGGATGTCAGATACTTGGTTACAATGCCGAACAGATCTGTAACCAGCGCAAGGTCATTGCCTGTAAGAGGAGTAACTCTGTTGCACAAAAGCACAAAATTGCCGAATGCACAGAAAGTCCATATGAGACACAGGGTCATGATTACTCCCATACGTTTCCTGAACAGAAGTGCCAGGGAAAAAGATGTGCTGATAATCATCACATTACACAGATATGCCCATGGATGATTGATCAGAAACTCAAACCCGCCGGTAACTGATCTGTATCCCAGACATTCATACACAAAAACCAGAATCACAGGAAGCAGCACATAAAGAGAGAAATATCTCTTTATCTTGTGCTCCGTCTGATGCCTGTCAATGAAAGATTTCAAACGGTTTTTTTCCGCATTCTGCTGGCGTCTTATTCTGGTTCTGCGACTTCTGCGCTCGCCGGCTCTGCTGACGTAAATTCCATGTTTGTCTGATTTTTTCCTGTCAAAAATTCTATCATTTTTTCTCATCTTTGTTATCCGTTTCACTCCATATTTTAATTGGACGATCCGGAATCGGTTTCGTCCTGGATACCCGAAGGGGATACTGTAGGTTCCATTCTATCCTTCATGGATCTGTCATCCATGAATTTTATCTTTTCTTCCAGTGACTCTTTCATTCCTTCACGTAATTCTTCCAGAAAACCGGGCATTTTATGATATTTCGCACCCGGATTTCTCTTCAGCATCAGCCGTTTATCCCTGCTGAACTGACGACGCATACGATCGTTCCAGACTTCCAGGGACATCCTGATCCTGCCCAGCTCTTCCAGACGTTCTTTCGGCAGCGGATTTTTTCCCGTACCGGAAAATACCTGATCCCGCAGCAAATCTACCCGTGCTGTCATATCCTCAATTGTATCCTGCAGACGTTCTTTTATATTGATATCAACGCCAAATCTGTTTTCCATGGTATCTTCCAGACGATTCACCAGATGTTCCGATCTGGCTTCCAGTTCTGCTCTGGCAAATGTATCGATAATTTCAATCCGCCGCCTCATATGTCCAAGTTCCACACGCATGTTTTCCACCTGAATAATGAGATCTCTGATGTCCAGAGCAGTCTTCAGGGATTCCATGAAGTCCGCCGCAGCCACCATGGAAATAATCAGTGAAGCAGCACTGACCACAATGGAAGGAATCGCCAGAACAAATCTTTCAATGGGCTTATGCATCCCGTAAATCAGCGCCAGACTCAAAAATCCCCAGGCAATACTGGAACTTAAACAGATATGTCCCTGAATATTGAACTTCTGATTGCTGTAATCCCAGTACCGGACCCTGAACAGCTTCTCCATCACCACTCCTACCACATATTCCAGCAGGGTGGCTGCCACCATACCTGTAATGTAGACCATAACCGGCATCTGCCGAAACGGCAGCGCAGCAAACAGAACCACAATGGCACCGCTTCCGTAAAGAGGAAGCAGAGGCCCTCTCATAAATCCCCGGTTTACAAACTGCCGTTTGCAGGCTGAAACGTACGCAGACTCAAAACACCATCCAAGAAAACAGTATATGTAAAAGAAAATAAACCACTCCGATATACTATATTCGTACATAGCAAACATTGTCTCCTTTAAATGCGGTGAGCATCTTTCTCCCCAAGTAAAACCGTATCGCTGACATACAGAAGCTTCCGCGAATATCATTACCTTAATATTATTCTAATTACTCATCCAATATATTTACCCCGCCTTTTCGGATTTGTCAACTGCTGTTCACTCAAAGTTCGTTTCTTAAACAAATATTTTACATTATTTTCATTTTTCTTAAAAAACTTTAATTATTATACTTGACCAGGTTCCTTTTCCAGCTTATTATGAGTAAAAATATATTTTTACCAACAGGAGGTTTCCCATGTCAAAAGCTGATTACAGCAGTGCCCATAAGCTTGCTATGCGTGATTACCGGTTCCGGGTTGCCAGAGGAGAATATCCTTATCTCCCGGTTCTGGATGACATTCTTCGTTCCACCACTGTCGCAGGCGAAAGCAACCTGGGTCTGGTGGACGTTCCGCTGGAATTCATTGTAGGAACAAGTACTGCGGGCCGTACCAATGCCTTTTCCAGCAATTTTCTCCCACTTCTGGAGGAAACTTCTGAATTTGCCAATAAATGGAGTTCCCTGAGCACATCTCATCTGGAAGAAGGAATCCGCGATCCCATAAAAGTTTATGAATTCCTGAACCGCTATTACGTGGTAGAAGGCAATAAACGTGTCAGCGTCCTGAAATATTTCGGAGCAGACAGCATCCATGCCTATGTAACCCGTGTTCTGCCCCAGCGCAATGATTCCCGTGAAAGTAAACTTTATTATGAGTTTGTTGATTTTTACAGAGATTCCGGTATCAACTATGTGGAATTCACCAAGCTGGGCAGCTACAGGATTCTTCTGGATAAGATGGGCAAACAGCCGGGAGATCTCTGGACCGACGAAGATAAAAAGGATTTTGCATCCGCTTACCACTATTTTGCCAAATGCTTCCGTGCAAAGGTCAGCAAAAAACTGCCCCTTACTCCGGGCGACGGCTTCCTGACCTGTGTTAAGGTCTACGGATATGAAAAGATGAAAGATGCCACTGAAGATGAAATCAACAGGGTTCTTGACAAACTGAAAGAGGAACTGATTGCCACCGCCATGGAGAAGCCTGTGGCACTGTCCATGCAGCCGGTCAATGAGAAAAAATCCGGCCTGACCAGGATCATCAACAACATTCTGCCTGCATCTCAGCCCAAGATGAAAGTGGCTTTCGTTTACGATAAACGTCCGGACGTTTCCCCCTGGATCTACGGACATGAAATGGGACGTATGCATCTGAACGAAGTAATGGGCGATCAGGTGGAAACCACCGCTTTTACCTACATTAACACGGAAGAACTGGCCGATAAAGCTCTGAAAGGAATCATCGATCAGGGATATACTACTATTTTTGTGATTGCCCCTCAGCTGATTGACTCCTGTGTGCGTGCAGCCGTAGATCATCCGGAAGTGCGGATTCTCAACTGTTCTCTGAACACATCATATCACAGCATCCGTACCTATTATTCCAGAATCCACGAAGCCAAATTCCTGACAGGTGTTGTGGCAGGCGCCATGTGTGAAGACGGAAGAATCGGCTATCTGGCTGATTATCCGCTGTACGGAACCATTGCCAGCATCAATGCGTTTGCACTGGGTGCCCGCATGGTAAATCCCCGTGCCAGGATCTATCTGAACTGGACCTGTCTGAAGGATACCGATCCTCTGGAAATATTCCGCCGGGAAAATATCCGTTTTATCTCCGGTCTTGATAATATCAGGCCGAAAAATGCTTCCAGAGAATTCGGCCTGTATATGCTGGATGACGATACCCGTGAAAATCTGGTTCTTCCCGTATGGCACTGGGGCATTTTCTATGAACGACTCATCCGTGATATTCTGGACGGAACCTGGAAAGACGAGGAGCCTGCTGAAACCAATGTAAGCAAAAAAGCCATCAATTACTGGTGGGGAATGTCTGCCGGCGTAATCGATGTAATCTGCTCCTCCAAGGTTCCCGCTGCCACCCAGCGGATGGTAGACATTTTCAAGCACGGAATCATCACGGGATTTTTCTCTCCTCTGGGCGGCACAATCACCGATCAGAACGGTGTACAGCACGATGGAGGCAGCGGTTTCAGCCCTGAAGACCTGATAAAAATGGATTGGCTGGCCGACAACATCATCGGTTCCATCCCTGAAAACTGGTCCCTGAAAGATGAGAGTGTACCTTTAGTTAAAGTTTCCGGAGTGAAGACTGCCAATCTGGAGTAGGTTTATGAATATACTTGCTGTTGCTGATAAAGAATCAAAATTTTACTGGGATTTCTATCAACCCGGTAAACTGGACAATGTGGATCTGATCCTGTCCTGCGGTGATCTGCGGGCAGAATATCTGGATTTTCTGACTACCTTTGCCAGATGCCCGGTACTTTATGTCCATGGCAATCATGATACCAGATATACGCGCAGACCACCTGAGGGCTCCATATGTATTGACGATAGAATTTATGTCCATAACGGGGTCAGAATCCTTGGACTGGGAGGTTCCATGCAGTACAATGGAAAGCCTCCCTTCCAGTACACAAACGCCCAGATGCGGGCCCGTTTCAGAAAACTGTGGCTTCAGATCAAACGCCACCACGGTTTCGACATTCTGGTAACTCATGCACCTGCCATGGGACTGGGAGATGGGGATGATATGGTTCACCGGGGATTTGAAATCTTCACCCAGATGCTTCTCCGTTATCACCCCCGCTATCATTTATACGGACATATCCACGCCGAATACGGAAAGGATTTCATGCGAAGACAGACCTTTATGCACACCGAGGTCATTAACTGCTACGAAAAATATCTGTTTGACTATGATACCGGGGAAGATATCTTCGCCCGGGAATATTATCCGGAAAATCCTTCCGTTTTTGCAGATACAATACCTGTACTTAACAATATGGCCGAATAATATCTGCCGGATTAATTCAGAACAGTTCCGCTCTGTCGGACTGCTGCATATTTAAATTATAATTTACCGCCGCCAAAAGCGGCCGAGGAGGTTTATCATGTCAAAAAACATCACCGGACATACCGGTTTATTATGTCTGCTGGGAAGCCCTGTTGCTCACAGCATTTCACCTGCCATGCACAACGAAGCCTGTGACCTTCTGGGGCTCGATTACACGTATCTGGCTTTTGATGTAGGTGTGGAACAGATGGAAACAGCCGTAGAAGGGCTCCGTACCATGAACTGCCGCGGCTGGAACATCACCATGCCCGGCAAAAATATCATGTGCCGGCTGGCAGACAGACTTTCACCGGCTTCCGAGATTTCCGGTGCCTGCAACACAATTGTTAATGACAACGGGGTTCTCACCGGCTACACCACAGATGGAATCGGTTTCATGAGAGCGGTAGAAGACTGCGGAGAAAACATTATCGGTAAAAAAATGACCCTGCTGGGTGCAGGCGGCGCCGCAACCGCCATTCTGGTTCAGGCTGCACTGGACGGTCTGAAGGAAATCAATGTATTCAATGTACGTGATGATTTTTTTGAACGTGCTCAGACCATTGTTGACAGGCTCAATGACCGTACTTCCTGCAAAGTAACCCTTCGCGACTTTTCCGATCCTGAAGTTCTGCGGGCATCCATCGCAGACAGCAGTATTCTTGTAAATGGAACTTCCGTGGGCATGGCTCCCAACACAGACCGCACCATCATCACCGATACAGGTATGTTCCACAAGGATCTGTTTGTATTCGATGTTATTTACAACCCCCGGGAAACCAGACTTCTCAGAGAAGCCAGAGAAGCCGGCTGCCGCACATCCAACGGTATGTACATGCTCCTGTATCAGGGGGCTGCTTCCTTCGAATTGTGGACCGGTGAAAAAATGCCGGTGGAAGCCATTAAAGAAAAGTTCTTTCAGTAAAAGAAATTTTTTCAGGCAGAACAGACATCCCGGCAGCTGAAAAAAATAATTTTCCATATAAAAGATCCTGCAGAAGATAAAACCACCCTCTGCAGGATCTTTTTCAATAAATCTGCATTCTCTCAGAATCTTTTTCAGATTCATCTTTATTTTTTCCAGAGCTTCTGCCACCAGCTTTTTTTATCGGAATCTGCTGTATCCGATTCATCAGCAGTCTTTGCAGCTCTGTCGGGATTATTCTCCGGTTCGCCGCACGCCCGAGCCTCACTGTGCATCATCTCTGTTTCACCGTACAGCGGTTCATTCTCCAGGTTTTCGTAAATATCACGGCACTGCTCGTTATCCTCCCTGCATCTGCCGGCAATCTCAAATGCTTCCCTCAGATAGTCGTTGATGTCCTCATCTTTTGTTTCCTGACGGAAACGACCCATATTATAACTGGCTATGGCCACATCGGAAAGGCGGGTCTCATCAGCTGCGGCAAGCTTTCGATAAAGTTCCAGCGCAGACTGATAGCTGGCCTCGGCTTCATCCAGATGTTCGATATCCCAGTTCAGAAGACCAAGTTCATTATAAAGGAGAGCTGCCTTTGCCAGATATTCCTCCTGCTCCATATTTTCATACAGCTGTGCTGCCTGCTGATAACTTTTTATTGCATCTTCGTAGCGTCCGTTATCCTGATGTTCTTTTCCCTGTTTTTTCAAAAGACCCGCAATCTCTGCCTGTTTCTCTGCGGCAGCTTTTACTGCCTGAGTCATGGAATCATAAATCTGTTTGCATAAAGAGCTGGTATCCTTTCGTGCTTCGCTGATTTCCCGGGCTTTTTCCAGATAAGGTTCCGCTTTATCCGGCTGATTCATGCCCCGGTAAATATTGCACAGATTAAAACTTACCATGCATAACGGCGGCTCAAATTCATCGGCGTCTTCCTCTGAAAGCTCACTGTACAATCTCCAGGAAAGCAGATACTTCTCTTCTGCCTCTTTCAGTCTCTTCTGATTCAGATAAAGTACCCCCAGGGTATTCCCCACCATGGCTGCTTTCTTTTTCAAATCCTTTTCCATTGATTTTTCCGGATTCTCCAGAAGTTTTTCCTGAATATCCAGTGCCTGTCGAAAATTCTCTTCCGCATTCTCCGGACGTTTCATCTTACTGTACAGACTTCCCAGATTACCGTAAATATCCGACAGCTGCAGCTGTACAGCAGCATTTTCCGGCTGTTTTTCCGCCAGTGTTTTACGGATATTCAGAACTTCTCCATAAACCCGCTCCGCTTCTTCAAAACGGTTGCTGCGGATATACAGAGCTCCCATATTCATACCGCTGGCCGCCACCATGGGAAGATAGATATCCCCTTTTTTCTCCAGCAGCTGCTTTCTGATACGGTAAGCTTCCGCATACATGGTCTCCGCTTCCTTCAGACGGTTTGTTCTGAAATATAAAGTTCCCAGATTGTGATAGGGAAGGGCCAGATCCTGCAGATAAGTCTCTTCATCCGCCTTTGCCAGCTTTCTCTGAATCACAAGTGCCTCTTTATAAGCTCCTTCAGCTTCTTTCTGACGATTTTCTCTATCAAAAGTGCAGCCCAGATTGACAAAACTTTTTGCCATATCAGACAGACGTTTCCTGTCCTCTCTGGGAACTCCCATCTTTTCATCAATCTGGACGATCCTCCGCATAATATCATTCCGAACAGGCTGCATATCTTCATTGGGTTTAAAATACACCATAAATTCTGCTTTTTTCATCTGTGCCATATTACGGATCAGAAGATTCATTTCATCCGGAGCGACTTCTTCTTTCTTACAGAAAAATATAACACAGCACAATGCAGATTTTCTGACATGTGTCATAACAGGATTCTGAATCACTTTAACTGCGTATTTTCCATCTTTTCTCACAGGCAGTGTCATTCCGTATGCGGTAAGCTCCACATGCAGATTATTGAATTTTTTATAAAAACGGTTCAGCTCCTCCGTAAACTTCTCCATTCTGCCGTATTCTTCTTCTCCTCCCACCGGAGATACTGTATAAATTGTAATTGTTTTCATTATAGATGAATCCTCCTGTGTTTACCCTGTGATTTTCACAGTGACAGTATAACATTGTCCTCTCCCTGTAAACAACCATTTTTCTGTAAATTTTTATGCTTAAAGAGATATCTGCATCTGATATTCCGAAGAATAAAATTTATTTCCCATTTTCCAGTTCAGCAATAAAGCGGAATTTACAATTACAAATACGGACCCGGTATTGTGCACCAGCGCTCCTGCTACAGGATTCAGAATGCCTGTTATGGCCAGCACAATGGCAGCGAAATTCAGCGTAAGGGAAAATGCCAGATTCATTTTAACAGTCCTCATCATTTTCGCAGATAACCGGAACAGATGAGGAAGCTCCCTGATATCATCGCTGACCAGAGCAATATCCGCTGCATCAACAGCAATATCACTTCCTGCACCGCCCATGGCAATTCCCACACAGGACATTTTCAGAGCCGGTGCATCATTTATACCGTCTCCGATCATGCAGACCTGCTGCTTTTGACTCTGAACCTGACGAATATACCCGAGTTTGTCTTCCGGCAGACAGTCGGAATGAAACTCTGTAACAGACACTTCTTCTGCAATGTATCCTGCAGCATTTTTGTGGTCTCCTGTAAGCAGAACCGGTACAACACTAGCCTGTTTCAGCTGTTCCACCACCTCTGCTGCTTCCTGACGCAGTGTATCCGACAAAGCGATGAAACCGGCCATATGCCCATCTACTGCCAGATAAATGACCGTACAGCCCCGATTCAGATATTTGTCGGCGAAACGGACAGGTTCCGGTTCATTTCCGGCTGTCACATGATATTCTGTCATCATCCGCAGATTTCCGGCAATAATTTTTCTTCCTGAGACCTGTGCTTTCACACCGTGTCCCGGTATCATCTGAAACTCCAGAGGCTCAGGCGGCTGACCGTTTCCTGCTTCTATGTAACAACGGACAATCGCTTTACCAAGAGGATGCTCCGAACGAAGCTCCGCACCGGCTGCCAGAGAATAAAGCATTTCGTCCGATATTTCCGGATCAACACTGTGCACAGCCGCTACCTGAGGTACACCCCGAGTAAGAGTGCCTGTTTTATCAAAACAGACTTTTCCAATATCAGCCAGTCTCTCCAGCGCATCTCCTTCCCTTACAAGAAATCCATGCTTTGTGGCATTACCGATGGCAGCCATGATAGCTGTCGGGGTGGCAAGGACAAGACCGCAGGGACAGAATACCACCAGAATCGTAACAGAACGGATGATATCACCGGTAACCAGCCATGTGATAATTGCAGCCGCAAGGGCAATAATTACAATCCATGTGGCCCAACGGTCTGCGATTCCCACGATCCTTGCTTTTCCGGCATCTGCGGACTGAACCAGACGGATCATTCTCTGAATGGAACTGTCCTCACCTACTCTGGAAGCTTTCATATCAAAAGTACCGAACTGATTAACCGTTCCGCTGGAAACCTCATCTCCCACACCCTTATCCACCGGCAGAGATTCACCGGTCATAACGGCCTGATTAATGGATGTTCTTCCTGAACAGATAATTCCATCCACAGGAATCGTTTCCCCTGCCAGTACACGGATCATATCTCCCACCTGAACCTGCTCTGCAGAAATGATTGTTTCTTCTTTGCCGGTCACCACCCGGGCCGTCCGCGGCGTAAGATGAACCAGTTTTTCAATTCCAGCTCTGGCTCTGGCCACCGTCAGCTCTTCCAGCAAACCACCCAGCTGCATGATCACAGCAACTTCTCCTGCCGCAAAATACTCCCCGATAATTACAGAAGCAATCAGAGCGATGGACACCAGAACATCTGCTTTGATATCAAATTCTGTGACCAGCCCGATAACCGCTTCCAGAATAATCGGCAGCCCACACAGGATAATCGCGATCCAGCATGCATCAAAGGGCAGCCTGATTCTGCCAAAAACACTGATAAACAGCGCAGCTGCCGATATTGCCAGAAAAGTAATATCCTTTTTCATTCCTCCCCATTCCATGATTTTTTCCAGTTTCTCCATGACAACCTCTCCCTTCTGATACCCTACCGGGGTATATTTATTTTTAATCAGATTATACCCATACCCGGTATAGGTTGTCAAGTGCCATTATGGCAGGCCACGAAACGCAAGCAGGACAAAACAGGGGTATGGCACTAACTGTACATATCACAGTCAGTACCATACCCCTTATCTCTTTTCCCAAACATCAGGCCGTAAGCCTAATGCTTCAGCCTCTTATCACATTTTGTTGCCATATGAGTCCCAATGGTCTGGAAAATCTGCACCAGCAGAATCAGCAGAACCACCGCAAATACCATAACCAGATATTTGTAGCGGTAATATCCGTAGTTAATAGCTATCTTACCAAGACCGCCTCCTCCGATGATACCGCTCATGGCCGTGTAGCCCAGAATCGTTGTGATGGCAATTGTTATATTGGATATCAGAGAAGGTACGCTCTCCGGTATCATAACCTTTACAATGATCTGGAGAGGAGAAGCGCCCATACTCTGAGCCGCTTCAATAATATTGGGATTAACCTCTCTGAGACTTCCCTCCACCAGACGTGCCACAAACGGAAATGCGGCAATAACCAGCGGTACAATGGAAGCCGTTGTACCCACTTTGGTTCCCACGATCAATTTTGTCAGCGGGAAAACCAGAATCATCAGAATCAGAAACGGTACGGAACGAAGCAGATTGATCACAACATTCAGTACATGCATGAATCCCCTGGGCAGAGGACGGACACCGTTCTTCTCACCGGCCACCAGAAGCACACCCAGAGGCAGTCCCAGTATCACCGCAAAAACCGTGGCAATTACCGTCACGTATATGGTCTCCCAGGTTGCCAGAAGGAACTCTCCCTTCAGAATCTCCACTGCTTCCGCAATCGTATCCGGTGCAAATAATTTATCAAACATCGTCCGAAACCTCCCTTACCAGCACATCAGGTACCTTCTGCAGGTAATCCATTGCACGTTTTAACTGATCTTCATCCCCGGGAATTCCCAGCAGCATGCTTCCGTACGCTTTTTCACCGATTCCCTTTGTGGATGCAAACAGGATATTCGCTGCAATATTTTCTTCCATGGCCATCTGTGCAATCAGAGGCTTATAAGTGGCGGGTGCCCCGTTAAATACCACGCGGATGCGGTGCTCACCCGGCACTGCCGATAAAATCTCATCGGAATTTTCAGGAAATACCAGACGCCTTGCCGCAGCTGATCTGGGACTGGAGAATACTTCTCCCACCTCTCCCTGTTCAACTACGCAGCCGTTATCAAGAATCGCCACATGATTGCAGATTTCTTCCACCACATTCATCTGATGCGTGATTACGATCACAGTAATACCCATCTTTTTGTTAATATCGCGGATCAGTTCCAGAATGGAATGAGTCGTTTTGGGATCCAGCGCACTGGTTGCCTCATCACACAGAAGCACTTTCGGCTCAGTGGCCAGAGCTCTTGCAATGGCAATTCTCTGCTGCTGGCCTCCGGACAGCTGGGCCGGATATGCACCTGCCTTATCAGGCAGACCTACCATCTCCAAAAGCTCCAGAGCTCTTTTTCTGGCAGCATCCTTTTTCACGCCTGCCAGTTCCAGAGGAAAACAGATATTCTTCAGGCAGGTGCGCTGCATCAGCAGATTAAACCCCTGAAAAATCATGGTAACATTTCTTCTGACTTCCCGAAGTTCTGCTTCCGACAGCTTACCGATATCTTTCCCGTCAATGCAGACAGTTCCCTTTGTAGGCCGCTCCAGCATATTGATGCACCGCACCAGAGTGCTTTTTCCCGCACCGCTCATACCGATAATACCAAAAATATCTCCATCTTCGACAGTAAGTGATACATCCTTCAGCGCATCCATGGATCCGTCCGCTGTCTGGAAAGATTTGGTCAGATTCTTAATCTCAATCATAGCTCTGCTCTCATCCCGCTTTATTTTTTAATTGCATCCAGACTGGTCTGTTTGCCGCCGTAAATACCCATGGGTTCTACATGGATTGCTCCTACGGAAACAACATGAGTTCCATTCTCCGCATTGAAATCATCCAGATAAGGCTGATGCTGGAAATAGTTTGCATCCACCTCACCGCTGTCAACCACGTTGTTGGGCTGAACATAATCGGTGTATTCAATGGTTTTCAAGGTGATATCCTTAGCAGCCAGAATCTCTTCGGCAATTTTCAGGATCTCAGCATGAGGAGTAGGTGAAGCCGCAACGGTAATCTCGCTGCCGGCAAGTGCAGCATAATCAACAGAAGCGTCATATCCGTCACCGGGGTTGTCCACTGTGCTGACAACGGCACCGTCATATTCCTCAGTAATAAAATCAGCAACCTGTTTGCTTTCCAGAGCAGCCTTCAGCGCCTTGATTTTATCTATATTCTCATTGCCCTCCTTAACAGCCAGAATATTGCTGTATTCGGAAGAGGAACCTTCGATTCCCAGTGAATCCTTGGTGGGATTCAGACCTGCTTCGATGGCATAGTTGGAATTGATTACCGCGTAGTCCACATCGTCAAGGACATTGGGCAGCTGAGCAGCTTCCACTTCCTTAAATTCGAGATTGTAATCATTTTTCTCAATATCACGAATTGTAGCTGTAATTCCCGCATCTTCCTTAAGAGTAATATAACCCAGCTCCTGCAGAAGCAAAAGTGCGCGGGCTTCGTTTGTAGTATCATTGGGCACAGCAATCGTCAGACTCTCCTTATTTGCGCCGCCGCATGCGGTAAGAGATGCCAGTACAAGAATTGCTGCAAGAATAATGGAAATCGTCTTTTTCATAATTTTCTCCTTTCCTCTCCATATACTGCTTTTGCAGACCGGCCGCATCATGCCCTGTATCACACGGCCCTGCCTGTAAAAAGCATACTGCAGTTATAATGCCTGTATCATAGCACCACATTCCCTACTTTGTCAATATGATTTGTTTATTTTTGCACGGCAGACGCACGTTTTTTGCTTTAAACTATCCCTTTGTGCATCTGCCGGATTTTTTATGGATTTGTGTATATAGTCTGTTTAAAATTGTACAGCAAACAAACCCTGTTTCCTGATTCCTCAGTAAATAAGATGTTTT
>JAXDZY010000056.1:0-27605 GCA_034086685.1 Lachnospiraceae bacterium
GTTTTAATCCCGGCGGAGTATTCCAGATGAGCAACGGAATTATGGACAACCCCGGTGATGCCAAATACGGTATGACAGAAGAACAGATGGTGGAAGCGTTTAGGATCCTGAAAGAGAAAGGCGCCAGAAAATTTGGTATTCATGCATTTCTGGCCAGCAATACGGTCACCAATGAATATTATCCTGAACTGGCCGGTGTACTGTTCCGTCTTGCAGTAAAGCTTAAAAAGGAAACCGGCGCAGATATCCGTTTCATCAATCTTTCCGGCGGTGTTGGTATTCCTTATACACCGGACAAAGAGCCTAATGATATTATGGCAATCGGTGAAGGCGTAAGGAAGGTTTATGAAGAAATTCTGGCTCCTGAAGGAATGGATGATATTGCTATTTACACAGAAATGGGCCGCTTTATGATGGGACCTTACGGCTGTCTTGTAACCCGCGCGATTCATGAAAAACATATTTACAAAGAATATATTGGATGTGATGCCTGTGCAGCGAATCTTATGCGTCCTGCCATGTATGGTTCCTATCATCACATTACTGTTCTTGGCAAAGAGAATGAACCCTGCGATTATAAATATGATATAACCGGTTCGCTTTGTGAGAATAATGATAAATTTGCGGTAGACAGGATGCTTCCGAAGATTGATATGGGGGATTATCTGGTGATTCATGATACCGGAGCTCATGGATTTTCCATGGGATATCAATATAACGGTAAGCTCAGATCAGCTGAGATTCTTCTGAAAGAAGATGGAAGCTATCAGCTGATCCGTCGTGCAGAAACTCCGAAAGATTATTTTGCTACTTTTGATTTCTGCGATATCATTAAAAATCTTGTGTAGAAAAGAACAAAAAACATCTATTCAGCGGGCTGCTGAGTAGTTACCGGTAAAAGGTGGCTGATAATATGTCGGCCGCCTTTTTGAATCTCTGGACAATTATAAATTTTGGTCGTATAATGTAACTCGTATTTTGGATGCCCGGATACAGGACATGGGTGTTCGGGAAAAAAAGACTGTCCGGTTTCTGCCGGACAGAGTGATTCAGTAACAGGAATGGGGAGAAAAATTGGCACAGTTATCACCAATGATGCAGCATTATCTTGCAACAAAAGAACAGTACAAGGATTGTATCCTTTTTTATAGATTAGGTGATTTTTATGAGATGTTTTTTGAAGATGCGGTAACCGTATCCCGGGAACTGGAGCTGACGCTGACCGGGAAAGACTGCGGTCTGGAAGAAAGGGCTCCCATGTGTGGGATTCCGTTCCACGCCTATGAAGGATATATGAGCCGGCTGGTGCAGAAAGGTTATAAAGTGGCGATTGCCGAGCAGGTGGAAGATCCGAAGCAGGCAAAAGGTCTGGTGAAAAGGGAAGTTATCAAAGTAGTAACACCCGGGACTATTACCAGTTCTCAGGCACTGGAGGAAGGGCGCAATAACTATCTCATGTGTGTGGTATATCTGGAAAAATCTTTTGGAATTGCCACAGCAGATATCAGTACGGGTGATTTTTATGTAACAGAAGTCAGTAATGTTCGCACTCTGAATGATGAAATCAACAAATTTATGCCTTCCGAATTGATTTGCAATGAACCTCTGGAAATGAGCAGAATTGATTTCAGCGATTTAAAAAACCGGCTGAATATTGCAGTTTCTTCTCTTGACAGTGTTTATTTCAGTGATGATAAGGTTACCGGGATTTTGAAAAGCCATTTCCATACAGAAAGGCTGGATGGACTGGGACTTCGGGATTATCCCACAGGTATTGTTGCAGCGGGAGCACTTCTTACATATTTGTATGAAACGCAGATGAGCACTGTTTCTCAGCTGACACAGATCAAACCGTATCGAACCGGACGTTTTATGGTGCTGGATACTTCTACCCGCCGCAATCTGGAATTGACGGAAACGCTGAGGGAAAAGAATAAGAGGGGAAGTCTGCTCTGGGTGCTGGACCGGACAAGAACGGCCATGGGAGCCAGAATGCTTCGTACATGGATTGAACAGCCTCTGATTGATCGTCAGGAGATACTGGAGCGTCAGGATGCAATTGAAGAAATCAATGAAAATCAGATTGACCGTGAGGAATTGCGCGAATATCTGAATCCGGTTTATGATCTGGAAAGGCTCATCAGCCGTATGGCTGCAAAAACGGCCAATCCCAGAGATCTGGTTGCATTTCGCAATTCGCTGCAGATGCTGCCGCCGATCCATAATATTATCAGAAATTATCGGTGTAATCTTTTGATGAATCTGACTGATGAAATGGACACTCTGGATGACATCTGTGATCTGATCAATCGCTCAATTGTGGAAGAACCTCCGTTAACAGTCAAAGAAGGCGGCATTATCAAAGATGGATATCACGAGCTGGTTGATCAGTACCGCAAAGCCAGTACGGAAGGAAAAACCTGGCTTGCAGAGCTGGAAAGCAGGGAGAGAGAAAAAACCGGTATTAAAAATCTTCGTATTAAATATAATAAAGTTTTCGGGTATTATCTGGAAGTTACCAATTCGTTTAAAAATCTGGTACCGGATTATTATGTCAGAAAACAGACCCTGACCAATGCAGAACGTTATACAACAGATGAATTGAAGCATCTGGAGGAAGTGATTCTGGGAGCCGAAGATAAGCTCTGTGGTCTGGAGTATGATCTGTTCTGTGAAATACGTGATAAAATCGCATCGGATGTGGCAAGAATCCAGAAGACGGCAAAAGCCGTAGCACAGCTGGATGTACTTGCTTCTCTCGCAACGGTCAGTTCCGGATATGACTATGTCCGTCCGAGTATTAATGTAAAGGGAATTATTGATATCAAAGACGGACGTCATCCTGTGGTGGAGAAAATGATGCAGGATGGGCAGTTTGTGGCCAATGATGTGTACCTCAACAACACAAATCGCAGGGTTTCTGTTATAACGGGTCCCAATATGGCCGGTAAATCAACATATATGAGGCAGACAGCTCTTCTGGTACTTATGGCTCAGATCGGCTGTTTTGTGCCGGCATCTTCAGCCAATATCAGCATTTGCGACAGGATTTTTACGCGTGTAGGAGCATCCGATGATCTGGCCAGCGGCCAGAGTACATTTATGGTGGAAATGACAGAGGTGGCCAATATTCTTCGCAATGCTACAAAAAACAGTCTGCTGATTCTGGATGAGATCGGTCGGGGAACCAGTACATTTGACGGACTCAGTATTGCCTGGGCAGTAATCGAATATATCAGCAACACAAAAACTCTGGGTGCAAAAACTTTATTTGCAACTCATTATCATGAGCTGACAGAACTGGAAGGAAAGCTGGCAGGAGTCAATAATTATTGTATTGCTGTTAAAGAAAACGGAGATGATATTGTCTTTTTGCGTAAAATTGTTAAAGGGGGAGCTGATAAGAGCTATGGGATTCAGGTTGCCAGACTGGCCGGTGTGCCTGAACCGGTTCTGAATCGGGCAAAGGAAATCGCAGAAGCTCTGACTGATGCGGATGTGGCCGCGAAGTCCAAAGAACTGGCAATCGCCTCCGGAAGCAGCTCCAGAGTCTGTGTGAAAAAACCGGATGATGTGGACATGGCTCAGCTTACACTATTTGATACGGTAAAAGAGGATGATATTATCAAAGAACTGACGGAAGCAGACCTTGGACATATGACGCCGATTGATGCATTGAATTTTCTGTATCAGCTGCAGTCAAAGCTGAAAAACAGAGTATAGGATGACCGGATACGGTAATGGTGGTGAAATATGGGAAAAATACATTTACTGGATCAGAGCACGATTAATCAGATTGCGGCCGGTGAGGTGATCGACCGGCCGGTTTCCGTGGTAAAGGAATTGACAGAAAATGCCATCGATGCAGGTGCGACAGCTGTCACCATCGAAATAAAGCAGGGAGGAACCACTCTTATAAGAATTACGGATAACGGGAGTGGAATCATGGCGGAAGATATCCCGGAAGCTTTTAGAAGACATTCAACCAGTAAAATTATGCAGGCAGCAGATCTGCTGACAGTTTCCAGTCTTGGATTCAGGGGAGAGGCACTTTCCAGCGTGGCTGCGGTTGCAAGGGTGGAATTAATTACCCGTACCCACAGCAGCCTGGTGGGAAACCGGTTTGTAATTGAAGGTGGAAATGAACAGACTCTGGAAGAAGTGGGAGCACCGGAAGGTACTACTATTATCGTAAGAGATCTGTTTTATAATACACCTGCCCGGAAAAAGTTTTTAAAAACACCTGCCACAGAAGGCGGATACATTTATGATATGGTCGGGAAGATGGCTCTTTCAAGACCGGATATTTCATTCCGTTTTATTCAAAACGGGCAGAATAAACTTCATACAGCAGGAAATCATAATCTGAAAGATGTTATTTATCATATTTACGGACGGGAACTGACAAGAGAACTGATTCCCATATCTTATGAAAGCTCTTTTTTCAGGATTGAGGGTTTTATAGGAAAGCCAATGATTTCAAGAAGTACACGATCCTGTGAAATTTACTTTATTAACGGACGGTACATCCGCAGCAATCTGATTCACAAAGCAATTGAAGAGGGATACCGTAATTTTCTGATGCAGCATAAATTTCCGTTTACGGTTTTCAATATCATAATTGATCCGGAGTTTACCGATGTGAATGTGCATCCTTCCAAGATGGAGCTTCGTTTTCGCAATCAGGAATTTCTTTATGAGGAGGTTGTGTCTGCAGTCCGTAAAACGCTGACCGGAAGAGAGCTTTCACCTGATTTTTCTGCAGAACCGGAAAAACAGCAAAAAAAAGCGGAAGAAAAGAGAGAAGTATTACCGGCGGCAGAAAAAGAAAAAAAAGTTTTGCCAGCGGCAGAAAAAACGGGAAAAGAGAGTAATGTTTTACTTTCGTCAGAAATGTCCCTGAAAAAAGAGGCAGTTTTTCCTGTACCGGAGAATGAAAACAGAGAGAAAAAACTGGAAAGATCTCCCGAGCCTTTTGAGACAAAACGTATGGAGCGCCTTGTAAAAGAGAAAAAAGAGCCATACAGGGCAAAAACAGAAGAGATGGCTGCGGAGAATGTACGGCAGCAGAATATGTTTGAGGATAAGCTGCTGACAGTGGATACTGTATCGCAGGTCAGGCTGGCAGGGCAGATTTTTGATACGTACTGGATTGCACAGTATCAGGATACATTTCTGATCATCGATCAGCATGCGGCGCATGAAAAGGTATTATATGAATCCATTATCAGTCAGCTGAAAAGTCAGGAGTATACTACCCAGCAGATGAATCCTCCGGCAATTATTTCTCTGACACCCCGCCAGCAGGAACAGTTTCAGGAGCTTTCAGGAATTCTGTCGGAGATGGGTTTTGAAGTGGAGCCTTTTGGAGGCAATGAATATGCTGTATATGGAATGCCGGATAATCTGGTTGGAGCGGATCCCATGGATCTGCTGGATGAAATTCTGGAAACAGCCGGAGAGAGGGGAAGAATTACGCCTGAAGCTGTCTACGAAAGAGCAGCTTCCATGGCATGCAAAGCGGCGATCAAAGGAAATCAGCACCTGTCGGAAGTGGAAGCGACACATCTGATTGCAGATCTGGTGAATCTTGAAAACCCTTATACGTGCCCTCATGGCAGGCCGACCATGATTAAAATGACAAAATATGAACTGGAGAAAAAATTCAAACGCGTGTTATAGGAAAGGAGACCATATGAAAAAGCCTTTGGTAATACTGACGGGTCCTACAGCTGTTGGAAAAACTGCTTTATCAATCAGGCTGGCAAAGCAGATTCACGGTGAGATAATCAGTGCAGATTCCATGCAGGTATATCGCCGTATGGATATCGGTTCCGCTAAAGTCACGCCTGAAGAAATGGATGGAGTACCCCATTATCTGATTGATGTACTGGAACCGGATGAAGAATTCAATGTGGTCACATTTCAGCAGATGGCCAAAGAGGCTATGCAGAAGATTTATGCCAATGATCATATTCCTATTATTGCAGGTGGGACCGGTTTTTACATTCAGGCGCTTGTAAACGATATTTCATTTACAGAGACTGAAACAGATACGGCCTGTCGGAAGCAGCTGGAAGCGCAGGCCGGAGAACATGGAGCAGTCTGGCTTCATGAGCGGCTTCGGGAAGTGGATCCACGGGCAGCGGATGAAATTCATCAGAATAATGTGAAAAGGGTAATCAGAGCTCTGGAATTTTACCAGCAGACTGGAAACAGGATTTCGGAGCATAATGAGGCGGAAAGACAGAAACAGTCTCCCTATAATTTTGCTTATTTTGTGCTGAATATGGATCGTCAGAAACTGTATGAACGGATTGAACTGCGTATCGATCAGATGCTGGAGCAGGGGCTTCTGGAGGAAGTGAAAAAACTTCATGAGGAAGGCTGTCACGCAGGTATGGTCAGTATGCAGGGGCTGGGATATAAAGAAATTCTGGCGTATCTGCAGGGAAACTGTACTCTGGAAGAAGCGATTTATACTTTGAAAAGGGATACAAGGCATTTTGCAAAAAGACAGCTGACCTGGTTTCGGAGGGAACGGGATGTATGCTGGATTGAAAAAGAAGATTATGATTATGATGAAAACAGGATGCTTGAAGCCATGCTGAAGATTTTAAAAGAGAAAAATATACTGTAATTTGATCTGAAAAGGAGTGTTCAACGACAGATTCTGCCATTTTCAGGGAATTTCAGCAAATCAATATAAAGAAGAAAAGAGAATTAACTATGGGAACATCAAAAATCACAGAAGAGATAAAAGACTTGTATACATCCATGGGACTTTCCAGGGAGGTTCAGGACCTGGGCAGAGAGGCTGAGGAAGCGCTTGCCGAACGTTTTCAGGAAATTGACAGGGTTGCACAGTACAATCAGCTGAAGGTTCTGAAAGCCATGCGTGAATGTCGTGTGGCGGAACATCATTTTTCCACATCCACGGGATATGGATATAACGATGATGGAAGAGATACCCTGGAAAAGGTATATGCAAAAACTTTTCATACAGAAGATGCTCTGGTTCGTGCACAGATCACCTGCGGGACCCATGCACTGCATCTGGCACTGGCTGCCAATCTCCGGCCCGGGGATGAATTGTATTCACCTGTGGGCAAACCATATGATACTCTGGAAGAGGTTATAGGAATCCGCCCGTCGGCATGTTCTCTGGCTGAATATGGAGTAACCTATACGCAGACAGACCTTTTGCCGGATGGAAGTTTTGACTGGGAAAATATCCGCAAATCGATTAATGAACGCACAAAAGTGGTAACCATTCAGCGTTCAAAAGGTTATGCCAGCCGTCCGACACTGTCTGTGGATCGTATTGGTGAGCTGATCCGTTTTATTAAGGATATCAAACCGGAAGTAATTGTCATGGTAGATAATTGTTATGGCGAATTTATTGAGACACGGGAACCTTCTGATGTGGGAGCGGATATGATCGTAGGATCACTGATTAAAAATCCGGGAGGCGGCCTTGCACCGGTGGGAGGCTACATTGCCGGAAGAAAGGATTGTATAGAAAGATGCGCTTATCGTCTGACTTCTCCGGGACTTGGAAAAGAAGTTGGTGCCAGTCTGGGACTCAATCAGACCTTTTTCCAGGGATTTTTCCTGGCTCCCACAGTGTCGGCAGGAGCGTTGAAAGGAGCTGTTTTTGCAGCATATATTTACGAAAAGCTGGGATTCAGGGTGATTCCGGATTCAAAAGAAAGTCGTCATGATATTATACAGGCGGTGGAACTGGAAACAGCGGAAGGACTGAAGGCATTTTGCAGAGGTATACAGATGGCGGCACCGGTGGACAGCTTTGTTGTTCCGGAACCCTGGGCCATGCCGGGATATGATTCTGAAGTTATCATGGCTGCAGGAGCTTTCGTACAGGGGTCTTCCATTGAATTAAGTGCGGATGGTCCTCTGCGTCCTCCGTATACGGTATTTTTCCAGGGCGGGCTTACCTGGAATCATGCTCAGTTTGGTATTTTAATGTCTGTGCAGCAGATGAAAGAAGCGGGACTGATCCGGTTGTAGTGGTTCCATTCTTATAATTTTCTGTGTTTTTTCGTCAGAATTATTTAAGAAACGTAAAAGATTTGTGAACATGGAACTTTATCTATACTTTTATGCAGAATTATGTTAGAATATATAGGCCTGTAAGATTATATGTAACACATGACATTTCTGCCTGAAGAGAGCAGTTGAGCCATGTAACTATAAAGGGGCTTCCTGTTTCGGAGCGTCCCTATGAAAAATGTATGCAGAGAGGAGCTTCCTCATTGAGTGATGCGGAGCTCCTGGCAGTAATATTGAAAAGCGGAACCAGAAGATATAATTCTGTGGAGGTTGCCAGAAAGATTCTGATGCTTTGCGGTGAAGAAGGCAGGCTCGGCAATCTGCGTGGATTGACATCTGCGCAGCTGATGCAGATCGAGGGAATCGGTCAGGTAAAGGCTATTCAGATTCAGTGTCTTGCGGAACTGTGCAGCAGGATGTCGGAGTATGCAGTCCGCGATAGGGCGCTTCTGAATTCACCTGAGAAAATCGCTCAGTATTATATGGAGCCTTTCAGCCGGCTGGAACAGGAGGAGATGCATCTGGTTTTTCTGGACACGAAAAATCACTGGATTCAGGAAGTTCTGCTGACGAAAGGGACTGTGAATGCTTCTCTGGTTTCTACCAGAGAACTCTTTATTGAAGCATTGAGGAATTGTGCGGTGCATGTGGTTATGATCCATAATCATCCCAGTGGAGATCCGTCACCCAGTGCAGAGGATATTGCTGTGACCAGAAAAGTAAAGGAAGCGGGCGAATTGCTGGATATACTGTTACTGGATCACATTATTATCGGCAATAACCGGTATTTCAGCATGAAGGCAGCAGGATATCTGTAATAGGCAGTTTCCCGGCAGGCTATTCAATTCGGAACGGTTCATCCGAAGGTATGAATTCACACAGATACTATTTTAAGAAGGTAGGATGCAGATGGAAGAGAAAAAGGAAGTTAATCGGCCATTGAGGTTTGTGCTGACAGGGCTGACTGTATTATTCATTGCTTTGATCGGAATTTCCGTATTCAGGGGAGGCTCTGTAAGTGGTATACAGTCTGTGGCAAAAACCGTACTGATGCCAATGCAGGAAGGCATTAACAAAACCGGTTCTGCCATTGTTGATGTGGTAACCAATGTGGAGAGTCTTCGGAAAGCGCAGGAAGAGAATAAGGAATTAAAAGAACAGGTTATGCAGCTGCAGCAGGAGATCAGCCTGATGCAGCAGGACAAATATGAGATTGATGAGTACAGAGAACTGTTTAAACTGTCCAATCAGTACGAAGATTATGAGATGACCGGAGCCAATGTAATCTCAAAAGATTCCGGAAACTGGTTCCATTCTTTTATAATTGATAAAGGAAGCAATGACGGGTTGGCCGTTGATATGGCGGTGCTGGCACAGGGAGGTCTTGCAGGTATTATTACTTCCGTTGGTCCTTCTTCCTCAAGAGTAATGTCCATTATTGACGATGACAGCAATATTACCGCAATGTCCATGAGTACCAAGGAGCGTTGTATGATTTCGGGAGATCTGGAGCTTTATGAAGATGGCAGGATGCGTATTATGTATGTGGAAAAGGATGCCAGTATTTCGGAAGGCGATAAGATCGTAACTTCAAACATCAGTACAAAATATCTTCCGGGACTGATGATCGGTTATGTGGACAAGATTGAAACAGATGCCAACAATATGACGAAATCAGGTACAATCATTCCGTATGTGGATTTCAGCCATCTGGATACGGTTCTGGTGATAACGACCATGAAGAACAATGGCGATGATATAGAGGAATAGCCGTCGGACACGGTACAGGTTAACAGGATTACTGCGATGCAGATGACGCTGAAAGGGGTATGATATATGAAGAAATATGGATCCATGCTGGTATTTATTACAGTTGTTTTTCTGATCCAGGTGAATGTATTTCCTTCTGTTGATCTGATTCGTATTTCGCCGAATCTTCTGATCATTATCATTGCGGGTTATGGTCTGTCAAAAGGTCATAAGGAAGGAATGATAGCAGGTATTTATTCCGGCTTCCTGATGGAGACCATGTATGGGAGCATACTTGGATATTATGCACTTCCGTATATGTATATCGGTTTTATCTGCGGATATTTTCGCAGATATCTGAATGATGATAACTATATTATCCCTGCTTTACTTTGTGGTGTCAGCGATTTCTGTATGGGATTTTATATATTTGTTTTCAGTTTTGTGCTTCGCAACCGGCTGAATTTTGTGTTTTATTTGTGGCATATTATATTGCCCGAGGTTGTGTATACAATGATTATTTCCCTGGTATTGTTCAGGATTCAGATTCTTGTAAACAGGAAAATCGATATTTGGGTTAAGAAGAGGGGCAGAAGAATTGCTAAAAAATCTATTAAGTAATTTACTTTATCAACTGAAAAATATTCTTATATCCAGGCTGTTTGTTGTAGGCGTGGTTTCTGCAATGATGTTTGGCGCGCTGATCATGCGTCTGTTTACTCTGCAGATTGTAGAAGGTGAAAGTTATCAGGTAGAATATCACCAGACAAGTACCAAAACAGTGGAAGAGGATTATACAAGAGGAACTATTTATGACCGCAACGGGAAAAAGCTGGCGTATAATAAGCTGGCTTATTCAGTGGGAATTGTTGATGATGGTTCCTATACTGCTTATGAAAGAAATCTGATGATTCTGAGGCTGATTGAGATTCTGGATAAACATGGGGAAAAATATTCCCAGTCACTTTCCATTGCCTGTGAGAACGGAGAATATGTTTTTACGACCGCATCAGAGCGGGCTCTGATCCGTTTTCTGAAAGATGTGGATGTTTACAGTGAGGAAGAAGATGCTCCGAAAGAGAAAAAACATCCTGTCAGCTGGTACACGCCTCAATATGTGGTGGACAAGCTGGCAGAAAGATATGGTGTAGGCATCACAGTCGTTAACGGAAAAAAAGAACAGACATATGAACCGGATGCGGATACTTTACTGAAACTGATTGATATCCGTTATGCCCTGGCGCTGAATTCCTATCGTAAATACGTTCCTGCAATTATTGCGGCTGACATTTCGGAAGAAACAGTTTCCGATATTATGGAACATGAATATGATCTGCTTGGAGTATCCATAGAGCAGGACAGTATCCGTACTTATGCGGATGCAAAGTATTTTGCTCCGATTATCGGTTATACCGGTCAGGTTTCTTCTGATGATCTGGATTCTCTGGATGATTCCTATTCTGCCGGAGATATTATCGGAAAGACCGGTATTGAAGCCAGCTATGAAGATGTTCTGAAGGGAACAAAAGGAAGCAGAGATCTTGTTGTGGATAATCAGGGGATTGTGCTCAGCGTGGAAAATGAAACAGAGGCTCAGGCAGGTAATGATGTTTATCTGACTATTGACCGTAATCTGCAGGTTGCTGCCTATAATTTGCTGGAGCAGCATCTGGCAGGTGTTCTTGTATCGAAGCTTGTCAATGGGAATGTAACGATTACACCTGGAATGGCTTCATCCGATATTATGATTCCAATTAAAGATGTGTATTTCCAGTTGATTAATAACAATGTCCTGTCCATGAAGGAGTTTGCGGATGAAGATGCTTCCGATACGGAAAAAAGCATGTATCGGAAGCATCAGACAAAGCTGAATGAAATGCTGAATTCCATCTGCAGCATTCTGCTGGATGAAAACAGCAAAGTAAACAGTGATTATTCTGAAGAAGAGGAAGACAGTCTGAATTATGTATTCAGTTTACTGCAAAGTGAGGAGATTCTGAAAAAGAATGCTATCGATAAATCATCCACATTGTATAAACAGTGGACTGCTGACGAAATCAGTCTGCGCAGTTTCCTGATTTCTGCTTTGACACAGGGGTGGATCGATGTTACGAAGCTGAATCTTGACAGTCGTTATGCGGACACGGAACAGACCATGAATGCACTGGTAGATACACTGCGGGAACTTCTCGCAGAAGATGAGGAGTACGCCAAAAAGGTTTACCGTTACCTTATCGATTCCAATACCGTAAGCGGCAATGAGCTTTGTCTGACATTATTTGATCAGGGAGTGTTGAAGTATAATGAAGAAGAATACAATAATCTGAAAAATGGCGGAAGTTCGTATTATTTTATAAAGAAAAAGATATCCAATATAGAGATTACACCGGCTCAGCTGGCTCTCGATCCCTGTTCCGGGTCTATTGTCTTTACGGACGTAAAGACAGGGGAGGTTCTGGCACTGGTGACATATCCCAGCTATGATAATAACCGTGTTACTTCTGACAGCAGCTATTTTGCCCAGCTGAACGTGGATCTCTCCAAGCCTCTGTACAACAGGGCTACTCAGACAAGGACTGCTCCTGGTTCCATATTCAAGCCGATTACTGCTCTGGCGGGAATGGATGCAGGTGTGCTTGGGGTCAATGAAAAGATCACAACAGCTTCCAATGGTACTTTTACTGAAGCCGGGTATGAATTGAAATGTTCCATTGCTCCTGGAAATCACGGTACACTGGGAATTGCGACTGCTCTGGAAAAATCCTGCAACTATTTCTTTTCAGAAGTTGCTTACCGTCTTGCACTGGATTCCGGCGGAAAGTATAATGAATCAAAGGGCGTTGCTGCCATAGCCAAATATGCGGAGATGTTTGGACTGGGCGAAAATTCGGGAATTGAGATTTCAGAGATCTCGCCTCAGGTGACGGAATCGGATGCGGTTCCCTCGGGTATCGGGCAGGGTACTCATAACTATACGAATACGCAGATTAACCGTTATCTGACTGCGCTTGCCACACGGGGGGAAGTCCTTGATCTGAATCTGGTTAAGAAGACGACAGATCCGCAGGGAAATACACTGGAGGAGAGCAGTAAAGAAGTAATCAGAAAACTGGATTTTAAAGATGAACAGTGGAATGTTGTGCATGAAGGTATGCACAATGCGATTTATGCTAATAGTAAGTACAGCAGCTGGTTTGGCAAGCTGGATGTTCAGGTGGCAGGAAAAACCGGTACAGCTCAGGAGGATAAGAAGAGGGGAAATCATGCAAACTTTATCTGTTTTGCTCCATACGATTCTCCGGTAGTGGCAATCAGTGTATCCATGCCATATGGTTATACGGCAGCGAATTCTGTAGCGGTAGCCAGCGATGTACTGGCCTACTATTATGGCAAGATGGATTTGAAGACAATCCTGAATGGCAGTGCTGCTTCGGCAACAGGAACAGGTGTGGATCCTGCTGATTGATACAGTACAGAGGAGGCATTATGAAACAGGCAGTAATTGTAAAAGGCAATATTAATAAAGGTGCGAAAGGTATTACGGTGATTCTGGATAATGAGATGCCGTTTAAAGAGCTTCAGAAGTGTGTAGCGGATAAATTCAGAGAGCTTTCAGATTTTCTGAAACAGAGCCAGATGGCAGTTGCATTTGAAGGGAGAACTCTGACGGCTTCTCAACAGCAGTCTTTATTGGATATTATTACGGAGAATTCGGATATCGAAGTATTGTATCTGATGGACGAAGATCCTGACAAAGAGATGCTGTATACCCGAAAGCTGGAAGATGCTCTGCAGTATCAGCAACAGAGAACAGCAGAAAATATGTTCTATAAAGGGACGCTTCGCTCCGGTCAGGTGGTGGAGTCGGAATCCAGTGTGGTCATTATCGGTGATGTGAATCCCGGCGGAAAGGTGGTTTCCGGAGGAAATATTATAATTCTGGGTGCATTGAAAGGTGTTGCCTGTGCCGGAATTACCGGAAATCGTCAGGCTTTTGTGGTGGCTCTGGAGATGAAGCCAATGCAGATCCGGATTGACAATATCGTGGCGAAATGCGGCGATGTGCCATCTGACAGACATCGCCTGAGAAAGAAAAAAAGTGTAGATGAAACCCCTAAAATAGCGATTTTACGGGATGAAAATATTTTTATAGAGAATCTTGACAGAGAAACGTTATCTTCTCTGGATATCTCATAAAAACAACTGGAAATTAACGGATATATCGGTTACAATAGAAGTAATATTCAGAAAGATATGGCGGAATAGTTGGACAACTTTTCTGCAGCTTGTAGTGAATAAATGGAACAGTGATGGAGGATAAATAAATGGGTGAAGTCATAGTAGTAACTTCCGGCAAGGGTGGTGTAGGAAAGACCACAACTACGGCAAATGTGGGAACCGGGCTTGCGATGATGAATAAAAAGGTTGTTCTGGTTGACACGGATATCGGACTTCGAAATCTGGATCTGGTGCTGGGACTGGAGAACCGTATTGTATATACTCTGGTGGATGTGGTTGAAGGAAACTGCAGATTAAAGCAGGCTTTGATTAAGGATAAGAGATTTGACAATCTGTATCTTCTGCCCTGTGCCCAGACACGGGAGAAAACGGCTGTCAGTCCGGAACAGATGAAAGCGTTGACAGGAGAATTAAGAGAAGAATTCGATTATGTTCTTCTGGATTGTCCTGCAGGTATTGAACAGGGCTTTAAAAATGCAATTGCCGGTGTAAATCGTGCTCTGGTGGTAACGACACCGGAGGTATCTGCTATCCGCGATGCAGATCGCATTATTGGTTTGCTGGAGGCGAACGGTATTTCAGACAATGCGCTTATTGTAAATCGTATTCGTATGGATCTGGTTAAAAAAGGCGAGATGATGTCAATTGATGATGTGGTGGATGTGCTTGCCATTAAATTGATCGGTGCTGTCCCGGATGACGAAAATATCGTAATTGCGACCAATCAGGGGGAACCTCTGGTTGGAAGAGAGGATACACTGGCGGGGAAAGCTTATATGAATATTTCCAGACGGATTCTCGGTGAAGAGGTTCCGTTGATGAATCTTGATGAGGGAAACAGCTTTTGGAAGAAACTGCGTGATTTATTCCGAGGCTGAAAGAAAGGAAGATACTGTTATGAATTTATTAGATTTTTTTCGAAAAAAACCTTCTTCCGGTTCTGTGGCAAAAGATCGGCTTCAGTTGTTGCTGGTTTCTGACCGGTCTGCCTGTTCCCCGGAGATGATGCAGGCGATCAGAGATGACATAATAGCAGTAATTTCAAAATATATGGATGTCGATATGGATGATATTAATATTGAGCTGACGACAACAGAAGTTGATGGTTCAAGAAAAGCGGTGCCGACATTGTATGCGAATATACCGATTAAAGACGTGAAAAGGGACAAGGGTACGCAGCTGTAATGTTTGCTTTTCAGAAATATAAATTCAGGCATTTTAATTTTAAATTACTGCTTTATATCATCTTTTTGTCGGTTATGGGAATTCTCATTATTCGAAGTGCTACCCTCAGTACCGGTGAAGAATCAACTTACACAAAGCAGATTATGGGTGTTGCAATTGGTATGACAGCCATGTTGATTGTGTCAGTGATTGATTACCACTGGATCACCAAAATGTATCTGGTGGTTTATGCGGGAATTTGTGGAATTCTCCTTTTGACACGTTTCAGCCCTCTGGGTACTTCAGCCGGTACAGGCGCGATCCGGTGGATTGATATCGGTCCGATTCGCATTCAGCCGTCAGAGTTTGCCAAAATAGCTATTGTTATAGTGCTGGCAAAGTTCTTTCAGATATATGAGGAGAGAATTAATGCTCTTGCAGTGGTTGCGCTGAGCGTTATGCTTGTGGGGATTCCTCTGCTTCTGGTTATGGCTCAGCCGGATTTATCTACTTCGCTGGTCATTATGTTTATTTTTGTAGTTATGATTTTCTCAGCGAAGATCAGTTACCGGTGGATTCTATCGGTTCTGGCAGTGGTAACGCCCTTTGCGGCTACATTTATTTTCCTGGTGGAGAAAGATATGGTTCCGTTTTTGGAAAAGTATCAGCGAAATCGTATTCTTTCGTTTCTGCATCCTCAGGATTTTCCGGATCTGGCTATGCAGCAAACCACGTCTGTTATGGCAATCGGTTCCGGAGGTCTGTATGGAAAGGGATTGTTTAATGAAAGCCTTGATTCGGTAAAGAATGGCAATTATCTGATGGAGGAAGACACTGATTTTATTTTCGCGGTAGCAGGAGAAGAACTTGGTTTTGCCGGATGCTGTTTAATTATTGCAATTTTGTTTTTAGTTGTGGTAGAATGTCTTTTGACAGCAAGCCGTGCACAGGATACAGCAGGGCGTCTGGTTGCTGCAGGCATTGGAGCACAGATTGCCTTTCAGAGTTTTGTTAATATCGGCGTTGCTACTTTTATCCTGCCTAATACAGGATTGCCGCTTCCTTTTATCAGTGCAGGACTCAGTTCCCTGCTGAGTGTGTTTATCGGAGCGGGTATGGTTTTCAATATAGGTATGCAGCGGAAGCAGACCTGATAAACGACAATGAAGATTTATTATGAATATGAAGAGAGTAGGTAATTAACCACCAGGAGGTATGCAAAAATGAATATTGGACTTATTGCACATGACTCAAAAAAGAAATTAATGCAGAATTTCTGTGTAGCTTACAGAGGAATTATGAGTAAAAATGAATTATATGCCACGGGAACGACAGGAAGGCTTATTGAAGAAGTAACTAATCTGAATGTCCACAAATTCCTTGCCGGACATCTGGGAGGACAGCAGCAGCTTTCTGCTCATATTGAGCAGAATCTGATTGATCTGGTGATTTTTCTGCGTGATCCCCTGTCTCCGAAGTCCCACGAACCGGATGTTAACAATGTGGTAAAAATCTGTGATATGCATAATATTCCGCTGGCTACTAATGTAGCTACAGCAGAACTTTTGATTAAGGCTCTGGACAACGGGGATCTGGACTGGAGAGAAGTATACAAATAATTGGAGTGACAATTACGAAATATGTTATGAGTAAACTCAGGAAAATTGCTTTATTTATGTCAGCGCTTCTTCTGTTTACCGGCTGTGGATGCAACAGGGAGGTATTGCTGGCTAATGAACATCAGCTGTCTGAGAACGCACAGGCGATTTCTTCGCTGATTGCCGGTAAGCAGAAATGGTCAGGGAGTGAGCTGTGCATTCCGAAAGATTCATCTGAATATGAGGATGATGAAGTGAGTGCCGGAGCAGCTTTATTGTTCAGCCTGGATAATCCGGAAGTACTTTATGCGAAAAATGTTTATCAGGAGATGAATCCTGCCAGTATAACTACCCTTTTTACCGCATATGTAGTGCTTCAGAACAGGGAATTATCGGATGTTGTTACTGTTCGTTCAGAGGAACTTACAGGACTGTCCCATACTTCCACGATAGGATTAAGGGCCGGGGATCAGTTGACGGTCGAACAGCTTCTTTACGGTATGATTCTGTGTTCCGGAGTGGATGCTGCCAATGTGCTGGCTGTTGACACAGCCGGCGATAAGGCATCTTTTGTCAGATTGATGAACGATGCAGCTGAGGAATGCGGTTGTGTGGATACTCAATTTCAAAATCCGAATGGTCTGACGGAATGGGGACATTATACGACAGCATATGATATTTATCTGATTGTTCATAAGCTGATGGAAGATCAGCGTTTTATTGATATTATTTCTGCAGGAACCTATCGTTCGGTATATAAGGATGCAGATGGGCAGAGGCGTGAAGAAAACTATGTTTCCACAGTACAGTATGTGGAGAATGGAATTTCGGATATAGGTTCTGTCCATATTCTGGGAGGAAAAACCGGTACTACCAGTTCTGCAGGTCATTGTCTGGTTCTCCTGTGCACCAGCAGTTTGGGAGAAAACTACCTTGCCGTTGTTTTGAAAGCAAAAAGCCGTGATAGTCTGTATGAACAAATTGAACATATTGTAATGAAAATTGAAAAATAATGTTGTGTTTCTATAGGATTTGTACTATAATTAATTAATCTACAAATAGTTGTATGTAACATTTTGAATAATGTTCAGATAATGATAAAACTACCTAAAGGAGGGGATTGCTATGGTTCAGATTATAGCCGGAACAAAAGGAAAGGGAAAAACTAAAATTCTCCTTGATAAGGCCAACTCAGCAATCAAAGAAGCAAAGGGTTCTGTTGTTTACCTGGATAAAAACACAAAACACATGTACGAACTGAATAATAGAGTTCGGTTAATTAATGTTATGGATTATTCTGTAAAGTCATGTGAGGCATTTCTTGGTTTTATTTGTGGTATTGTAGCACAGGATCATGACCTTGAATGTATGTTTCTGGATAGTTTCCTGAAACTTGCATATCTGGAAGGACAGGATATTACAGATGCCGTATTAACTTTGGATGAAATCAGCAAAAAGTTCGGAGTTGACTTTGTCATCAGTGTTTCCATGGATAAGAAGGATCTCTCAGAGGCTATTCTGCCTTTTGTTTCGGAGGCATTATAATCATCAGAATTGTTGTAAAACTGCCGGAAACTGATGCAGAATGATCTGACAGTGCATAAACAGGTATGATATGAAATTAAAAGCAGCTGTTGATGGAACAGCTGCTTTTTACAGTTATACGGCTGGTATCCCGGTTGGATTCTGTTTATAGCCAGACAGGAAATTAATGCAACTTTTTTTGCCTTGCTATAAAATGCACAGGAATCAGGATTCCATAGCAGCGGAACGAATCCTGCCGTAGGTACTGATCAGATAAAGACCGCTTAAGCCTACAATTGCATAAATGATTCTGGTAAGCCAGGTCATGGTTCCGAAAAGCCATGCTACCAGATCAAAGCCGAAAAACCCGATCAGACCCCAGTTGACTGCACCGATGATCGTAATTGTTAATACAGTATAATCCAATCCACGTGTATCCATATTTTGCCTCCTGTTAACAAATTTGCAGCTGCGGGGAAATGTAAAGTGTCACTGAAGCGACCCGCTGCTGGAGGAATCCGCAAAGCGAACTACAATTGTATTTTGTGCGGTTTTGCAAAAAATATACATTTTTTCATACATTCATCCTTGAACTTTGCAGAGTGATTCATTATAATATTCATAATGTCAGTATATCCTTACAGGATGTAATTCATGCGGAATTTCCGGAATTGAGCGATTTCTGATAATCTGCAAATATGATGTTCTGACAGTTGAAGACGGGAGGTTAAGATGACCAAAAAGAAAGTTAAAGTGCTGCGTGTCAGGCGCTTTAATATTGTACATCTGATTTTTTTGATTTTTTTAATCTATATGGTCATTGTGGTTGGTAAATACATTGCAAAGGAGGATATAAAGGTCTGTGAAGTCACGGAAGGTTCTCTTACTCAGAATCATAATTATACCGGTCTGATTTTGAGGAAAGAGGACGTGATGTATGCGGATACGAAAGGATATATCAAATGCTATGTAAATGACGGTGACCGGATTAGTGTGGATGGTGTAGTATATGCCATTGACAAAACAGGAGAACATCTTCAGTCCGGCGGCAATATTGTTCAAAACAGTATTACAGATGAGCAGTATCGATCTCTTCGTAAGTATCTCAATCATTTCAGTACCGGATACAGAGGACAGAAATATACAGATGTATATGCTTTTAAAGATCAGCTGACAACCACATTATATGGCATTGAACTGCAGGAGGCCGGGGAACAGGGAGATGATTCAGGGCTGAGTATGGAGAAAGCATCAGTTAGTGGCAGTGTATATTTTACACTGGATGGTTATGAATCCGTATCAGCAGATCATATAACAAGAGAAGGGCTGAGCAGTCTTTCACTTACCAGCTCCCGGGTTCTTTCAGGTGATCAGGTGAAGGAAAAAGAGCCGGTATGTAAAATCATTTCAGATGAGAAATGGTCGATTATTATTCCGATTACGGATTCAGATGCTGAATATTTTGCAGATAAATCTTCAGCGACCGTTTTGCTGAAAGATATTAATTCAAAAGTAAAAGCAAAGATTCAGGTTTATAAAGATTCTAATGGCGAAAAGCTGGCCAGGCTGACTCTGGATGATTATATGTCATCTTATGCTGCGGACCGTTTGATCAGTTTTCAGCTGATTAAGCCGGTAATTTCGGGACTGAAGGTTCCGAAGACCTGTCTGGTGTCGGATGAATTGTATACGATTCCTGTGGAATATGCATGCGAGCCGGAGAATTCAAACAGTGTGCAGTTTTTCCGCAGACCTGCCGGAAGCACCGGTGAATCCGATAAGGAAGTGATTGTACCCGCAATCAGTTATGTGGACAGTCAGTATTATTATATTGAAACCTCAGAGCTTCAGGAAGGAGATGTGATCCTGAAAGTTGCAGAGGATGGTACGATAGGCGGAGACGGTTATAAAGTAGGCAGCAAGAAGACATTGACAGGCGTTTATAATGTGAATAAAGGCTATGCGGTATTTGAAGTGGTTGATATACTGGATGAGAATGATTCTTACTGTATTGTAAAAGCCGGAACGGTGTATGGTTTGTCGGTATATGACCATATCGTATTAAATGCTTCAACAGTCAGTGAAGATGATTTACTTTATTAAAAATATGTGCTATAGTTTAACTGGTTGACTGAACAATTTTCAACTTGGAACAGCTGCGTACATCTGCGCAGGTTATTCGCCGGGTGCTTTGACGGGTGGATTTTTGTAACCAGTTAGCAGAAATTTGAAAAATAATGTCAAGAGGATTGATATATGGCTAATATGATTGAAAGATTTTTGGACTTTATGAAGCTCTCATATGATGAAGATTATGATGAGGAGGAAGATGAAGAACCCGTAAAATCCCGGGGTGGAAAAAACAAAGAAGAAGACAGAGCAGACAGTATTCAGAAGGAGAACCGGAAAAGTTCACAGGTTAAAGAGCGACCTCCTAAAAAAGAAACAAGAGGTCAGTTCAATCGTTCGGACGCATTTTCCAGCAGCAAGACGGGAAAGACTCCGATTCGTTCCAATTCTAATGTTTCTGTAATCGGAGGAGGTAATAACGTGGAATCTGAAATTGTATCAATTCGTCCAAAGGATGACAAGGCAAGACAGGAGATTGGAGATCGTCTTTTGGAAGGAAAAACTGTGCTGATCAATATGGAGGGTCTTGAGCTGGATGTCGCTCAGCGTATTGTAGATTTTACCTTTGGGGTATGTTATGCAATCAAAGGTAATATGAAATTCCCGTCCAAGTACATTGTGATTGCAGTACCTGATGAAGTTGGCTTATCCGGAGAATTCGAAAATTCAACGGATTCATCCGGCCGCCGTTCCACAGGTTCCAAATCACCGTTTGAAAGTTAAGAATCCATACTGTTAAGGAAAAAGCAAACAATCTGGCGGTTGTTTGCTTTCTTCCTGTTTTGTGAAAAGGAGAATAATATGATTACAGTGCATTATAATCAGAAACCACTTTACGATATTTATATAGAAGAAAACTATGGCAGGCTGAAAGAAGCTTTCTGTACTCTGGGTGATGTGGACAGGAAGAAAGTTTGTATCGTCAGTGAGACAAACGTGGCACCCTTGTATCTTCAGTCTGTAAAAGAAATAGCTGCACAGTGTTTTTCGATGGTTAAAGAATTTGTTTTTACAGCGGGAGAAGCTTATAAGACTCTGGATACCGTTCAGGATTTGTATGAATATCTGATTCTGAATCACTTTGAAAGAGGAGATATGCTGATTGCTCTGGGAGGTGGAGTGACCGGAGATCTGACAGGTTATGCAGCAGCTACCTATCTGCGGGGGGTTTCTTTTATTCAGATGCCTACGACGCTGCTTTCTCAGGTAGACAGCAGTATTGGCGGAAAAACAGGGGTGGATTTTAAATCATACAAGAATATGGTGGGTGCTTTTCATCAACCTTCTCTGGTTTACATTAATCTTGAAACTTTGAAGTCTCTGACGGATAAACAGTTCTGTGAAGGTATGGGGGAGATTATCAAACATGGTCTGATTAAAGATAATGTATATTATCAGTGGCTCTCCGACAATATGGATAAGATTATGGATCGTGATATGGCTGTATGCAGGGAAATGATTACGGTCAGCTGTAATATCAAGCGCAAAGTTGTAGAGGAGGATCCGAAAGAACAGGGTGAACGTGCATTATTGAATTTTGGCCACACCCTGGGACATGCTGTTGAGAAAGTCAGCAGTTTTCGTTTGCTGCATGGTGAGTGTGTGGCTCTCGGATGTGTGGCAGCTTCCTGGATTTCCTTGAAACGCGGGCTGATTTCGGAAGAACAGTACCGGAGAATCCGTGAAACAATCCAAAAAGCCGGACTTCCGGTTATCACGGATCACATTAATGAAAAGGAAGCAATGGAAGCAATCCGGCATGATAAGAAAATGGAAGCGGGAAAAGTGAAGTTTATCCTTCTGAAACAGCCTGGAGAGGCATTTATTGATCGGTCGGTCACCGGACGGGAGATGGAAGAGGCTTTAAAGGTTATTCTTTCAGGAGGTTCTGATGAGTAAGAAAAAATCCTTGATTTATTCATTTGCTGCCCTTGTTGTTCTTATCGGGCTGGATCAGCTGACAAAGCAGATGGCTGTAAAATATCTGTATCAGCAAAAACCGGTGGAAATTATTCCGGGGGTTTTCGAACTGAATTTTCTTGTAAACAGGGGAGCTGCTTTTGGAATTCTTCAGAATCATCAGATTTTTTTTGCAGTCATTACCTGTATCGTATTATGTGTTCTGGTGTACGTCTATGTCAGGATTCCCTGTGTGCATAAATATGCTCCGTTTCACATACTGTTGGTATTGCTGACAGCCGGTGCCGCAGGCAATTTTCTGGATCGGGTCCGTTTGGGATATGTGATCGATTTTTTTTATTTTAAATTGATTGATTTTCCCATATTCAATGTGGCAGATTGTTATGTCGTGGTTTCTGTTATTTTACTGGCCGTTCTGATTCTGCTTGTCTATAAAGATAAAGATCTGGATGAACTGGGTGCCTTCATTAAGCCGTCCAGGAGGAAAGACTTATGAACCATTATTGTTTTCTGGCAGATCAGAGTGCAGAAAACGAGAGAATTGACAGATATCTTACGGATTATCTTCAGAAGCATTCGAGGTCTTTTCTGCAGAAACTGATCAAGGAAGGCCGGGTCTTTGTGAATGGGAAAGCAGTTAAGAGCAATTATCGCGTTCACGAAGAAGACCGTATTGAACTGACGGTACCGGAGCCTTTGCAGACAGATATTCTGCCGGAAGATCTGAAGCTTGAAATTGTCTATGAAGATGATTCGGTTCTGATTGTAAATAAACCCAAAGGGATGGTGGTACATCCGTCAGCAGGGCATTCATCGGGAACTCTGGTAAACGGGCTGATGTTTCATTGCAGGGACCGGCTTTCGGGAATTAATGGAGTGCTGCGTCCTGGTATTGTTCATCGGATAGATATGGATACAACGGGACTTCTGATTGTATGCAAAGATGATCAGTCGCATAATTGCATTGCGGCACAGTTGAAAGACCATTCCATTAACAGGAGATACCATGCGTTGGTGAAAGGACGATTTAAAGAGCATGAGGGTGTTGTAAATGCGCCTATTGGAAGAAATCCTTCCAACCGTTTGAAGATGGCTGTAAATGAACAGAATGGCAAACATGCTGTAACTCATTATCGTGTTCTGGAACAGTTTCCTTCCTGCGCTTATATTGAATGCAGACTTGAGACCGGAAGAACACATCAGATTCGTGTACACATGTCCAGTATCGGGCATCCGCTGCTGGGAGACACTGTGTACGGAGGCCCTGCTGTAAAAAATGTCCAGGGGCAGATACTGCATGCAAAAACTATTGGATTTGTTCATCCGGTGACAGAGGAATATCTGGAATTTGATTCAGAGCTTCCTGCATATTTTCAGGATATCCTTGAGAAACTGCGAAAAGGAACGATAAAATTTTAAAAACTGAGAAGTATAAAAACCTCCTTTCTGTACATACTGTTAAAGTCGAATCAGATGGCATATCTGTTGTAAAGTATGCCGCTGGTGGTACACAGAAGGAGGTTTTTTATGCCAAACAATCGTACAAATTATAATGAACAGAACCGAAATCAGTCCAATGAATACGGAAACCGTTCCGATAACAGGACAAATCGTTCCGGTAATTCCAACCGTGCAGACAATTCCAACCGTGCTGATAACTCAAATCGTGCCGGTGGTTCCAATCGCGCGGAGAGTTCCAATCGCGCGGAGAGTTCCAATCGTGCGGAGAGTTCCAATCGTATGGGTAATTCCAATCGTGCTGATGATTCCAATCGTTCCAATTGTACAGGAAATATGAATCGCAGTGATGCAGGTTATGGAAATGATCACAGTAATTATTCCATGCGGTCAAATCGCAGCCGCAATGAGAATAAAAACTGAGATATGGGATTGGAAAGCCGATAAGGCAGAAACAGAGACAATGAAAGAGGCCGCCGCAGTTTATGCGGCGGTCATTTTCAGTATATCGAATGGTCGCATGTTCCGATTGGATAATTGCAAAACGGAGACTATATTTACATATTAAAACATACCAAACGAAAGAGAGGATTTCTTCATATGATAAAGTAAAAAGAACTGGGTGTATGTTATGGATTATGTGTACCGCCTGCCGATTCCTTCAGGAATCAGCGGAAGAGGCATCACAGTGGCGATTCTGGATACCGGGATTATGAACCATCCTGATTTTGATCACAGGATTATTGCGTTTCGAGACTTCGTAAATGAAAAAAAAGTGATGTATGATGATAATGGACATGGGACACATGTTGCGGGGATTCTGGGAGGGAGTGGTTTGCTGAGCCGAAAAAAATGCAGAGGAATCGCCCCCTCTGTAAATATAGTTTCACTGAAGGTTCTGGATCAGAATGGAAACGGAAGTCTGAGTCAGATTCTCAGGGCATTGGATTGGTTATTGATACATCATGGTAAGTACGGGATACGGATTGTAAATATATCAATTGGAACTCTTCCTGACAGAGAAACCCGGGATGGGTCAATATTAATGCAGAAAATTGACGCATTATGGGATGAAAATCTTTGTATTTTTGCGGCGGCAGGAAATGCGGGTCCGGAAAAGGGCAGTATTACCAGCCCGGGAATCAACAGGAAAATCATTACTGTAGGGTGCTGTGAACCGTTCCCGATTGTGGAACATGGAAAAAAAGTACGGATGCGTTATTCGGGAAGAGGTCCGGTATATCAGAGCTGTGTTATGAAACCGGAAGTGGTTGCATACGGGAAAGATATTATGTCCTGCAATTATCGTTATTTTGAAGGGCAGAAACCTTATGTGCAGAAAAGCGGGACTTCAATGGCTGTGCCCATGGCAAGCGGTTCGGCAGCTCTGCTGCTGGAAAAGTATTCTGGGCTGACCAATGGACAGATAAAACTGTGTTTCCGTGACAGCTGCAGAAATCTGTTGCTTCCTGTCAATCAGCAGGGGTGGGGGCTGATTCAGCCTGACCGTCTGTTGAGAGCCGGTCAGGCCGCAAATAAACAGTGAAAAAAATAATGCCTTGTTTGATGCATATCGGATTATTCAGCAAGCTCTTCCCATTGAATATACAGAAGCTCCAGTTTTTCAGCTATTTCCTTTTGCTCTTTATTAAGTTCAATAAGCCGGGAGGTATTGGTATATACCTCCTCCTGGGTTAGAAGTTCATTGATTTCATTGTCTCTTTCTTCCAGTTTCTGAATCTGCTCTTCAGTTTTTTTGAGGTCATTTCTGCGTTTCCGTTCCTTTGCCTGTGCTTCCTTTGCTGCAAGCCACTCTGTTTTGGTGTCGGATTCACGAATTGTTTCGGCAGAAGCAGATTGGAAGGTTTTGGCAGAAACAGCCTGGTCTGCCAGAGCAAACTGTTCAGCGGCTTTTTCCTGATAATAATCATAATTGCCCAGGAAGTTTACAAATTGTCCGTGATACAGGGACAGAATTCTGGTTGCAGTCTGGTTGATAAAGTAGCGGTCATGAGATACGAATAAAACTGTACCTGTATAGTGAGTCAGAGCGTTTTCGAGGATTTCCTTGGAAACAATGTCCAGATGATTGGTAGGCTCATCCAGAATCAGGAAATTGGCATCGGAAAGCATCAGTTTGGCCAGAGAAAGACGCCCGCGTTCGCCGCCGCTTAAATCGTGAACCAGCTTAAATACATCGTCACCTGTAAACAGAAAAGCAGCCAGCAGATTTCGGATTTCCGTATTTGTCATGGAAGGAAACTCATCACCAAGTTCATCAAACAGGGTTTTATTCTCATCCAACAACTGCTGCTCCTGATCATAGTATCCGATATGTACCCTGGAACCGGGAATGATTTCTCCGGAATCAGCCGGGAGCATCTCATTAATGATCTTCAAAAGAGTTGTTTTTCCGGTTCCATTGTCTCCGATAATGGCAACCCGTTCCCCCCGCCTGATTTCAATATCTGCATTTTCAAAAAGTTTCATGCTGCCGAAGGATTTTGACAGTCCCTTTATGGTTAGTACATCATTGCCGCTGATTACTGCAGGATGAAATTCAATATGCATGCTGTCATTAAGAGTCATTGGCTTATCAAGACGTTCAATTTTATCAAGCATCTTTTCGCGGCTTTCTGCGCGTTTAATGGATTTTTCCCGGTTAAAGGATTTCAGTTTTGCGATAACCTCTTCCTGATGTTTGATCTCCTGCTGCTGATTCATATAAGCCTTCAGAGCAATTTCGCGCATCTGTGCTTTTTTGGCAGAATAATCAGAATAATTACCGCTGAACATGGTCACCTGTCCTGATTCGATTTCGACCACCTTATTAACAATCCGGTTCAGAAAATAACGGTCATGAGATACGATAATAACACTGCCCGGATAATTCAGAAGAAAAGTTTCCAGCCATGCGATGGAATTCAGATCCAGATGATTGGTAGGTTCATCCAGCATGATGATATCCGGCCTGGTCAGCAGAAGGCGTCCGAGAGAAACGCGGGTTTTCTGCCCGCCGGAAAGCGTATTAACCTGGCGGGTAAAATCATCTTCTGTAAACCCAAGGCCCTTCAGAACACCGGTGACTTCACTTTTGTAAGCATAACCCTCAGCCTGTTCGAAAGCATGAGTTGCTTTGGCATAGGTTTCCAGCAATTCTTCCAGCTCAGGTCCTTCTTTATGTTTCATCTGAAGCTCCAGATTACGGATCTTCTGTTCCAGTTCCAATATATCCTGACGTACCTGAAGCAGTGTATCATAAATGGTACTGTCACTGGAAAAATTCTGATGCTGTGCCAGATATCCGATGGACCGGCCTTTGGAAATAATGATTTCGCCGCTGTCTGCGGGCTCTTCACCGATGATGATTTTTAACAGAGTAGATTTGCCGGCTCCGTTGATACCAACGATTGCGGCTTTTTCATGTTCATTAATATGAAAAACGGCGTCCTTCAGTATGGGGACGGTTCCGAACGATTTATTAATATGGCTGCATGATAAAATCATACAAACACCTCACTTTCAAACTGTAATTTCATTGAAAAACAGGACATACCATTTCAGTATAATATAATTTGAAGAAACAGGCAAGACAAAAATGGGAAAGCGCCACGGCAGACGCACGTTTTTTGCTTTAAACTATCCCTTTGTGCATCTGCCGGATTTTTTATGGATTTGTGTATATAGTCTGTTTAAAATTGTACAGCAAACAAACCCTGTTTCCTGATTCCTCAGTAAATAAGATGTTTT
>JAXDZY010000104.1:0-29982 GCA_034086685.1 Lachnospiraceae bacterium
GTCTACCAATCAGGTTCTTTTCGTTGTATAATGAGTTTGTCGTACAGGGTCACTTTCCTTTGTAATAGTTGTAGCAAGCTTATTATACATCAGAAAGTCCCTGTACGATATTTTTTATTCAAAAAGTTGTAAAGTGGTGGAGTAAAAATATATAACGTAAAAACAAAACAGATCACAAAATGGAAGAAATCATACACAGAATGGGTGATGGATTTTACCTGAAAATGGTAATATTGCACTATCAAAATAAGAGAAAAGAGGTATGATTATGGAAAGAAATTATCCAACCGGAATTAAATTCCGAATCTTCCAGGCAGCAGTTCTGTCGTTGTCCCTGCTTCTGGCTTCCGTTTCCGTAGCCGGATGTCTGCTGGGTGACCTGGCTCAGGAGTTTCCTGATGCATCACCTGCTCTGCTCCAGAGTTTTGTAACATTTCCTACCATTGGCGGTATGATTGCCAACATCATAGGAGGCGCTTCCGCAGCAAAAATCGGTAAGAAAAATTTATGTCTGGTGGGTATTGCCCTGTGCTTTGTGGGTGCATTTTCACCCATGTTCATCCCAAGTCTGATTGGAAAGATTGCGGTGCGTGTTCTGGCCGGTATCGGTGTCGGACTGATTCAGCCGCTCTCTGCTTCTCTGATTGTGGACTGTTTTGAAGGCAGCGTTGCTAATGTTATGATGGGCTTTCAGTCTTCCATGGTTGGCCTTGGCGCATCGGTCTTCTCCTACACCATGGCCGGAATCATGGTTTATGACTGGCATTATGCTTACTGTGCTTATCTGTATGCGGTTGCCATCTTCGTACTGGTTCTGTTCGGTATCCCGGCATTCGTGAATGATATCGGTCGGGAAGAAAAGAAACCTGTGGAGCATACAGCTAATACTTCCGATGTGAAGTCAAAGCTTCCCATGGCATGCTATATCGGTGCAATCTGCCAGTTTATCTACGGCCTCGGTTACGGCGCACTGGATAACTGCACATCCCTGGCTGGTGTGGAAGTTGGTATTACTACCGTTCAGGCTGCAGCTATTGCAAGTTTCGGCGGAATTGCAGCACTGGTCGGCGGACTTTTCTTCGGTTTTGTAAAAGGAAAAATCGGTTACAATGTGGGATGGCTTTCTCTGATGCTGAATATTATCGGATTTGCAATTATCGGCACCACAACATCGGTTTCCATGTGGTATGTGGGTATCACTATCGCCAAAGTAGGTTTCTGCTGGTGGATGCCTTATATCAACTTCCTTGTAAATGACGGTACCAATGAATCCAATTCCGCACTGGCTACTTCACTGGGATTTGTGGGCAACTCACTGGGAGCTTTCGTATTCGGCTATGTATTTGCCTTTATTGGCAGACTGTCCGGCGGTTTAAGTCAGCATCAGGGTTTTCTGTACGGCGGTATATGGATGGCAATCGCACTGGTTCTCATTGTTGTAAACCATGTGAAGAATTATGATCATTATAAGGAAATTGCTTAAGAAATCGAGAAAAACATCATTCGAAAAATCACTTAAAAACTTTGCAGGAGGTTTTATTATGTTTGATCCCAAACCGATTATGGAAGAAAGACAGCTTCAGGATCCGATTCCAACTCCGGTACCGGCAGAATTTCCCCATGACGATGAAGTACCGGAAGGTTGTATTGTACTGAAAGATCTTCATGATGACTGGGGTTATTATGTGAATATCCATACAGATGTAGTATATGTGGAACGCGAAGGTAAATTTGATTATACGAAACGGGAATCACTTTCTCTTCATTTACAGATTATTGAACCGAAAATTCATTTCGGTGCTCCGGAAGAAGAGATGGACAAGCCGGTAAAATGGCCCTGCATTGTCTATATCCAGGGCTCTGCTTTTCATGAACAGTGGGCATGGAATAATATCGGACGTCATATCCGTCTGGCTCAGCGCGGATATGTTATCGCAATTGTGGAATACCGTCCTTCCGAGGTGGCGCCGTTCCCGGCACAGATGCAGGATGCCAAGACTGCTGTCCGGTTTATGCGCATGAATGCTGAAAAATATAACGTAGACCCGGAGCATGTTGCTGTGGCCGGAGATTCTTCAGGTGGTCATACGGCATTAATGGCCGGTTTTACTGGTGATACTGAGCCGGATACCGATACATACGGGGAATATTCAGCGGAAGTTAACTGTATTGTTGATGTTTATGGCCCTACAGTATTCTCGTTGATGAATTACTATCCCAGTTCTCAGAATCACTACGATCCTGAAAGTCCGGAAGGATTCGAAATCGGTCAGAAGAATGTTCTTGAGAATCCGGAACTTGCCAATGCGACGATTCCCATGAACTATCTTTCCGAAGACAGACCGACTCCTCCCACGCTGATTATCCATGGCAGCAGAGATATGCTGGTTCCCTTTAACCAGAGCTGTCAGCTGTATAATTATATGAAAGCAATGGGAAAGGACGTAACTTTCTATAAAATCAACAATGCCAACCATGGCTGCCTGGGATTTGACAACGATACGGTATTAAATATTGTTGATGAATTCCTGAAAGCCAACATTTAATGCCGGAAGAGGAGATATTATGTCTGTTCCTGAATTTAAAACGGAAAAGGTCAGTGACCATATTACACGGATTTATGCCTTTTCTTCGGAACTGATGTATCTGGTGGAAGGCAGCGAAAGAGCAGCTCTTCTTGACTCGGGAAGCGGAATCGGTTTTGTCAGACCTCTGATCGAACAGCTGACAAAGAAAGAAGTCATTGTTTTGCTGACCCACGGACATGTGGACCACGCAATGGGGGCTTCCGAGTTTCCTACGGAGAATGTTTATATTAATCAGGAAGATGCCTACATCTATAAAGAACACGGAACATATGAATTCCGTGAAGACGGTCTGTTTCTGATGGAGCGGGGAGGCGATCAGATAGTACCCGCAGAGGATTTTACACCGCTTCAGTCCATTACCGCTTATAATGACCTGAAGGAAGGCGACCGTTTTGATCTGGGTGGAATCTCGGTCGAAATGTATGCCTGCCCCGGCCATACCCGGGGAAGCATGGTGATGCTGATTCCGGAGGAACGCACTCTGCTTCTGGGCGATGCCTGCAACGGATTTACCTTTGTGTTTGAAGATTATTCTACTTCTCTGGAAACGTATCAGAAAAGTCTGATCAGACTGGAAACTGTTCTGAAAGGAAAGTATGATACCGTTCTGGCATCCCACGGAGACGGCAGAGCCGTATCGGATATCATTGAAGAAAACATACGCTTATGCGGCAGAATTCTGGAAAGAAGAGACGATAAAGCGCCTATGGAATTTCGCGGACATCGCGGACTGATTGCTGATACAAAAGCAGAACCGGGTCATGGCAATATTGTGTATCATCCCGATCATCTTTTTGAAGACTGATGATTGAAGCAGGGAGCTATGGTTTGTATGAGCCATAGCTCTTTTGAATTTATTTATACAGGTGAGAATTATGAAAACTGTAAAAAAATATCTTGTATTTCTGTGTGGTCTCTATATTAATTCAATGGGGATCAGCCTTATTACAAAAGCAGGGCTGGGGACTTCCCCGGGATCCGGAATTCCGTATGTATTGAGTATGGGGTTCGTTCCGACAATGGGGCAGTTTACCATTGCATTTAATTTTTTTCTGATTTTTCTGCAGGTGATTCTCAGGAGAAAAGAATTTGAAAAAATTCAGTATCTGCAGATTGGAGCAGCGCTTCTGTTCGGATATTTCCTGGATTTTTCCATGTCCGTGATTTCGTGGCTGATGCCTGAGAAATTGCCCGAGAGGCTGTGTGTTCTGGCGGCGGGCTGTATTGTTCTGGGATTTGGTGTATTTTTGGAGGTTCGGGCCAATGTCATTATGCTGCCGGGTGAAGGATTTGTAAAAGCAGTATCTATTAAATTGAAAAAAGAATTTGGTATTACAAAAGTATGGGTCGATGCATCCATGACCGTTATGGCCCTGGTGATTTCACTGGTGATATTTCGCCGGATCCGGGGAATCGGCGCAGGTACGGTAATAGCCGCATTAATAACCGGATTGATCGCCAATGCCTTTACGCAGTATCTGGAGCCGGTCATGGCTGAAATTTTTCCGGACGAAGGCAGCAAATGCAGAAAAGAGGATCAGGAGAGGATTTTTTCCGAGACGGATGCCGGAACGAAGTGGATTATTACGATTGGACGGGAATATGGATGTGGTGCTGCAAAAATTGGAAAAATCGTTGCCGAAAAACTGGGAATCAGCTGCTATGACAGCGAACTGGTCGATATGGTAGCACAGGAAAGTGGTCTGGAAACAGAATATGTTCGGGAGAATCAGGAAAAACTGGCCAACGGGTTTCTCTATGATCTGTATAAACAGACGTATGCCTATACAAATGGAGAGCAGACCAGAGCAGATGCGCTGCATGATGCGGAGGTGAAAGTAATCAGAAGAATTACGGAGAAAGAGTCGTGCGTAATCATCGGCAGAATGGCAAATTATGTCCTGGAAGAACATAAAAATGCATTTCATGTATTTTTGTATGCTCCCATGGAATATAAAAAACAGCAGGTTATGGAACGGGAACATTTATCGGAGTTTGATGCGGAATGCAGAATCCGTAAAGTGGAACAGGAAAGAAGCAATTGTTACAGGCAGTATGCAAAAAAAGACTGGGGAAGAGCAAACAGTTATGATCTTACGGTCAATACAGGATTATATGATTCGGAAAAAACAGCGGATATTATCATCGGCATGTTAAAAGCAAGCAGTAAAAACACACAACAGCCTCATGATGCAACCGCCGGTTGACAGATTTCAAGGCGCACCTGCTGGTTGTCAACCGGGATTTATGATATATTAATGCCTGTATTATATCTGACTGGTGAAAGAGAGGGTGTGCTATGGATTTAGCGGATAAGATTGCAAAACTGAGAAAACAAAACGGCTGGTCCCAGGAGGAACTGGCTGCAAGACTTGACATTTCCCGTCAGGCCGTATCGAAATGGGAAAGCAAAGCTTCTGTTCCGGATCTGGATAAAATCGTAAAAATGAGCAGCATTTTCGGTGTGACCACGGATTATCTTCTGAAAGATGAACCTGAGAAGAATTTTTCGGGAAACGGCATTATTTCCGATTCGGCTTATGCGGAACACGTTCATGGTGAACAGGCCTGTACGGAACATGTTTATACAGAACAGACCGGTGCGAAAGGCAGTGTGACAGCGGATTGCCGGGAGACGCTTAAGACGCGAAGGATTTCCCGGGAAGAGGCGGAATATATTGTGACTCTGGAAAGAAAATTTGCCTGGAGGACAGCATTGGCTGTTGCATTGCTGATTCTTTCTCCGGTGAGCCTGATCGTGATGAGCGGGCTGGCGGAATATGGTGACGGCATAATTTTGGAGGGAACGAGGGCTGTTGTAAATTTGTTCGGTTTCGGTATTTTCATGTTTCTGGTACCTGCAGGAGTGATGATGCTGATTCGGATAGGCATGCAGAGATCCTCATACGGACTTTCCGGGCTGGAAGAGGAAAAACTGGTTCTGGATTATGGTGTTGCAGAAAAGCTTAAGGAAGAAAAAGCTTCTTTTGAAGGTACTTACCAGAACTGTACGCTGACAGGCATTGTTTTGTGTATGCTTTCCGTTGTACCGCTGGTGATGGCAGCATTTATCATGGATGGTGCAGAGGATAACAGGTCTGATCTGATTTATATTTTCTGTACGGCAGTTCTGCTGGTTATGGTTGCTGCGGCAGTATATCTGCTGATCTGGTCCGGCAGTATCCACGGGAATTATGATAAGCTGCTTCAGCAGGGGGATTATACGGTGGAGAAAAAAGAACAGAACCGGAAAAACGGCTTCTTCCCGGGGATATACTGGTGTACTGTCACTGCTGTATATCTGGGAATCAGCCTGTATTTCAGCAACTGGAGCAGATCCTGGATTATCTGGCCCGTGGCTGGTGTGCTTTTTGCGGCCTTTATGGGGATAATCAATACTGTAACAGCAAAGAAAGGCAGATAGGGCTCTTTACGGTCCGGTCATGCATACGCAGTCATATGTTTTATGGCCGCGTTGTTTTCTTTTCCACGATTCGTCCCGAGAACATGGTTTTTGAAGGAAGATCCCGGCTCTGGAAAACCTGCAGCATCATGGAAACGGCTGTGGTGCACATGAATTCCACACGATTATCCAGTGTGGTAATTTCCGGTGTGCTGCAGTCGGAGAGGACGGAATTATTGTATCCGGTAATCTGGAAATCCTCAGGAATGCGCAGATTGTTCCGGAGAGCATATTTAACTGCTCCGGCAGCCAGTTCATCGTCAGCGGCAATGACAGAGTCAAAATTCAGACCGCTGTCTTTCACACTCTGGACGATCTGACAGCTTTTTTCAATGGAGCCGGGGCAGGAGAAAATCCTCCTGTCACCGCCCTCGATTCCATGTTCTTCACATGATTTTGAAAACCCCTGGATTTTTTTCATGCCGCTGCTGCTGAGGGAGCGGTAAAGGTGGATCGGTTTTTTGCTTCCTCTGGAAAAAACAAGATCCGTAATGGTTTTTGTGGAAGAAAAATCATCACACAGGATGGAATAGATATTACTTCCGTCCAGTTCTCCGTTCAGCAGAAAAATCGGGAATTTTTCTGCCGCATTCAGTATGTATTCATTTCCCTCAGAAGAATTTTCAATAAAATGAGAACCGATAAAAAAAACTGCATCTACATTTTTGGAAATGAGAAGCTGCATATGTTTCTGTCTTTCTTCCAGCTGATATCCCGTGCAGCACAGCATGGAAGTATAGGAATTGCTGCGCAGCTCCCGCTCCAGATAATAGATGGCCTGCGCCTGATAGACATCCGAGGAATCCGAACAGAGGATCCCAACGGTGGACATGGAGTTCAGGCAGAGACTTCTGGCAAATGCATTGGGCGTGTAGCCGTTTTCTTCGATTACATCCAGGACTTTTTTCCGGGTGGCACTGCTGACCTTGCTGCTGCCGTTTAAAACACGGGAAACGGTGGCAATGGAAACCCCGGCTTTTGTTGATATATCATAAATATTCATGTAGGTTCTCCTTATATATTTAATATAACGGTTTAATTCCGGTGAGCTGCAATATTATTGATCTGCGCGTCGCGGAAGGCTTTCGGTGAAATTCCGTATTCTTTCTTAAATGCCCGGTAGAAGCTGGAATAATCCTTAAAACCGAAATTCTGATACGTATCAGCAATCCGCATATTGCTCATAAGCGCCTCCCTGCACAGGGCAAGGCGCCTTTTTGTAATATACTGGTGGATGGATATTCCCAGCCGGTCCTTGAAAACATGTGCAATATGATATTTGCTTACAAAGAAAACTCCGGCCAGCTTTTCCAGAGTCAGATCTTCATCCAGATGGTCTTCAATGTAGGAAGTCAGCTGCTGATACAGTGAGATATCTTCGGTTTTGGGGCCGGGATTTCGCTGCTCAAAGATCAGGCGGTTGAGGCGAAGAAGAAGATTGTCCACGTAAAGAAAAATCTGCGTTTCACGGCCAAAACGATCCGAATGCATCTCATCGATCAGCTGAAGGATCAGAGACTGGATCATATTGAAAGAAATCTGGTCGTTATGGAAAATGTAGTCCTTATGCACCTGAACATACTGCATCAGATAAGCGTAGTCCGGAGAAATCTGTATCAGATGACTGCAGTATTCCTGACTGATCCAGAATACAAAACGCCGGTAAGGGACATCCAGGCTGTGAATATACGGGCGATGGGGTACATGGGGCGGGATCAGCATGATATCACCGTAGTGTACGGGATATTCATCTTTTCCGATCTGGATACTTACATCACCTTCCATGAAGAAATAAAATTCATAGTAATCATGGGTATGAAGGTCTACATTGGTAAGATTGTGATCGTTATAGTAATAGATTTCAAAATCTTTGGACACCATATACTGGCGGGTAAGGAAGGTTGTCTGCAAATTTTTTTTCATACTTCACCTGCTTTTATATTTCCGGACTTCCAATTAATGGTTTGTATCATAATACCATAAATCCGCAAGATTTGCAATGAATACAGCAACTACGTCAATTGAATGAGATAGTGTATTCTGTCATAATAAAAACAACGAAATTCATTGCAGCTGCAGGGATGTAAGCAGTTACATGAATAGAGTTTACGTATTATTTGAAAGGAAGGTATTTGACAATGGAAATGACACTCAGATGGTATGGATCCAGATTTGACACGGTTACACTGCAGCAGATTCGCCAGATTCCCGGTGTAACAGGAGTAATCACCACACTGTACGACACAGCACCCGGAGAAGTGTGGAGCAGAGAACGAATCCGTCAGATGAAGGAAGAGGTGGAAGCAGCCGGACTTCATGTGGCAGGTATCGAAAGCGTTAATGTACATGATGCAATTAAAACAGGTGCAGCTGACCGTGATACCTATATTGATAATTACATCGAAACCCTTGAGAACCTGGGCAAAGAGGATATTCATCTGGTATGCTACAATTTCATGCCTGTATTTGACTGGACAAGAACAGAACTGGCAAGAATGCGTCCTGACGGTTCTACAGTTTTAGCTTACACACAGGAAGCGGTGGACGCACTTGATCCGGAAAAGATGTTCGATTCCATCGCCGGTGATATGAACGGCACTGTAATGCCCGGATGGGAGCCGGAGAGAATGGAGCATGTAAAAGAACTGTTCGAAATGTACAAGGATATTGACGACGAAAAACTGTTTGAAAATCTGAAGTATTTTCTGGAACGCATCATGCCTGTCTGCGACCGGTATGACATCAACATGGCAATTCATCCTGACGATCCTGCATGGAGCGTGTTCGGCCTGCCCCGTATTATTATCAACAAGAAAAATATCCTCCGTATGATGGAAATGGTTGATAACCCCCACAATGGTGTGACTTTCTGTTCCGGTTCATACGGCACCAATCTGGAAAATGATCTTCCCGACATGATCCGTTCTCTGAAAGGAAGAATTCATTTTGCTCATGTACGTAACCTGAAGTTCAACACTCCTACAGATTTTGAAGAAGCCGCACATCTGTCATCAGATGGAACATTTGACATGTATGAAATCATGAAAGCACTGTATGATATCGGATTTGAAGGCCCCATCCGTCCCGACCACGGCCGTATGATCTGGGGGGAAGTGGCAATGCCCGGTTACGGCCTTTATGACCGTGCGCTGGGAGCGACCTATCTGAATGGTCTGTGGGAAGCAATCGAAAAAGCGAATCGTTAAAAATACACAGTGGAAAGGAAGCAGATAATTATGAAATTAAGTGCGCAGGGGCTTACAGATACAGCAAAATGGGAAGCGGCCGGTTATGCGCTCCCCCGGTTTGACAGGGAAAAGGTAACTGCCGAAACCAGGAAAAATCCTTTCTGGATTCATTTTGGTGCGGGAAATATTTTCCGTGCCTTCCAGGCAAATGTGGTACAGAATCTTCTGAATGACAAAGCTCTGGACCGCGGTCTGGTTGTAGCGGAAGGTTTTGATTATGAAATCGTTGAAAAAATGAATCATCCTCACGATGATTACAGTATTCTGGTAACTCTGAAAGCCGATGGCAGCGTGGAAAAAACAGTTGTGGGAAGTGTAGTGGAATCTCTTACTGTTAATCCTGAAAATAAAGCGGAATTCGGACGTCTGAAAGAAATTTTTTCAAATGCTTCTCTGCAGATGGCCACATTTACCATCACGGAAAAAGGATACAGTCTGGTAAACGGAAAAGGAGAGATTCTTCCCGATGTGGCAGAGGATTTTATAAATGGACCGGAAAAACCTGCCAGTTACATGGGTAAGGTAGCATCTCTGCTGTATACCCGTTACAAAGCAGGGGAAAAACCCATTGCCATGGTCAGCACCGACAACTGTTCTCACAACGGTGACAAACTGTACGCAGCCATGAATACATTTGCGGAAAAATGGGCCGCAAACGGCAAAGCAGAAGCCGGATTCCTGACTTATGTGAATTCGAAGGACAAGGTCACCTTCCCCTGGAGTATGATCGACAAAATTACACCCAGACCGGATGCTTCTGTGGAAGAAATTCTCAGAAAAGACGGTCTGGAGGAACTGGAGCCGGTTATTACATCAAAACACACCTATGTGGCGCCTTTTGTAAATGCGGAAGAATGCGAATATCTGGTTATTGAGGATGCTTTCCCCAACGGAAGACCGGAACTTGAAAAAGGTGGTCTGATGTTTACGGACAGAGAGACCGTAGACAAGGTGGAGAAGATGAAAGTCTGTACCTGTCTGAATCCTCTTCACACAGCACTGGCAGTATTCGGCTGTCTGCTGGGATATGAGAAAATATCAGATGAAATGAAGGATCCGGAACTGAAAAAACTGGTGGAAACCATCGGTTACAAAGAAGGATTGCCGGTGGTTGTAAATCCCGGTGTGCTGGATCCGAAAGAATTTATCGATACCGTACTGAATGTACGTATCCCCAATCCGTTTATGCCGGATACACCGCAGAGAATCGCTACGGATACCTCACAGAAACTGGCGATCCGTTTCGGTGAAACCATCAAGGCTTATCAGGCATCAGAAGAACTGGATGTACAGGATCTGAAACTGATTCCTCTGGTATTTGCCGGCTGGCTGCGTTATCTTATGGCACTGGACGATGGCGGAAACCACTTCGAACCCAGCCCTGATCCTCTTTGGGATACCGTATCACCTTACGTATCAGAACTGAAGCTGGAAGCAGGACAGGACGTGGAAGCAGCAGTTGCCCCTATCCTGCACATGAAACAAATCTTCGGCGTAGACCTGTATGAAGCAGGTCTGGCAGACCGGATATGCGGATATCTGAAAGAACTCACAGCAGGACCCGGAGCAATCCGCGCGACTTTGAAGAAGTATGTTTAGGCTGTGATAAGGTACGGGGGCGTGGAGACCGACCCGGACGCGGAGGTCCATATTTATCCCTCCGGGGCACGCTCTCGCCACACGAAAAACTGCCGATAGAAAAACCGTCGGCAGTTAAAAATAAATATATATCGTGCGCCCTCCCTGCTTTTATTCCAGGCGTTTCAGGAGCCAGTGAAGGCGCAGGTTTCTCCTGGAAGGGACCATCGGAAACGCCGGCACTTAACGAGCAGGCCTCGCAAGGGGCCTGCGAGTTTAGTACCGCTGCGTTTCCGCACGAGCGAGAGCGCGTCCCGTAAGGAGAGACCTGCGCCTGAATGTCCCCTGAACACCCCTGAATAAAAGCTACTTCAAGCACGCCTCCATTACCGCGTAGCTTCCCTGGGCGTCGATTACTTCCAGTACTCTTGTTACTTCTGCTTCGAAGCCGGGTATTTCTGTCAGATCTTTGCCCCAGAAGGCGGTGTTGCTGCAGACTGCGTGTACCAGATTTTCTGAGGAGTCATTTTTGTGCTTATTGTAGAATTCCAGTACGTTGCGGTCGTCGGAGATGGTATAGGTGTCTCCGTTCGGGCGTTTTGTTACCAGACCGGCATCGGTCAGCTCCGTTCCTTCTGTTCCGCGGTAGAATGCGATGTAGAATGCGAAGGATGCGGTGATGCATTCGGGGAGTTTGCCGAATTTATTCACATAACCTTCCAGAGACGGCATCACGCGGGCTCTCCATTTGGATGTGGAGTTCAGGGAAATGGAAAGCAGTGCATGATCGATAAAGGGATTTTTGAAACGTTCTGTTACTGCTGCGGCGAAGTCTTTGCATTCTTCTTCGGGCAGTGTCAGAGTGGGGATAATTTCCTCGTAGATCGTTTTGTTCATGAAACCGGCGATGGTGTCGTCATGCATACAGTCTCTTACAATGTTCTGTCCGGCCAGATATGCACCCAGTACCATGGAGGTATGTGCGCCGTTCAGGATGCGGACTTTTCTCTGCTTGTAGGGCTTGTGATTGTCCGTGATCAGTACGGGCAGGCCTGCTTCTGCGAAAGGAAGTTCCTTTTTCAGAGATTCGGGGCCTTCGATTACCCAGAAACCGAATACTTCACCGGTGTCAATGGTGTTGTCTTCGTAGCCGTTTTCTTCATTGATTGCGGCAGCTTCACTTCTGGGGTAGCCGGTTACGATGCGGTCAACCAGAGTGGAACAGAAGATGTTTTCAGCCTCGATCCAGCTGATGAAGTCTTTGCCCAGATTCCACTGCTTTGCGTATTTTAATACACATTTTTCCAGTTCTTTGCCGTTGTCATCGATGAGTTCACAGGCCAGGATCACAAATCCTCTGCCGGCTTGGGAACCGAATTTCTGAAAACGGCGGTACAGGAACTGAGTCAGCTTTGCGGGATAGCTTGCAGGCGGTGTTTCTGTAAACTGACAGGAAGGATCATAGACAATGCCTGCCTCCGTTGTGTTGCAGGTGATGTAGCGAAGCTCTGGCTTGTCTGCATATGCCATAACGGTTTCGTAGTCACTGTAGATATTCAGGCAGCGGCTGACACAGGAAATAACTCTTTTATCGTTGACTTTTTCACCGTTTTCAATGCCGCGCAGGTATAAGGTGTAAAGCCCCTCCTGCTCATTGATGATATCGGCCAGATTGAAACCGCCCCGGTTTTCGATGGGCTGAACCAGAACGACCTTGCTGTTGAAACAGGCTTTTTCGTTCATCATGTCGATGAAATAGTCAACAAATGCGCGGAGAAAATTGCCTTCGCCGAACTGCAGAACACGTTCGGGAGCATCTTTTAAAAGGAAACCGTCGTAACCCTGTTCTTCAAGGGTCTGATAATTTAATTTTTTCATAATAGATAAAACCTCGATCTTTGTGTTGATTTGTTAAAGAGTTACGCCCTGTTTGAAAATGGCCATGTCGTGGAAACCGGCCTTTTCGGATTTGACTTCCTCGCCGGAAGCGACTGCGATCACATAATCAAACAGCTGATTGCTTAATGTTTCCAGGTCGGTGCCTTCCACCATGACGCCGCAGTTGAAATCAATCCAGCTGCCTTTCTTTGCATAAAGAGCAGAGTTGCTGGAGATCTTAACAGTCGGTACAGGTGAGGCGAAGGGAGTGCCGCGGCCTGTTGTAAACAGTACAATGTGTGCACCGGAAGCAGCGAGGGCGGTGGATGCCACCAGATCGTTGCCGGGAGCACTTAAAAGATTGAGTCCTTTTTCCTTCACCGGTTCTCCGTAGGAGAGTACACCACGCACCGGCGCACTGCCGGATTTCTGGGTGCATCCCATGGACTTGTCCTCCAGAGTGGAGATGCCGCCCTTCTTATTGCCGGGAGAAGGATTTTCATAGATTGTCTGACCATGGCTTGTAAAATAATTTTTAAAGTCGTTGATCAGGGAAACGGTCTTCTCGAACAGCTCCTGATTTTCACAGCGGTTCATGAGAAGGGTTTCGGCTCCGAACATTTCAGGTACTTCCGTTAAAATGGTGGTGCCGCCTCTGGAAATCAGCAGATCGGAAAATGCTCCGACTGTGGGGTTGGCTGTGATACCGGAAAGACCGTCGGAACCGCCGCATTTCATGCCGATAATCAGCTCGCTGCAGCTGACGGGTTCTCTCTTTGCAGAACCGGCGCAGTCCACCAGTTCTTTGATCAGTCCCAGGGCATCGCTGATCTCATCATCAGATTCCTGGGCAACAAGGAACTTCACACGTTTTTCGTCATAAGGACCGATGTACTGCTTCAGCACATCAATGTTGCTGTTTTCACAGCCCAGTCCAAGGACGAGAACGCCGCCTGCATTGGGATGATTGATCAGGTCTGCAAGAATCTGTCTTGTATTCTCCTGATCGTCACCCATCTGCGAACATCCGTAAGGATGAGGAAATGCTGCGATTGCTTCAATGCTGCCGTCAATCAGCGCCTGTGCCTTCTTTTCAATGGCACCTGCCACGTTATTGACGCAGCCCACAGTGGGTATGATCCAGATCTCGTTGCGGACGCCGACTTTTCCGTCAGGTCTTCTGTAACCCTGAAAGAATCGTTCTTCTGCGGGAGCAAGCGCGGAGTCCTGCTTATGATAAGTATAAGTAAGAAGATCACCAAGGGCTGTCTTCATGTTGTGTACATGGACCCAGCAGCCGGTCTTCACCGGTTCCTTTGTGATGCCGATCTGAGAACCGTACTTGATAACCGGTTCTCCTTCAGCCAGATCCTTCAGGGCAAACTTGTGTCCCTGGGGAATGTCTTCCTGAAGTGTGATACTCTTATTATCAATAGAAACTTCAGTTCCCGCTGTCAGCGGACAGAGAGCAACAGCAACCTTGTCCGCCGGATGGATTTTAATAAATTTCTGCATAATAAAGATATTCCTCCATTACCATGATGATTTAAGGATCAACAGGTCATATGTTTTGTAATTCATCTGACTCCTTTATCATTACCGTAATTTCTGTACAGGTGACTGTGAAAGTGAGGAATGTAAGGGCTTACATTTAAATTACACGATTAGGCGGAAAATGTCAATAGAAAAAATTACAGAAAAGTTTCAAAAAATGAAAAATATTAAAACTGCATAATTTGACATTATAAAAATTGGATAAAATAACGATGAAAAAACGGTTGCAAAATATCATCAGAGTCTGTTAAAATAAAGACATAAATGTAAGGGCTTACATTTCAAACCGGAAATGTACATAAGTGAAGTGAGAAAGTTACTTAGTGTCACTTGTACTATTATTTATGGAAGGATAAAAGAAATGAAAGGCGTAAAACGAATTTTAGCAGCAGTTCTCTGCATCGCTGTTTTATTCGGACTGACGGGCTGCTCTTCTTCCGTTACAGGAGGAAAGAGGATCATCCGTATTTCTCACGCACAGTCTGAAACTCATCCCGAGCATCTGGGACTTTTGAAGTTTAAGGAATATATTGAAGAGAATCTGGGAGATAAATATGAAGTCCAGATTTTCCCCAATGAACTGCTTGGATCAGCACAGAAAGCAATTGAGCTGACCCAGACAGGTGCAATTGATTTCGTAGTAGCAGGTACCGCAAATCTGGAAACATTTGCGGATGTGTACGAAATCTTCAGTATGCCGTACCTGTTTACATCGGAAGAAGCGTACCACGCAACCATGAATGATACGGAATACATGAATTCTGTTTATGAATCTACGGATGAAGCAGGTTTCCGTGTGCTGACATGGTACAACGCAGGTACACGGAATTTCTATGCGACAAAACCCATCAATACACCTGAAGACCTGAAAGGCCTGAAGATCCGTGTTCAGCAGAGCCCGGCCAGCGTAAGTATGGTTAAGGCATTCGGCGCAGCTGCGTCCCCCATGAGTTTCGGTGAAGTTTATACCGCTATTCAGCAGGGGGTAATCGAAGGTGCGGAGAACAACGAGCTGGCTCTGACCAACAACAAACACGGCGAAGTTGCAAAATATTTCTCTTACAACAAGCATCAGATGATTCCCGATATGCTCATCGGCAATCTGAAGTTCTTAAACAGCTTAAGCGATGAAGAACGTGAAATCTTTGAGGAAGCTGCAAGACTGTCTACGGAAGTGGAACTGGAAAACTGGGACAGTCAGGTGGCAGAGGCAAAGAAAATTGCCGAAGAAGACATGGGGGTTACCTTTATCGATGTGGATGTGGAACAGTTCAAGGAAGCCGTAGCAGGCGTTCAGGAACAGATGCTGGAAGACAACCCCAACATCAGGGATACCTATGATCACATTCAGGAGATTAATGCACAGTATTCAGATGGGGAGGTGTCGGAATGATGAAGGTTCTGCATGAGATTCGAAAAGTAATTGATAAAATTACAATTGCTCTATGTGTTTTTATTTTCGCATTAATGGTAGTAGTGGGAACCTATCAGATCGCTTCCCGTTATTTCTTTAACAGTCCCAGTACGGTGTCTGAAGAGCTGCTGACCTACAGCTTTACATGGATGGCGCTTCTGGCCGCTGCCTATGTATTCGGCAAAAGAGATCATATGCGTATGGGATTTCTGGCGGATAAACTGGCAGGTGCTCCCAGACTGGTACTGGAAATTGCAATTGAATGTCTTGTTATTGTGCTGGCAGGCGGCATCATGGTTTACGGTGGTTTCAATATCATGCAGCTGACCATGACCCAGATTACGGCATCTCTTGGTATCCCCATGGGTGTTGTATATACGGTACTGCCCCTTTCCGGAGTTCTGATTGTTATCTATGCGGTCCTGAACATCGTTGATCTGGTGACAGGATACGACAGAACACAGCAGACGGAATCATAAAGGAAAGGAGATCAATATGAGTATCGCAGCAATTTCAGGTTTAATTATATTAGTAGTATTACTGGTGATGCTTATCGCCGGTGTTCCCATCGCAGTAGCCATCGGTATTTCTTCAGTATGTGCCATCCTGCCTATTATGGATCTGGATGTGGCTGTTTTAACCGGCGCACAGAGAATTTTCTCAGGTATTTCCTCATTCAGTCTGCTGGCTATTCCTTTTTTTATTCTGGCCGGCAACATCATGAATAAGGGCGGTATCGCGGTTCGTCTGATCAATCTGGCGAAACTGCTTACGGGACGTGCACCCGGTGCCCTGGCGCAGACCAATATTATCGCAAATATGCTGTTCGGTTCCATTTCCGGTTCTGGTACAGCAGCGGCATCCGCCATGGGTTCCATCATCGGCCCCATCGAAAAGGAAGAAGGATATGATCCCAATTTCTCAGCAGCTGTCAATATTGCGACAGCGCCCACGGGACTTCTGATTCCTCCCAGCAATGTTATGATCACCTTCTCACTGGTCAGCGGCGGAACCTCTGTAGCGGCTCTGTTCATGGCAGGCTATATTCCCGGTTTCCTGTGGGGCCTGGCATGTATGCTGGTTGTATTCTTCATGGCAAAAAAAAGAGGTTACAGAAGTACACAGAAATTCACAGCAAAAGAAAAAATCAATGTTATTGTACAGGCGATTCCCTGCCTGCTGCTGATCGTCATCGTAATCGGCGGCATTTCCGCAGGTATTTTCACAGCAACAGAAGGATCCGTTGTGGCGGTTGTTTACAGTCTGCTGCTGTCCCTGTTCGGATATAAATCAATCAAGCTGAAGGAAATTCCTCAGATTTTGAAGGAAAGCGCGGAGATGACCGGTATTATCATTTTCCTGATCGGTGTATCCAGCATCATGTCATGGGTAATGGCATTTACCAACATCCCCACACTGGTTTCCAACGGACTTCTGGCGGTCAGTGACAATAGAATTGTCATTCTGCTGATGATCAACGTGATCCTGCTGGTCGTTGGTACCTTCATGGATATGACACCTGCCTGTCTGATCTTTACTCCTATTTTCCTGCCGGTATGTACCGCACTGGGCATGAATACCATTCATTTCGGTATCATGATGATCTTCAACCTGTGTATCGGTACCATCACTCCTCCTGTGGGAACCACACTGTTTGTGGGTGTCAAAGTCGGCGGTGTTAAGATTGAAACAGTTATCAGCCAGCTGCTGGTTTACTTTGCGGCGATTTTCGCGGTGCTGCTGCTGGTAACATATATTCCCCAGCTCAGCCTGTGGCTGCCCGGACTGCTGGGATACGTATGATACAGAGGATTTTCGGAGCGTAAAACGCGGAGAAATCCGTTTACATCAGGGCGTCAGATTTATTTGGCGCCTTCATTAACAGAATGACAGATTTTTAAGGAGGTCAATTATTATGAAAGCGTTTATGGACAAAGATTTTCTGCTGAGTACTGAGACTGCAAAGGAACTGTATCACGATTTTGCGTCTCAGGTGCCGATTCTGGATTACCACTGCCATATCAATCCTCAGGAAATTGCCGAGGACAGAAAGTTTGATAATATCACACAGGTATGGCTTGGGGGTGATCATTACAAATGGCGCCAGATGCGTTCCAATGGTGTAGATGAATACTACATCACAGGCGATGCACCTGACAGAGAAAAATTCCGGAAATGGGCTGAAACTCTGGAAAAGGCCATCGGCAATCCGCTGTTTCACTGGAGCCATCTGGAATTACAGAGATATTTCGGATACAACGGCGTGCTGAACGGTGATACTGCAGAAGAAGTATGGAATCTGTGCAATGCAAAGCTGCAGGAGGATTCCATGAGCGTAAGAAACCTGATCAGACAGTCCAATGTAACACTGTTATGTACCACAGATGATCCCATTGACGATCTGAAATGGCACAAGGCAATTAAGGAGGACGGAACATTTGATGTGCAGGTTCTGCCTGCATGGCGTCCCGACAAGGCCATGAACCTGGAAAAGCCGGAATACCTGGATTATCTGGCAAAACTGGCGGAAGTTTCCGGTGTTGAGATCAGAACATTTGCGGATCTGAAGAAAGCCCTTGCAAACAGAATGGAATTCTTCGCTTCCATGGGCTGCTCTGTTTCCGACCACGGTATCAACTATGTTGCATATGTACCGGCTTCTGAAGAAGAAGTGGAAGCAATTTTTGCCGACCGTCTGGCAGGAAAACCGGTTTCTGCAGAAGCAGAAGGCAAATTCAAAACCGCGTTCATGCTGTTTATTGCTTCAAAATACCAGGAAATGAACTGGGTAATGCAGCTGCACTATGGCTGCAAGAGAGACAATAATAAGAAGATGTACGCAAAGCTGGGGCCTGATACCGGTTTTGACTGCATCAGCAATTATGCTCCCGCAGATCAGCTGGCTGATTTCCTGAATGCAGTGGAAGAAAACAGCGGACTTCCCAAAACCATCATTTACAGCCTGAATCCCGGTGATGATGAACTGATCGGTACTGTGCTGGGATGTTTCCAGAACAGCGATGCCATCGGCAAGATCCAGCAGGGGTCCGCATGGTGGTTCAATGACAATAAGACCGGCATGATGAAACAGATGACTTCTCTGGCAAATCTTGGTCTGCTGGGCAACTTTGTGGGCATGCTGACCGACTCCAGAAGCTTCCTGTCCTACCCGAGACATGAATATTTCAGAAGAATCATGTGCGAGCTCATCGGTGGCTGGGTAGAAAATGGTGAATATCCTAAGGATATGAAGAATCTGGAAAAGATTGTTAAAGGTATTTCCTATAATAATGCAGTTCGCTATTTCGGATTTGATCTGGAAATGAAGTAATTGCAGAATCCGTTAATAAGTAAGGTAAGGAGGATGAATATGAACGAAGTAGTACAGAAAATCCATGAAATCGGTATTATTCCTGTAGTTGTTTTAGACGATGCAAAGGATGCAGCTCCTCTGGCAAAGGCTTTATGTGAGGGGGGGCTTCCCTGCGCGGAAGTGACTTTCCGGACAGATGCTGCAGAAGAATCCATTCGTATTATGGCAAAAGAATATCCTGAGCTGCTGGTGGGCGCCGGTACTGTTCTGACAACGGAGCAGGTAGACCGCGCAGTGGATGCCGGTGCAAAATTTATCGTAAGTCCGGGACTGAACCCCAGGATTGTTAAATATTGTCAGGAAAAAGGTGTGGCTGTTCTGCCGGGTGTCATCACACCCAGTGAAATTGCACAGGCTCTGGAACTGGGGCTTGACGTGGTGAAATTTTTCCCTGCAGAGCCTGCAGGCGGCCTGAAAATGATTCAGGCCATGGCAGCTGCCTATACAACGCTGAAATTCATGCCCACCGGCGGAATCAGCGCGCAGAATGTAAAAGATTATCTGAAATGTGACAAGATCATTGCCTGTGGCGGAAGCTGGATGGTAAAAGGTCAGCTGGTAAAAGAAGGCCGATTTGATGAAATCGGGGCAATGTGTCAGGAAACCGCTGAGATCGTAAAAGAAATCAGAGGCTAAACGGAAAGGTTGGGGAATATGGAAATGGGAAAAATGGAAAACAGAAAATATGATTTACTGTCTCTGGGCGAGATGCTGTTACGACTGTCACCGCCCGGAAATGACCGCATTGCAACCAGCAGTGTATTTGAAAAACAGCTGGGAGGAGCAGAGCTTAATGTGGCAGCAGGTGCTTCGCTGATGGGACTGCGCACCGGTATGATCTCCAGAGTACCGGAAAGCAGTATTGGCGATTATGTCAGAAGACAGGTCCGTTCCTTCGGCGTCAGCGATGAATACTTTGCCTGTGACGAATCACCTGAGGCACGGCTTGGCATCTATTACTATGAATTCGGGGCAGCCCCCAGAAAGCCTCGTGTTGTATACGACAGAAAAAATTCCTCCATCACCCGCATGCAGCTTTCCGACTTCAATCCGGAAATGTTTGCTTCCACCAGATGTTTTCATACATCGGGAATTACTCTGGCGCTGAACGAAACCTGCAGACAGACCGGCGTGGAAATGATCAAAGCCTTTAAGGAACAGGGAGCTCTGATTTCCTTTGATGTGAATTTCCGCGGCAATCTGTGGACAGGAGAAGAAGCCAGAGAATGCATTGAAAAAATTCTGCCCTATGTAGACATTTTCTTCTGCTCCGAAAGCACTGCACGCCTCACTTTCGGAAAAGAAGGAGACGTAAAATCGATTATGAAGAGCTTTACAGAAGAATACCCTGTTTCTGTAGTTGCCTCAACCCGGAGAACCGTACACAGTCCGAAAATTCACAGTTTTTCATCCATAATCTATGATGCGAAGACTGACACATATTTTGAAGAAGAACCATATGAAAACATCGAGGTGGTGGACCGGATCGGAAGCGGTGACGCCTATGTGGCAGGCGCCCTCTACGGCCTGCTTTCAGAAGACGGCAGCTGTGAAAAGGCACTTAAGATCGGAAACGCCTACAGCGCATCGAAAAACACCATCCCCGGTGATCTTTCCTCCATGAGCCTGCCGGAAATTATGGATATCATCGAAGACCATGAGAATACGGACGGATATCAGAGTGAGATGAAGAGGTAGTCGATAGGTTTTTGGCGAGCGGGGCGCAAAGACCATTGGCCTTCGCTGAATTTTACCCGCCGAAAATATGGAGATTGCGCACAGATCTCCGTATTTTCGGCGGGCTTTTTATACAGTCACTTCCAGTATATGCTTTCCATTACAGATGCTTTCTGTGATGCCTGTTTTTTTGTGTTTGTTAAAATTAAAAGTAAGCAGATAGCCTTTCTTTTGATTGAAATGTTCCAGATATTCTGCCAGCTGAATCCGGCCGTCGTGGTGATACTGAGCGCCTTTCCATATTTTTAATTCAATGATAAACTGTTGTCCGCGGTAATCGATAATGATATCCGTACGGGTTTTGTCTCTTGTCTGCGCTTCGATGTAATAATTTCCGGTGCCGTTAATGATCGGACGAAGAAACATCAGGAAGATTCTTCTGCCTTCGTCTTCAAGGAATTTTTCGCTGCTGTTCTGGCAGATTGCCTCATAATATTCATAGAATTTTTCCATAACCAGATCCATTTGAAGCATTCCGTGAGAAATAAACTGACTGGGTGATGAATCTGCCATTGGTATGGGTGAAAGACTGTTTTCTTCTTCAGACAGGAAAAAGTTGTATAGTTTTGTTTCGAAAATGCGGTTTGCTACAATCACCTGATTGTTCTCTTCTTTAAGAAAACCAAACATGGTTCCCAGATTAATAATAAAACTGTTTGATTCAAAGGTGTACCGGATACCGCGGAACAAAATATTCTGAAGCATAATGCTCAGCTGCGGATATTCGTACAGATGTTTGATCATATCTTCAAATAAAGAATTGCTCTCTTTTTGCAAAATCCGAATTGCGTATAAAAACCCGGATTTTGTCCAGGCGCTTTTTTTGTCAGGATATGGAGCAATTCCTGAAATTCGTTCATCAATGATCTGACAGATTCGGGAAACAAGATAAGGATATCCTGATGTAAAATCATAAATCTGCTGGCTGAAAACAGGTATGTTCATGCCTGTATGATAATCGGATTCGTATTCCTCGAGCATGGAAGCGATATCTTTTGCCGAAAAACTCATGTCCAGAAGAAAATCCGCAGCAATGTTCCACGGGCTGTTGTTTTTGGATTCTTCAGATGGGTGAAGCTTCAGTTTCAGGTTTTTAATGTCGTAAACACCGGCAAGAATAACAGACCTGAAGGTTGTATCCTTACCTGTTTTTTGTCGAAGATATTTCTCGCGAAGAAGACCAAGAAATGTTAGGAAAATCTGATTGTCAGAGCTCTTGTCTACTTCATCAATAATCAGGATAATATCCTTATCGCAGCTTTTACAGAGCTCTGTTATTCGAGTTCCCAGTGTTCTCAGCGGAAAACGCGGATAAACAGGAGCATTCCATTTTTCAATAATATTGCCGGAGATATTCTGAGCATGCAGCGAATCACTGATATCCATAATAAGTCCTTCGACCAGATTCTGAATCGATTCAAAATAATCATCGGCCGATTCAAAACTGAGACTTAGTACAATATAATCATTTTTCAATCTCTCTTCCAGCAGATAAAGGGTAGTTGTTTTGCCAAATTGCCTTGCCCGGTTCATTGTAAAATAACTTCCTGTTTGAATATATTCATTTATAATTGTATCAATTTTATGATCAATATTTACCATGTAATGCTCGGATGGGATACAGGTCCCTGTAACATTGAAACGTTTTTTCATGAATTCGTTGCCTTTCCATATTTTAGCAGCTGATGTTCTGTTCCCACCTGGATATCCGGCAGTATAGAAAAAAAGAGTCTGCACCTGCTGTTTCATCAGACTCTTTTTTCTCTATCGGAATTATCCAAATACATACATTCCGAAAAATGCTGTCAGGCCCCGGCCGCAGTCATATTCCATACCGCATTTTTCAGCCAGGTCTTCCACGTAAATGCAGTAGGCTGATGCGCAGGATGCTGCTTTGTCGGGGAAGAGACAGGGCTCTCCTCGGACGATGGCACATTCCTCGCACAGACTGCAGCCGCTGGCCGCAACCATGAAGCCGCCGCTGTAGGAAGGCTCCAGGTCTGCAATGAATTTGCGGACCATGGAATTGTGCTTGCCTTTGCATTTTTTGATCATGCCTTTATCTTCCGTATCGGGGATTTCCCACATGGTCTGGAAAACAATGGCATATTTATGAGCGAGAACCTTGTCCCTCATTTCGTCCGTAGTTCCGCAGTCAGGCGGGCAGGTATAGTTTACACCGTATTTCCCGCAGGAATTGTCTTCACAGCAGATGCGGAAATCCGGATTGAATAAGATTTTATCGGTTTCAATGACTGCCGTACAGGTAAAACCGGCATCTGCCCCCATACGGATGATCTTATCCACATCAGGCTGAAAATCCTTTTTTTCTGTGGAAGCAAACATGGTCTGACACAGCTGGATTCCGGTGGGGGTGCGGAAAATCTTGCGGCAGGCCGATTGAATGCCTTTTCCGGATATCTGATCTTCATAGAAATTTACAAGGAAATCGGCTTCAACCAGAATCTGATAGTCCATACTGTCGATATTATCATAGGTATGATGGTGTGCGATCAGCCAGCAGACACGGTCAACAACCGGCGGATCATAGCTGAGTTTGGCCAGCAGAGGACGGGCAATATTCGGACCTTCCTCTTCCTGATGTCTGCCGTTGCTGTTTCCATACTTTGCTTCGCTGACTTTAATGCCGATATCGTGAAGGATAGCAGCAGTCTCCAATATAAAACGTGTTTTTTCATCCAGGTCTTCACAGTCTGCAATCAAAGAAGCAAAACTGAACACTTTCATAAAATGCTGAATTCTTTTCGGATCCCCCGCATAATATTTTATCATTTCCTGGATAAGCGCTGAATGCTTTTCCATAAATAAATTCCTCCTTACTGCAATGATTTTAACATAATTATCCCCTGAAAACAATAGAATGTAGGGAAGCGGCGCTTAAAAAGGACGAGGAGGGTGCATGAAAAAATATACGGTATATGCGGCGAAAGCGTTGATTCTTCTTGGGATTCTGATCGTGTGTGGTTTTGTCTTCTGGGCCTGCGGGACTGACAGTAAGCCTGAAAAAACAGGGGATATATCCTATACGGTTGTACCGGAGGATGAGATTCCTGAAGAATTGCGGAAACTGATTGAAGAAAGAAAGGAGTCGGAATTTCGTCTCAGTTTTTCGGATGGAGAGAATCTTTACCTGGCAGCAGGATATGGCAGGCAGGAAACCGGAGGATACAGCATACAGGTGAAGGAACTGTACCTGGCGGATGATGTGATCTACATGGATACGGAGCTTCTGGGACCGCTTCCGGAGGAGACTGCCGATGCAGGTGACAGTACAGCAGCACCCTGGATTGCGGTAAAGATGCAGCAGATGGATAAGACGATTTATTTTGAATAGAGCAGGAGGATGGCTGTGGAACTGATTAAAGAAAACATAACATATGGGGTTGGCAGCAGGCGGCTTATGACGCAGCTGACATTTGATGATGATATTAATGTATCGGACAGCAATGCGGATATCCGCAGCATTATCATGCAGACAGGGCATGTCCGGCTGGAGGAAATGAGGGTTCTGGGAGGCAGGATCAGGCTGGCCGGCCATCTGGAATTTTCAGTTTTATATACCAGTGAAGACAGGGGGATTCTGTCCTGTATCAGAGGAGATTTTGCTTTTGAAGAAATGGTTAATTATGATCAGGGGCAGGATGGAGAGCAGGTTACGGTACTGTGGGATATGGAGGATCTGCGGGCTCAGGTTATTAATTCCCGGAAAATGAATGTCAAGGCGGTGGTAACATTTTCCATGTATCCTTCGGGAATGGCCCGGATTCAGGCAGCTACCGGTGTACAGGATGCGTCATCTCCCGAAACTCTCAGCCGTACGGAGCAGTTTGCAGGTTTGAAAATATGCGGAAAGGATACGCTGCGTGTGAAGGAAATGTTTCCTCTGCCCGGTGGAAAACCTGATGTGGACAGGATTATTTTCCAGGATGTACAGCTGAGAAATGTAAAGACACGTCCTGAAAACGGCAGGCTGAATGTAAGCGGAGATCTGTTTCTGTTTATTCTGTACCGGTCAACTGATGAGCATATGCCCCTGCAGTGGATGGAACGGCAGGTTCCGGTGGGAGGTGATGTGGAATCCCCTCATGCCACGGATCTGATGCTTTCAGCTTCCTGCATTCAGCTGGCACATACGGAAGTGGCTGCAGTGGAAGATGAAGATGGGGAAATGCGGCGTATCACAGTGGAAGCGGTTCTTCAGTGTGATCTGCAGCTCTATGAAGAACAGCGTCTGGAGCTTCTGGAGGATGTGTATGTTCCGGAAATGGAATTTGATATTACGCAGCCGGAGCTTTCCATGATGGTTCTGGACAGCTGCAATGACAGCCGTATGAAAATGAATCTGAACATGCAGCTTCACGCACAGAAACCTCTTATTCAGGTGGTGTACACAGGAGCTGATGTAAAAGTTGAGGATTATCATCCGGGCGAAGACGGACTGATCCTGGAGGGAGTAGTTTCACTGGATGTACTGTTTCAGCAGGCTGATCAGGATAATCCGTTTGATGCCAGACATGAAGATTATCCGTTTTCCTACACGGTTCAGCTTCCTCCCGGCAATACGGATAACGGAGGCAGGCTGCAGATTGCCGGTTCCATGGAACAGGTTAATGCCATTCTTTCCGGTCCGGATGAAGCGGAAATCCGCCTGACGGCTGGATTCCGCATTGTTTCCTGCAGGCAGAAGCCTGTCAGAGTGATTACCGGAATTGATATGAAGCCGGTACCTCCTGATAAAATTGAAAATATGCCGGGAATTATCGGTTATATGGTAAAACCAAAGGATACTCTGTGGAGTGTGGCCCGGAAATTTTATGTGCCGCTGGCGTCCATACGGGAGGTGAATTCGCTCACCAGCGATGAACTGAAACCGGGGCAGCGGCTGCTGATCGTGAAATAGAATAAGAAGGAATAAAAAGATGGGGCATACTGCACGAAACAGGTTCGTACGGTATGCCCCTGTATATGAAGCACGGCCCGCCGGCTGGCCGTAACGTTTATCCTCAGTTTCAATCGGATAAACCGCTTCGTAATGATAGTATATGCAGATAATGAAAAAAATTACGCCGGAAAATAATTTTTTACGGAAGCAGGTTTTGATTCCGGCCGATTTATTGAAAAAGACAATAAATCAGCAGTATCTATAGATATTTAAAATTGGACAGGTTTTCAGGGGTTTTGTAGAATATGTATAAGAACATGAAATGAAAGCTGCATGTTTTTTATGAGAAATTTGCGGCTTGAGAAAAAATAATGGAAAGAAGAATATATGATTTATTTTGACAATGCAGCTACTACCCGGGTGAAGCCGCCTCAGGTCATCGATGCGGTGGTACAGGCCATGAAAACCATGGGGAATTCGGGAAGAGGCGTTCATGATGCTTCTCTGGATGCTTCCCGGGTGATTTTTGATACCAGATGCAGGCTGGCGGAGTTCTTCGGGGCGGAAGGCCCGAAACAGATCGCATTTACTTCCAATTCTACAGAAAGTCTGAATATTGCTTTAAAAGGTACACTGAATCCGGGGGATCATGTGATTTCCACGGAACTGGAGCACAACTCGGTGCTGAGGCCCCTGTATGAACTGCAGGAGAAAGGTGTGGAACTGACTTTTATAAAAAGCAGCCGCACAGGCACACTTGATTACGATGATTTTGAAAACAGCATCGGTCCCCATACCAGAGCAATTGTATGTACTCATGGGTCAAATCTTACAGGGAATCTGGTGGATATTCAGAAAGCAGGGGATATTGCGCGGAAGCACGGGCTTCTTTTTATTGTGGATGCATCACAGACTGCAGGAGTATTTCCCATTGATGTGCAGAAGATGCATATTGATATTCTGTGTTTCACCGGTCATAAAAGCCTGCTGGGACCTCAGGGGATCGGGGGGATTTATGTGAGAGAGGGTCTGGAGGTGAGGCCGTTAAAATCCGGCGGCAGCGGAGTGCAGACCTATCTGAAAAAGCATCCCTGCGAAATGCCGGTGGCGCTGGAGGCAGGGACTTTGAACGGACACGGAATTGCAGGCCTGAGAGCGGCGATTGATTATCTGAATGAAACAGGAATTGATGTGATCCGCAGGAAAGAACAGGATCTCATGTGGCGTTTCTATGAAGGAGTGAAGGACATTCACAATATAAAAATCTACGGAGATTTCAGCACCAGGGACAGATGTCCCATTGTAGCTCTGAATCTGGGTGATTACGATTCGTCGGAAGTCAGCGACGAGCTGTTTATGACTTACGGAATCTGCACCAGACCGGGTGCACACTGTGCACCTCTGATGCATTATGCACTGGGTACGGAAAAACAGGGTGCGGTGCGGTTCAGTTTCTCTCATTATAATACGGAGGAAGAGGTGGATGCCGCCATTGCTGCCATCCGTGAACTGACAGAGGAAGAATGAAAAAATACAGGCAGCCGCCGGAAGATAAATGGCAGCAGCTGTACAAAGAGATAAAGGAGAGTATATTTTATGGCTGATTATGTTAAAATGTGGAAAGAACTGGGGATGGATCTGGAAAACCATGATAATTTATGTGCGGTTCTTCCTGTGGCGTTCGGGGATGTGTATCTTTCCCAGGAAAATCGTCCCGAAGGTATGGGATTCTGGGATTTTGTGGTATCCGAGATTCACGGAATCCGACCTTCCGAGCTGATTGAGGCGCAGAAAAACGGTCAGAAGGTGTTCGGTACATTCTGTGTTTATGTACCCGATGAAGTGGTGATTGCTGCGGACGGTATCGTCACCGGTCTCTGTGGTGGTTCCCAGTTCTGGGTGCCGGATGGAGAAGCTGTACTGCCTAAAAGTACCTGTCCGCTGATCAAGGCATCGGTTGGGGCGCGTCTGGGAAAGACCTGCCCCTTCTTCCGCATTGCGGATATGTACGTGGGCGAAACCACCTGTGACGGAAAGAAAAAGGCATGGGAGATCCTGGGACAGGATGTACCTATGCACATTATGGATATGCCTCAGATGAAACGTCCGAAGGATGTGGAAAAATGGACGGATGAAATCAGGGAATTTGCCGGTGTTGTGGAGAAATTTACAGGCAATACGATTACACCTGAAAAACTGCAGCAGGCCATCCATACGATCAATGAAAAACGGAAAGCGCTTGCCCGGGTATATGAGGCAAGAAAGGCGGATAAACTGCCCATCAGCGGCAAGGATGCACTTCTTGTGATGCAGATTGCATTTTTTGATGATCCGGTTCGCTGCGCACAGATGGCCAACAAACTGGCGGATGAACTGGAACAGCGGATCAAAGACGGTGTTTCCGTATTCCCGGAAGGTACAAAACGTATTCTCGTAACAGGTACTCCCATGGCCATTCCCAACTGGAAACTGCATCATATCATCGAGACCAGCGGCGGAGCGGTTGTATGCGAAGAAACATGCACAGGAACCCGCTATTTTGAAAATCTGGTGGATGAAACGAAGGATAATCTGGACGATCAGTACAGAGCCATCGCCGAGAGATACATGGGTATCAACTGCGCCTGCTTTACACCCAATCACGGCCGTGTGGATGATATCCTGCGTCTGGCAAAAGAATATAAGGTGGATGGCGTCATCGATGTGAACCTGAAATTCTGCTGTCTGTATGATACAGAAGGCTATACAGTTGAAAAGGCTTTGAAGGAAGCCGGCATTCCCGTGCTTGGTATTGAAACTGATTATACGGATGCAGATGCAGAACAGCTGAGAACAAGAATCGAAGCCTTTATTGAAATGCTGGATTAATCCTGAAGAATTCACCGGGAACAGTTCATACAGATATGGACAATGAAACAAAAATAAATTATTATATTACCTTTGAGGATTATACACAGGGGCTGCAGCTTCAGAAGCTTCTGCGCGGGGATAATATTTTCTCACGTATTGCTCCTGCCCCCCGTTCCATTCAAAAGGAACTGGGGTGCGGCATGTCTCTGCTGATCAGGGAAGAGGACATTGATGCGGCAAGAGACTGCATTGAAAAAAATCATGCAGAATACCACAGCATTGTCCCCCTTCCCTGCCAGATCAATCCCAAAAGGAATAAATTCTGCTGACAGATAGTACGGTTTTCTGCCGGAAACGAATATTTCCGGCAGAAGATCAGATTGGAAAGAGCGGGGAATATGTATTATATTGGTATTGATATCGGCTCCACCTGTGCAAAACTGGCTGTTCTGGACGGGGACAGGGAGCTGATTTTAAAGTTTGTGCAGCCTACCGGATGGAGCAGTGTGGATACGGCACAGGCCATACGGGACAGGCTGTGTGAGAATGGAATCAACCTGGAAAACAGTCCGTGTGTGGCGACCGGTTACGGACGGGTGTCGGTTCCCTATGCGGACAAAACGGTAACGGAAATTACATGTCATGCAAAAGGAGCGGTCTGGATATACGGGATCCGGGATGGTGTGATCATTGATATCGGCGGTCAGGATACGAAGGTGATCCGTGTGGAAAACGGCATGGTAAAAGATTTTGTCATGAATGACAAGTGCTCTGCCGGTACCGGGCGTTTTCTGGAAGTGATGGCTTCCACCATGGGACTGCGTCCGGATGAAATCTGCGAATTGGCGCGCAGCGGAAATGGGATAACGATCAGTTCCATGTGCACGGTATTTGCAGAATCAGAAGTGATCAGTCTGATCGGAAGAGGAGAACCCAGAGAAAATATTGCCTATGCAGTTGTGGATTCCATTGGAACAAAGGTCGTTTCCCAGGGCAGCCGTCTGCATGTTGGAAATGAGAAGGTATATCTGACAGGCGGTCTTTGTGACTGCGGGTATATGCAGGAAGTGCTGTCGGAAAAACTGAACTGTCCGGTGGAAACGGATTCCAACGGACGGTATGCGGGAGCCATTGGAGCAGCTCTGTGTGCCTGCAGATTAAGAAAATGAAGAATTATGTTTATATCCTTTCCTGTGCGGACGGTACGTTTTACACCGGATGGACCACACATTTGGAGGAGCGGGTAAAGACGCACAATCAGGGAAAGGGAGCCAAATATACAAGAAGCCGCCTGCCGGTGAAGCTTCTCTACTGGGAAGAATATTCCGATAAAGGAGAAGCACTGCGCCGGGAAGCGGCCATTAAAAAGATGTCAAGAAAACAGAAAGAAGAGCTG
>JAXDZY010000118.1:0-4944 GCA_034086685.1 Lachnospiraceae bacterium
GAGGCATCATATTTTTCGACTTATGGCAAAAAGCCCCGAATTATGCATAACACAATTAATTCAAGAAAAGCAGGAACAGTCTGGAATCTACTGGGATTCACAGGCTTCTTAAGCATGCAAACTTTTTACTGTTGAGTATAAGTAAAATATGCTTATAATGATAGCCATAGAAAAGCTGTCAAAAGATGTACCACTTGATATATCTGTTTTTACATGAAAAAGTTCTCATTTTATGATAGCTTATGCTTATGAAACTATTGACATTTGTGCTTTATGTTTTGAAAAGAGGTGATGTGCAATGAAACAAAAATGGCAGTCACCAGAGATGTCTGTTATCCCGGTTGATCTGGAAGGGCTTGGTGACGCGAACCAGTTATCGGATGCTGAGCTGAAGATCAAATTAGAGAAGGCAGAAGACCGGTTCCAGAAAAAATATCAGGCATCTCAGGATTACATTTACCGGAAAATAGCTGACGCGGATGTACTGATTTCTGTAGGGGCTAATATTGCAGATTTTAACGGTTATATTGAAATCAATCCAAGTGCTGTGGATCTATGGGAAAAGCTGCAGACACCCTGTCAGCTTAACGAACTTGAACAAACCCTGGAAGATAAATATGGGATTCCACATGAACAGGCAGTAGAAGATGTGCTGGACTTTCTTAATGAACTGCTGGAACATAAGATGGTGATGGTGTCGTAACATGGGAAGAGAAAATGTCCTGGCAGAAATGCCAAAAAGGAACCCGGTAAACGGTACGTTTGAACTGACAGTCCGGTGTAACCTTCACTGTAAGATGTGTTTATTTCGCCACGATGACCGGGAAAACCCGGAGCTGGTGGCAAAAGAACTGACGGCAGAGCAGTGGATCGATATGGCAAGACAAGCTGCAGAAGCAGGGACTCTGAGCCTTTTGATTACCGGCGGAGAGCCGATGATAAGACCGGATTTTTGTGAGATCTGGGAAGGGATCTATAAGCAGGGGTTTATCATTGAATTATATACGAATGCAACGATGGTTACTCCAAAGATCATGGATACATTAAGGAAGTATCCGCCGCATAAGATCGGGGTCACAATCTATGGTGCCTCGCCGGAGACGTATGAAAAAGTGTGCGGAAATGCAGACGCTTTTGAGAGGACAATTGCCGGGATTCGTCAGCTGCGACAGCTTCCTTCGGAAATGCGCTACCGAACTACGGTTATACAGGATAACCGGCAGGATGTGGAAGCAATGGAACAACTGGTCCGCAGGGAGGCCGGAGAAAATGTATTGCTGACAAATACCAGACTGGTCACAAAAGGAGTACGTGGCGCCTGTGCAGATGTGGAATCCTGCAGGCTTTCCGCACAGGAATCGTTCGATCTGGTACACGAGAGGACAATACGACGTGTTTTCCCGGAAAAAGCGAACCAGGACGAAGGGTGTCTGAAATACGTAAAACTGCCACAGAGTGAGAAAAAATGGCTGACATTGTTAGGTTGTAATGCGGGCATGAACAGTTATACGGTTACATGGGATGGAAAATTGCAGGGATGTCAGATATTAGGGGCATTTCACACGGATGTGGTCCGGTTGGGATTCAGAGATGCATGGGATCGGTTCCCAATGGAAGTGAAATTGCCGCCGAAAAATCAGAAATGTATCTCGTGTGAATTAAAACATTTATGCGAATGTTGTCCTGCATTCGTTTATTCAGAGACAGGGAGCCTTCAAGGCGTTCCCGAATATATATGTGACAATACAAAAATAATTCATAAAGTTTTAGGAGGCTGCTATGATGAGAAATGAAGTTTATGAAAAACCTTCCATGAGGTTTGTGGATATCCGCGAACCACGGAATATCGCGAAAAACTGCTGGCATTTGGATGCAAATGGTAGTGTTAAAGCCTGGTATTATGATTATGATGATCCGAGTACTCCGGGCGGTGATGGATATGTCAAGTTCTCAATGGGCGGAAATTGTGACGCAACGGTGGGGAGGGTTATTGAATATTATAATGTACCGGAAGGTACAACAGAAGCAAAGGTTCAGGAGCAGTTAATAGCAGATGCCGCAAAATTTGAGTATGTTAGTGAAAAGTTTGATCCGAAACCGCCGACTGACTGGAGCTGATCACTTCTATGCAGGCGATCGTGGAACTGGCAGGCATAACCTGTAAATTTATTTATACATATCAAGATATAACCGGAGGTTGCTGGCACTGGAAACTGGATCCATATATAACTGCAGACAAAGGAAACTATGATATGATCGCAGACCTGTCCGGAATCGATTCAGACGAGGCTGTCTTTCCCAGGAAAGATGGCCTTTCTTTTACGGAAGATGCCGGCTTTTTCAGACATCAGGTATTCGGCCTTCAGGACGGAGGAACAGTCTGGAGATATGTCCGGAAACGGAGTGAGAAAGAGTACTTAAGCTATACGATAAGCCCACAGTGGGATCAGATAGTCCTTCTGGCAGATCATACACAATCTGCCGGCGCTCTTGCATTTGAATATTTAGGCCGAATAATGCCGGGATTTTTTTTGAAACACGGCATCCTGACCTTTCATGGTGTGCTGATGGAATACAAGGGACAAGGGTTTATCATTTCCGCACCTTCCGGTACAGGGAAAACGACTCATGCCCGTCTTTGGAGGGATCATCAGGATGCCCTGATTATCGATGGGGACCGCGCTGCCTGTTGTGAGAAGAATGGAGTGTGGACTGGTTTTGGAATTCCATGGTCTGGTACCAGTGGAGAACAGATCAACCGCAGTGTCCCGCTGAAAGCACTGGTAGTTCTGGAACGCGGAAGCGAGAATGAAGCCCACCGTATTATGAATCTGGAGGCTTTTGGGGCTCTTTTACCTCATCTGCAGTACCCGCGGTGGGACAGGGAGATGGCAGACAAGGCAGTCAGCGGACTGGAGCAGATTCTGCATGATTTACCAATCATACATTTAAGCTGCAGGCCAGATCCAGGGTCTGTAGAAGTTTTGAAAGATGTATTGGAGAAAATATAGAATGCAGGAAAAAAGATGGATAAGTTCCAAGATTTTGTTCATGGCTATAGAGGAACAGCTTGCAGAGGGCAGGCAGGCTGCTTTTACTGTAACCGGAATGAGTATGTGGCCGTTAATATGCCATGGAAGAGATCAGGTGATTATAGAAAAAGCAGACAGGACAAATATAAGAGTCGGGGATATCATTCTCTTCCGTGTTACGGAGGAACAGTATATACTGCATAGAATCACCCGGATGGAAGACAAATATTTTCAAACGACAGGCGATGGAAATTTACACAGAGATCCGTTTATGCCATACGAAAGTATCATTGCAAGGGTGTGTAAAGTCATCCGCGATGGGAAGGAGATTGTTTGCGACGATCTGAAATGGAAAGCATTATTCCACATCTGGATGTTTTTGTTCCCGGTCAGAAAATGGATTTTCCGTGCATGGTTTCGTATCCGCAAATTTATCAGGCGCTAATAATGAGAATAAAAGGGCTTCTGCTTCGGCAGGAGTTTTTTTGAACTTCTGAAAAATGAAAGTGAGATCGGTTAATTACTGGATATTGATTCTTTACTATGATAGAATAGTAAGATAAATTATGGAGACTGTATCAGAGATTATGATATTTTCTTGTCTGGCTATAGATTCGGGAAGGAGAAGAAACAGATATGGGACATTGTCTGAATCCAGGGAATGAGGGGGTTAAAAGAGCTTTGCGGGCTGCATCTTATTGAATATGTCGATAAAAATGACAAGGCTATTATTCCGGTATTCTTTATCAACAGTGATATGAATAAATCAGAAAACGGAGGTGAGCATCATGCCAAAACCGAAATGGAACCTGAATACCATTTACATATCCGAGAGATTGCAAGAGAGTCTGCGGCCCATCTCTCGCTGCGCCCTGACCACGGTGGTGGCACCTATGGGTTATGGCAAAACAACGGCAGTGAACTGGTATCTGGAGCAGCGCGCAAAAGCAGAAGCGTTAAATGTCATCCGCATCAGCGTATATTCCGATAACCTCGAGATCTTCTGGAAAAGCATGCAGAACGCCTTTGGCCGGGCAGGTTTTGACTTTCTGCGGGACTATACCTGTCCCACGGATGCCTCTGGATGGGGACTGCTGGCAGATGATCTCAGCCATGAACTGGCAGGAAAAACTGCCTGCTATATCTTTATTGACGATTTTCATCTGTTGACGGACAGCAGAGTTTCCGATTTTCTCTGCACTCTTGCAAATCGTATGCCGGGTAACGTACACCTGATCGTTGCCAGCCGTGACCGGTTTCTGCCTGCCTCGGAAACCGTCCGGCTGGGGGGCAAGGTTTACCAGATTGGCGCGGAACATCTGCGGCTAAACTACACGGAACTTGCCATTTACGCTCACCGATGCGGTACTGAGCTTTCCGATGCGCAGATTGAAGCCCTGCTCTATTCCAGCGAGGGTTGGTTTTCTGCCGTATATCTGAACTTACGGACGCTCTCCGAGCGCGGTGCGTTGCCCGACCGCAATTCCGACATCTATTCCACGTTCACCGCTGCCATGATTGACCCGCTTCCTGAGAAGCAGCAGGAGTTTCTGGCGGTTATGGGGCTTGCCGATGAGTTTACTGTGGAAATGGCACGCTTCGTCACAGGGGACTCCAATGCAGAAAATCTGCTTTCCGTATTGACTGAGCAAAATGCATTTGTCAAATGTCTGCCGGACGGTGTGACTTTCCGTTTCCATCACATGATGAAGGAATGTGCCGAGCGCAGATTCCGGATGATGGAAAAGGAAAAACAGTTGTTTTATCTGGAACGCTTCGGGTTGTGGTACGAGAACTGCGGACAGTATCTGCACGCCATAGCATCTTACCGACGAAGCGGAAATTATGACGCCTTGCTGCGTGTCATACAAAAAGACGCGGGTATTTTGCTCTCTTCGCTTGAGCCACAGGT
>JAXDZY010000005.1:0-65698 GCA_034086685.1 Lachnospiraceae bacterium
CGTCCGATCGCATACAGCATGAATTCCTTATACACTTTTTCTGAGGAACGATGGCTGAAACGACGGAAGTTCTCATTCTCCTTGATATCCCCGAAATGTCCTTCCGTCTGGATAGAACGGATCTGACGGTTTCGGATCCCCTGTTCACTCTGGATATTTGCATGGCTCTCCTGCTTCAGTTCCTCCCAGTTTTCGTTGATCTTCATGACCTTATTCTTATCCCTGTCACGTTCTTCATCATATCGATACAGACATTTTGCTTTATGCTCACATCCACTGCAGTCGGCACAGCCATACACCTCAAATGTCTGGGTATACCCCTCTTTTTTGTGATGTTCCGTACGGATATGCCGCAGTTCTCTCCCGTCATGGCATCTGTAAAAATGTTCATCCCCTTCCACTACATCCACCATGTTGTAATACTTCCCGATATCTTTTTTATAAGCACGCGTTTTCATCTGCTCATGGGTCTGCAGCTTGATATAGCTTGTGATATCATGTTCCTTCAGATAAAGGAGATTCTTTTCGCTGCAGTAGCCGCTGTCTGCGGTAACATCTTCCGGGTAATATCCGAAAGCACGGTTATGCTTTTCCAAAACAGGGATCAGGGTATTATAATCGGTCCGGTCATTGCTGATATAGCTGTGGATGATAAAGTAATTTTCCACAGCGATCTGAACATTGTAAGCCGGTTTCAGCTGACCATTTTTCATGTGGTCCTCTTTCATCCGCATGAACGTAGCCTCGATATCGGTTTTGGAATAACTGTTGCGTCCTTTTCCCATAATCTCATAGCACTCTTTATATTTCAGCAGGCGCTCACTGCAGGATTCCAGTTCTTCATAGATCTGCTGAAGTTCCGGTCTGCGCTTTCCTTTTCCATATACAAAAGAGATTCTTTCCCCTTCTGCGATCCTGTTCAGATTGATCTGAAGTTTCAGCAGCTCCAGCGGCGAACAGGAATCAATTTCTATGACGGAATTATTCGGAATCTTTTTATGTTTGGTCAGTTTCCGGCTGCGGTTCTTTTCAATCACATCCCGGACACGGTCCATCCCTTCGATCACAAACATCTGCGCATTTCCGAGTTCATATTTCTGATCATATGCATTTTCAGCCAGAAAGGCATTGTATCTGGCATAAACCGCATCGATCCGGTCCAGAAGACCGGCAAGATGGTAGTTGATGCTGCCTCTCCACACGAATGTATAGCGGTTGGCATTTGCTTCGATCTTGGTGCCGTCTATGAACAGCGTTTTTAAAGTGATCAGCCCTTCTTTTTCAAGGCGGCGCAAAAACTGATAATGAAGGTCATCGAGAATGTCCTTTGTCAGTTTGTTATTGATAAAGTCATAAAAGGCGTCCCTTTTCGGCTTCTTCCCTTTGGTCAGCCAGATGAATGCCAGATCTCTTTCACACAGTTCAACAATCCGATCCACAGCCCTGACGCCACGCATGTTTGCATAGGTAAGGACTGCATACATCATGATAGGATTATAGCCTTTTCTTCCCTTAGACGAATAGCGGGCGATCAGCCCTGCATAATTTAACTCCTCCAGAACTTTTATCAGGGAATAGACAGGATCGTCAGACGGTAAACCTAACTGATACAAATCGAAATAAATTTTTTGTTGCCCTATCTCAAAAAATTCGTTATAATATGAATTGGTAAACATAGTTACATTATACATGTAACGGAAGAAAGGTGGTAGTCGTTAGCCACCTTTTTTCTTATTTTAGGCAAATTTACAGGGGGAGTTATGATTCTGATGAACCATAACTCCCCCTGTTACGACTGTCTATTTCCCGACAGCCCCTCAGTGATGAGAGAAATTTTAAGGATGATATTTTAAAAGGAGGATTTATGTATGAGTACAATGATGGAAGAAAGAGCAAAACGTGCAAAAGCCATTCTGGAGTATGGTACAATACGCAATGCCGTAAATGCAGGAAAAATGGAGCAATTTCAGGATATCAGTCTCTGTTTACAGCACTGAAACGAGGAGATGCAACTATCAATGGAAAAGAGAAACGTTCTCCGTTCTATATGCTGCTTCCAATGAATATTCATCCCAGGATTATGGAACATTGCAATCTGCTTGAATTTGTAGAAAGATCTTCAGTTTCTAAAGTGATGAGTATTGATGAAGCTGCATTTACAGATGCGGTAGAAGCAATCTGTAATGCAAGGAGAATTACAGTAAAGGCAGGTGGCGGGTGTAAGAGAACTTTCTTCTGACGTGCTCGATGAGTTCCTGAAGCTTTCTGATGCAGTTTATGTTCAGGGTCCACAGGTGCCGGGAAAAAAGACTATCCGATTGCATTTACTGGTGATTTATGATGTAATATGTGATATGATTGGTTTGTTAAAAATACGGGTAACAATTTTGTGATGAAGGGAAGGTATAAACAACATGGCATCAAAGAAATATTCAACAGTGGAGCGCAGCAGCTGCGTTGCTTGCGGCACCTGCGTGACGGTCTGCCCCAAAGGGGCCATTAAAGTAATCAGGGGATGTTATGCCGCTGTGGACAGCGAAATCTGTATTGGCTGCAATAAATGCGGCAAAGTCTGCCCGACCGGGTGTATCACTCTTGTGGAGAGGGGGAAAGTGAGATGACGGAGACAGCAAAAAAGAAATCGGAACAAAAGAAATCAACCAAGAAGAAATGGTATGAGTGGTTGTGGATCTGGGCAATTGTCTATTTTACACTGGGCTTTTTCAATATACTGTTTGCATGGCTGGGTATGATCGATTTCCTGGTTCCGCTGGGATTTGCCATATTCGGCGGAACGAAGGGCTTCTGCAACCGGTACTGCGGACGGGGCCAGCTGCTTATGAAGCTGGGCAGTTCCTGCAAATGTTCCCGCAATAAACCCACGCCGAAATGGATGTATTCCAAATGGTTTCGTTATGGTTTTCTGGTCTTTTTCCTGACCATGTTCGGGAATATGGTATTTCAGACATATCTGGTAGCGGCGGGCAGTCGTTCCCTCAGGGAAGCAATCAAGCTGTTCTGGACATTCAGAATTCCCTGGGGATGGACCTATACAGCCGGTACCGTGCCGGACTGGATTGCACAGTACAGCTTCGGTTTTTACAGCGTGATGCTCACGTCACTGCTGCTGGGACTGATCGTGATGGTACTGTACAAGCCCAGAACCTGGTGTACATTCTGCCCCATGGGAACCATGACGCAGGGAATCTGCAAAATCAGAAATTCACGCAGTAAGGATGCGTAATTTTTCAGGAAAGCAGGTAATAAGATGTTTCGTTTATTGCTGGGAGCGATGGTATTTGCTCTGATGGCCGGTATGTACTGGCTGACTGGCCGGCTGTTGTCTTTTTGCGGAATTGACAGAAAACATGCCGGACTTCGTCTGCTGCGTGCAGGTTTTTCTGTGCTTTTTATTGTTTTGTGCCGCCGGTGGCGTATGGCCGGACTGATTGGTGTCTATCTGATGGGCGCGTATGTGCTGTTTGATCTGGCAGCGTTTATCATTCGACGTTCAGTGTCGGTAATGTATCGGATGGACAGCCGTACGGCAGACAGCAGAATATGCAGCGGTATTGTACCTGCTCTTGCAGCGGGGATTCTGCTGGCGTATGGATATTTCAATATGCTGCATATCGTGCCGGCAGAATACACGGTAACATCGGATAAACTGCAGTCGGATTACACTGTTGTTCTGCTGACCGATACCCATTACGATACGATTCAGAGTCCTGAATTGCTCGAGAAAATGGCCGGAGAGATTAACAGTCTGCACCCGGATCTGATTGTGCTTGGCGGCGATATGGTTGAGGAGGGAACTTCAAAAAAATCCATGGAGGAGGCTTTCCGGCTGTTCGGAAGTCTGGAGAGCAGATATGGGATATTTTACATATATGGAAATCATGACCGGCAGTTGTATACTGCATCACCGGCGTATGCACAGACGGAACTGGCGGAAACCATTGAATCAAACGGCATAACCATTCTGGATGATAAATGGATTTCAATCGGGGAAGATCTTGTGCTGGCGGGACGTCAGGACGCGTCATATCCATCCGGCCGCATTTCTTTGGCCACTCTTCTGCAGGATGCGGACAGGCAGCGTTTTATTCTGACGGTGGATCACCAGCCGGTCGAAACGGAAGAAAATGCCGCTCTGGGAGTGGATCTGGAATTATGCGGACATACCCATGCGGGGCAGATATTTCCGGTGGGATATATCAACATGCTGATGGGCACCCTGAATTACGGGGAGTATGACATGAATGGCAGCAAAGTCATCGTCTCCTCCGGAGTAACCGGATGGGGCTTTCCCGTACGAACCCAGGGAAGATGTGAATATGTGGTGGTTCATCTGAAATCGTGCTCTGCTGAATAGTTACGGAAAAACGGTATATAATCCGTAAGATTTGATAAGTTTTGCGGTTATAAATCGCAAAACTTATCAGCCGCCTTTCCCTTTAAAACCTGACATCGGATTTTAAAGCTGAATGTCAAATTCTCTTTTTTTATAAAAATATTTTCTGTCTTCATCTGTGATGGGACGGATCACGCGGCAGGGATTGCCCGCGGCAATTACATTTGCAGGGATATCTTTTGTTACAACGCTGCCTGCGCCGATGACTACATTATCACCTATTGTAACTCCGGGTGTAATGACACTGTTTCCTCCGATCCATACGTTATTTCCGATTTTTACGGGAATTCCGTATTCGTATCCGGTATTGCGCATTTCAGGGTGAACGGGATGACCCGCTGTGTAGATGGAAACATTGGGAGCGAAAAGTACATTGTCGCCGATGTCGACTCTTCCCACATCCAGTATTGTACAATTATAATTGGCTATGAAGTTTTTGCCCACATGGATGTGTGTTCCGTAATCACAGTAAAATGGCTGGGTCAGTCCAATGGGCCCGTCCGCATTCGGAATCAGTCTGGATGCAATTTCAGCCTGTTTTTCAAAATCGCAGGGATCGGCGGTGTTAAACTCCCACAGCAGTCTGCGCGTGTGCTTCATTTCTTCAATCACTGACTCATCTGCCCGGTAGGGAAGTTCATGATCTCTTCGCTCTCTCTGATTCAGTTTACTTAAATCCGTAAATGTTTTTTTCTGATCCATTTTGTTCCTCCTTCAAAATCTTTAAAATGATAATTATCTGAATATTGTATGATGTTATGTAAGATTTTTAACCCATTGATATTTTCTGTAGTGCATGTATGCGGCGGGTGCTTTCAGGCATTCATCCAGGCTCAGTATAAGATAGACAAGCGGCACGGGCAGTTTTATAACAAATGCTGCCAGTGCTCCCAGCGGTGCGATGATCAGCCACATAATTACCGTGTCGCACCACAGGCCGAACCTGGTATCTCCGCCTGCGCAGAAAACGCCATCAATTAAGGTGACATTTATGGATTTTCCAACCATGTAAAATCCGCAGATGAGCAGCATCCATTTCAGATATTCCAGAGCGCGGCTGCTCAGGGAGGCGGAAATCCCAAGATACAGAGGGGTGGACAGTACAAGTACTGCCCCGGAGATAACTCCGGTCCAGGCGGCAAGGCGCAGCAATCTGTTTCCGTACCATTTCGCAGTCTCCAGGTTATTTTTACCAAGCTCATTTCCTATGATAATCTCTGTGCCTCCGCCCAGTCCCAGGCAGAAGCAGGAAATAATATTTTTGGCTGTATTGGCAATGGAATTGGCTGCCACTGCATCGTTTCCCATATGGCTTATGATGATGGAAAATACTGTGAATCCCAGCCCCCATACCAGCAGGTCTGCAAGAACCGGCAGAGAATACTGTGCAAATTCTTTTAAAAGACGGATGTTGCCTGTTTTCACATACTGCCGGCGGATGCGGACACAATCGACGGTGATGTTCTCCGCCAGAACCAGAAGCAGTTCTGCGCCAATGGCAATGACCGTGGCAGCAGCGGCTCCGGATGCTCCCATTGCGGGCAGACCGAACAGGCCGAAAATAAATATGCCATTGAGGACAATATTGATTATTACGGCGATGCCTCCATACAGCGTGCTGCGGATGATTCTTCCGCTGTTTTTCATCATACAAAGGAAAACCTGCGGCAGAGCCATCAGCAGGTACGACCAGCTGGCGATGCGCAGGTAGGAGGTGCCTGTACGGATCAGTACCTTATCAGAGGTAAAAATCCGCATTATAATTCCAGGAAAACATTGGGCAGACAGAAAAAAAATCGTGGAAATTCCAACCGATATCTGCAGAGAAGTTCCCAGAAGCCGTTCCATGGCAGGAATATCCCTTTTTCCCCAGTATTGAGCAGCCAGAATGGTCATACCCACGGTCAGAGCACTGAAAAAAAGATTTAATACAAACTGAACCTGTGTGGCCAGTGACACTGCCGATAAAGCATTCTGATCAAACATCCCCAGCATCAATGCATCGGAAACGCTCACCAGAGAAGCCAGAAGATTCTGAACGGCAATGGGAAGAACGAAACCGGATATTCTTCTGTTGATTGACTGTAGACTATCACTCATAATTCTCCTTATCCTGCAGGGCCCTGCATTTTCTCATTTGACGCTTTCATCATCTGATATTATAATAATAATCACTTATTTTAACGAAATCAATAACAATAATCGCCGGATAATATAACGATTGCACATTTAAAAATTATCCGGGCAGTACAAAATACTGATGTACAGGAGAAAACAGATATGAGAAATGCAGAAATCCATATAAATCTGATGCCGGATGATTCGGAAATTATTCCCTACAACTCTGCAGGAATTCCCATTTACATACGCAGCGGACGCTTGTCCATGTATGCAGGCATGCGTTCACTGTGCCACTGGCATGAAGATCTGGAGTTTATAAGAATCCATAAGGGAAAAATGTGTTATTGGGTAAATGGAAAAAATATGCTTTTGAAAGAGGGAGATTGTCTTGTTGTAAATAGCCGGCAGATGCATTATGGTTATTCATTCCGGCAGCAGGACTGCGATTTTACCTGTATCATTCTGCATCCTGATCTGCTGCCGGGGCATCATCAGCTGAGAAAGCTTTTTGTGGAACCTCTGCTTCGGAATGCGGATTTTGAATATCTGCACTGCGATGCAGAAGACAGCAATACGGACCGGATCCGCAGATATCTTGACAGTATGGTAGAAATTGAGATGGAGCATCAGGAGGCCTGTGAGCTTCAGATAGCAGGAGTTCTGGGGCTTCTTTTTGGCGAATTAATCCGTCATCCTGCCATCGGGCACGCCGTTTCCCCTGCGGAAAAGGATCCCGATACGGTCATCCGTCAGAATATGATTTCCTTCATCTATCAGAATTATTCCGGGAAAATCGGCCTGTCCCATATCGCGAATGCAGGGAATGTATGCCGCAACAAGTGCTGCCAGATATTTAAAAAATATACACAGCAGTCTCCCATTGAATTTCTGAACCGGTACCGGCTGGAAGTAAGCCGCAATCTGCTGGCAGGCGGGAATATGAGCGTCCTGGAGATTGCCCAGCACTGCGGCTTTAATCATTCCAGCTATTATTCAAAATTGTTTTATCGAGCCTATCGGTGTACTCCCACGGAGTATCGGAAGAGTTCACGGGAACAGATGGATTATAGCTAAACAGAAAGACATCAACTGCACAGAGTCATATAGATCTGAACAGTTACACAAAAACACGGAAAGGAAGTAATACAAATGAATCAGGATTTGACAAAGGGGGCGGTGATGCCTTCCATGCTGCGTTTTGCCGTTCCCATGATCCTGGGAAATCTCCTGCAGCAGTGCTACAATATTGCCGATACACTGATCGTGGGACAGTTTCTGGGGAAGAATGCTCTGGCGGCAGTGGGATCGGCATTTACTTTGATGACATTTCTGAATTCTATCCTGCTGGGACTCTGCATGGGCAGCGGGGTGGTTTTTTCCATCCGGTTCGGACAGCGGGATGAGGAGGGACTTCGGGATGGAATCTGTGCATCTTTTACGCTGATTGCTGTGGTGACGCTGCTGATCAACGTAATTGCTTTACTCTGCCTTGAACGAATCAGAGTTTTTCTGCAGGTACCGGAAGAGGTATGGGGATGCATGAGGGAATATCTGGCAGTGATTTTCTTTGGAATCGCGGCCACTTTTCTGTACAATTATTTTGCTTCTTTCCTGCGGGCAGTAGGAAATTCAATGATTCCGCTGGTTTTTCTTGCAATCTCCACGGTTCTGAACATTGGTCTTGATCTGTGGTTTGTGATCGGACTGAAAAGAGGTGCCGCCGGAGCAGCAGAAGCGACAGTTGTTGCCCAGTATGTGTCAGGAATCGGTATCGCTTTATATTCCATGAGAATGTGTTCTGAACTTCGCGGCATCAGCAGAAAGTGGAGGCTTCGCTGGTCCTGTGTCAGGGAAATCGCCGGATTTTCCATCCTTACCTGTGTACAACAATCGATTATGAATCTGGGAATACTCATGGTACAGGGACTGGTCAACAGCTTTGGTGCCAATGTGATGGCAGCCTTTGCGGCAGCAGTGAAGATTGATGCTTTTGCATACATGCCGGTGCAGGATTTCGGCAATGCATTTTCCACCTTTATTGCCCAGAATTACGGTGCGCGTAAGGAAGACCGCATCCGCACAGGGCTGAAAGGAGCGGTTATGGCTTCCATGAGTTTCTGCATCCTGGTATCTGCAGTTGTATGGATATTTGCACGTCCCCTGATGACTGTATTTGTGGGTGCAGGGGAACAGGAGGTCATACGGGAAGGAATCCGTTATCTGCATATTGAAGGCGCATTTTACTGCGGAATCGGCTGCCTGTTTCTTCTGTACGGACTGTATCGGGCGCTGGGCAAACCGGGCATGTCCGTAGTTCTCACCATCATATCACTGGGAACCCGGGTGATTCTGGCCTGCATACTTTCCTCTGTACCTGCCATCGGTGTCACCGGCATCTGGTGGTCTGTGCCCATCGGATGGTTTCTGGCGGATGCAGCCGGTGGGATTTATTATGTATTCCATAAGAAAGATATCAGTATAATAATTCAACAGGAGCTTTAAAGCATGGACTGTCTGGATAAGGAAAAATCAGGCCTGGATATTTATTCCACTATTCCTATTGACTAAATATGAAAAAGAGTTTATACTGATTTACGCTGAATAATTATCTGAATATAGAAGCTGATGATAATATTGCATAATGGTTATAAAAAATGAAATTCTGACTGCAGAAAAAGGACACTGTTTCGGTGGCCTTTTTTCAGGTTAATACGAGGGAGAATCTATAATGAAAACAGTAACGATAGAAGAACTGGAACAGGTGCATGATAAAAACTTCTGTGTTATCGATATACGTCCCGCAGAGCAGTACAGCCGGGGGACATTTCCCGGAGCTGTCAATATCCCTGCAGACCGGCTGGAAGAACTGCTGGAGGAAGAAGGTGAAGACCAGCTGGAGAGACTGCTTGAGAAAGAACCCGGCGGTCAGCTTGTGGAGCTGACTGAAAATGTGACAGAAGCGGGAAAAACGAGGGTTTTAAAAAACATGACAATCTATGTGCTGTGTCATACCGGTGAGCGCAGCCGCAGCTGTGTGGAGCTTCTGGAGGAGGCCGGTTATGATGGGGTCAATATAGAGGGTGGCTACCGGGCTTATCTGAAGCTGTCACTTTCCCGTTATATGGAGCAGGAATCGGAGGAAAAGCGTCAGGAAAAGCAGGGGGAAATCGAAAGAAGCATCATCAAAAAATTCCGGAAAACCATCTGGAGACCGTTTACAAAAGCACTTCATGAATATCAGCTGATTCAGGAAGGGGATAAAATTGCGGTCTGTATCTCCGGCGGAAAGGATTCCATGCTGCTGGCAAAACTGATTCAGGAGCTGCACAAGCACGGGAAAATACCGTTTGAAGCCGTTTTTCTGGTGATGAATCCCGGGTATAATGCGGATAACTGGAAAATTATACAGGATAACGCAAAGCTCCTGGGAATTCCACTTACAGTATTTGAAAGCGATATATTCGATACGGTGGCCGGAATCGAACGAAATCCCTGCTACCTGTGCGCCCGCATGCGCAGAGGCTATCTGTATTCCAGAGCCAAAGAACTGGGATGCAATAAAATTGCGCTGGGCCATCACTTTGATGATGTAATCGAAACAATTCTGATGGGTATGCTGTACAGCGGAAAAGTGGAAACCATGATGCCCAAGCTGCACAGCCAGAACTTTGAAGGAATGGAGCTGATCCGCCCGCTGTATCTGGTGAAAGAGGATGCCATAAAATCCTGGCGGGACTATAATGGCCTGCATTTTATACAATGTGCCTGCCGTTTTACGGAAAACTGCGTTAGCTGCGGAGGAGGCAGGGGCTCCAAACGGGATGAAATGAAGGAACTGATTGCACAGTTTCGTAAAACCAGCGATATAATTGACACGAATATTTTTAACAGTGTAAAAAACATCAATCTTCGGACCGTAATAGGATACCATAAGGATGATATGAGATACTGCTTTCTGGATGATTATGATGAAGGAAAAGCGTGAACCGCATCCTGAAAAAGAATATCTGATTTCATTTTAGGTTTTGATAATACGATTGTATCATGTTAGAATAGAAAAAAAGAATCAGATACAGGAGGGGCAGTACAGTGACGGATAAAAAATATCAGATCGGGACAAAGGAAAACAAAGCATTTTTAAATGGAATCTGCATGGATCTGCTGAGATTCGGTAAGCAATTCCCGTCTCCGGGCGGCGGTTCATGGTGGCTGGGGGATGACGGGACTCCGTGGAAAGACCGGGACAGAGCTACATGGATTACCTCGAGAATGTGTCATGTATACAGCATTGGTACATTTCTTGGATTTGAAGGCAGCGAACAGCTGGTAGATGCCGCGCTGAAGGGACTGAACGGAGAACTCCGGGACCGGGAAAACGGCGGATGGTATGCGGCGCTTTCTGCAGAAGGGGCTCCCAGACCGGATAAACAATGTTATGCCCATGCATTTGTGATACTGGCGGCCTGCAGTGCACTGCTGGCAGGACGTCCCGGGGCGAAAGAACTTCTGGAGGAAGCAAAGGAAGTTTATGATCTCCGCTTCTGGGATGAGGAACAGGGACTGGCAGTGGATACCTGGAATACGGAATTTTCGGTTCTTGATGATTATCGGGGGATCAATGCCAATATGCATACCGTGGAAGCATTTCTTGCTGTGGCCGATGTGACCGGAGATGAAAAATACCGGGAACGAGCCGGTAGAATTATCGGACACGTCATCGAATGGGCAGAAAACAACAGCTGGCGGATTCCGGAGCATTTTACAAAGGACTGGATCCCGGATCTGGAGTGCAGCAAAGACCGGCCTGATGACCAGTTCAAGCCCTACGGAGCAACACCGGGACATGGAATCGAGTGGGCGCGTCTGATCACCCAGTGGGCGCTTTCCACATATCATTGCGATTACACAAAGACTGCCCCGTACATACAGGCAGCGGAAAATCTGTTCCTTCGCGCGGTGCAGGACGGATGGAATGCAGACGGCGCACCGGGAATCGTATATACCACCGACTGGAACGGTGTGCCTGTGGTACATGACCGGATGCACTGGACGCTGGCGGAAGCCATCAACACCTCCGCAGTTCTTTACCGTGTGACCGGAAAAGAAAATTATGCCGATTATTACACTGATTTCCTGAAATATCTGGATGAACAGGTGCTGGATTATGAAAATGGTTCCTGGTATCACCAGCTGGATCGAAACAACCAGCTCCTTGCCACGGTATGGCCCGGCAAATCGGACCTGTATCATGCGGTGCAGTCCATGCTGATTCCTCAGATGGATCCGGCAGTTTCCATTGCAGTGGCGATAAAAGAAGCGTTCGGTGTGACTGTTCAGAATTAATTGTGAAGTTGTATCATTTTATATTTTTTACTTGACAACCTGTTTTTGTTGGACTATATTATAGCTAATGAATATTAGCCGTGCGAGGATTGTCAATGGATACAAAACACAGGATTCTTCTGGAAGCGTTGAGATTGTTTTCTCAGAGAGGATATGATGCAGTCAGTGTTGAGCAGATTGCTTCTGCTGTTGGAATCAAAGCGCCGTCTCTGTATAAGCATTATAAAAGCAAACAGGATATTTTTGATGCAATATTTGAAGAGACAGGAAGAAGATATGAAGCCTTTACGGATACCATTTCTGTCCACGTTCATAATTCGGAACAGGACATAGCAGTATTTGAAAAAATTACTGCAGATGATCTGGTTGAAAAGGTAAGATCCCTGATTGACTATTCTCTGCATGACGAGTACATCAGCATGTTCAGAAGGATGATGACGATTGAACAGTTTCGCTCCAAGGAACTGTCAGAGCTTTATTCGCAGAGATATGTCAACCAGATTCATGAGTATCACAGAGGGCTGTTTACCAGGATGATTGCAGCCGGTGTTCTGGCAGATGAAGATCCGGGCATTCTTGCAATGATGTATGATGCACCGATTCTTGTCCTGCTGGGAGAATGTGACAGACATCCGGAAAAAGAGGAAGAACACATGAAGACACTGGAAGCACATGTCAGATTGTTTTATAAAACATTTAGTCGCAAGTAAAATACAATAAAAAGCCGGACGCAAAAGACGCAGTGCTGAATGAAGAAACCATTCAGTTACTGCGTCATTTTATGTGTTCAGAAAGGATGAAAAATGATTAAAGCAATTGTTTACACAAGCAACACAGGAAATACGGAGAGATATGCAAAGCTGCTCGGGCATCAGCTTGATCTGCCGGTTTATACATTAAATGACGCAAAAAAAACTCTGGAAAGAAATACTGCTGTTATATATATGGGATGGATTATGGCAGGCGGAATTAAGGGGTATAAAAACGCGAAAAAGTATTTTTGTGTCCGCATGGTCTGTGCTGTCGGCATGGGAGCAACCGGGACACAGCTTCAGGAAATAAAGGACAATAATCAGATTCCTGCCTCAATAGCAGTGTTTACCCTTCAGGGAGGCTTTGATATGCAGAAGCTTCGGGGCGTTAACCGGATGATGATGAATATAATGATGAAAACAGCAGGAAAAGCTCTGGCGGAAAAGAAAGAGAGAACTTCGGATGAAGATGACATGCTGGATCTGATGATGAATGGAGGCAGCCGGGTAAGCATGGAAAATCTTTTCGAGCCGATACAGTGGTATGAACAGGTGAGAGATTTAATATGATTGCGTTAGCAGGCGTAGGATTTCTCATATTCCTTCTGGTAATCGGATCAGGACTTGTTATTTCGGCATCTGTCGGATTGATTGCCTGTAAAAAAACTGATGGAAGGAATGGAAAGAAAAGCAGATTGATATTCATATTTAAAATACTTCTATGGATACTTTTGGGTGGTGGTGTTGTTGTCACTGCAGTTCCCCTGATGTATTTTTACCTTATTATCTCAAACTGGTAAGATTGCAGCATGATAAAAATCCTGCTGTAATGAACAGGACAGATATCGGAGAAAAAGGAGATAGAAACCATGTGGAACAGAAATTTTATTATGGTAATAGCGGGTCAGATTATTTCACTGTTTGGCAATGCAGTTCTGAGATTTGCTTTACCTCTGTATTTACTGAACGAGACGGGATCGGCAGCATTGTTTGGCGTTGTGACTGCGTGTGCATTTATTCCCATGATTGTACTGGGGCCTGTAGGTGGGATTCTTGCAGATCGTGTGAATAAGCGTAATATCATGGTTATTCTTGACTTTTCCACAGCACTTCTGGTGCTGGGAGTCATTTTACTATTGGGAAAAATAAATCTTGTTATGCTTTTGCTCTGCGCGTTATTTATACTTTACGGCATTAATGGAGCATACCAGCCTGCGGTACAGGCAAGTATTCCGGCGCTGCTTTCCGGTGAACATATTATGCAGGGAAATGCGGCTATTAATCTGGTCAGTTCATTGGCAGGCCTGATCGGACCTGTGATTGGAGGTGTATTATTTGGCTTCTATGGAATTATGCCTGTTTTATATTCCGGTATGTTTTGTTTTTTCATCTCAGCGATCATGGAGATATTTATTCAGATTCCCTTTGAGAAAAAGCCTGCTGAGGGCAACATTTTTGCGATCGGCTTTGGCGATTTGAGGGAAAGCTTTCACTATATATATCGGGAACAGCCGCTTATTATGAAGTTTTCGCTTGCAGTTGCTGCAATTAATATGGTATTAAGTTCGCTTGTCATCATCGGACTGCCGGTCATTATCACACAGATGCTGGAGTTTGACAGTGAGACGGCAAATCGTTTGTACGGATACGCTGAGAGTGTCTTTGCAATGGGTTCTTTATGCGGAGGAATGGGGGCAGGTTTATCTGCCAAGAAGATTAAGGTGAAAAATGGCTGGCTTTTACTGTTGTATGATGCATTGACGCTCATTCCTATGGGAATTTCGATTATGATTCCTGTGTCGGCAATGTTCTCTTATTCCATTATCCTGGTCAGTTGTTTCTGTATGGCATTCCTTTCCACTTTATTTTCCATTCAGATTATGTCTTACCTGCAGATTATTGTACCTGCAGAATTAATGGGTAAAGTAGTATCCTGTGTTATATGTATAGGAATGTGTGCATCACCGATTGGCCAGGCAATCTACGGCGGCCTGTTCGAGAGGTTCAGGGAGGGCATATTTGCCGTATTCTTTGCGGCGGCATTGCTGACGGTGATGGTGGCGTTGTCTTTGAAAAAGGGATTTCAAAAGCTGGAGGAATTACTGGTATGAAAAACAATCATAAAAGCAGACTGAAGCATTTATGGAATCGGGTTATGGCCGATGCAAAAATGGACAATGCCACGAAAGCGAGAATCGCTGAGAAGACCGTCCGGGATGCCGTGACCAGGCTTCAGAAGATGCTGAATCCTGACGAATATTTTCGGAAACAATGAAATACTTGACAACTAGCAGTCACTAGCATATAATATAAACAGAAATACTAGTGGTTACTAGTTTACCGATTTTAAGACATATGCCAGGAGGCGTGAAATGACGACGAAGGAAAAGATAACGGAAGAAGCATTAACTCTTTTTGCAAGGAAAGGTTATAAAGGAACAAGCGTAAAGAATATTGCCGATGCGGTTGGAATTAAAGATGCTTCTTTATACAACCATTTCAGAAGTAAACAGGAGATTTTTGATTCCATAGTGGAACTGATCATGGAGCATATCTCCGGTCTTTCAAAGACTCTGGGAATGCCGCAGTATGACAAGCCGGATAAACCGGTTTCTGCATTTTATGAAAAGCTGGATCTGGAAGGTATCAAAGATCTTTCGAGGAAATCATTTGTGTTTTATCTAACTGATCCCTATATTTCAAAGTTCTGGCGGATCGCCCACATGGAGCAGTATACAAATCCACAGATCTATACCATGTTCCGGAAAATATTTATGGAAGATGCGATTGCCTATCAGGAACAGCTTTTCAGTGAACTGATGGAAAAAGGGGTCTTTTATCAGGGGGATGCAAAAGCAGCGGCGATCAGCTTCTATTCGCCGATCTATCTGCTTTTGTCCATGTACAGTGATCAGCCGGAACGTATGGAGGAAGCACTGGCAATACTTGACAGGCAGATTGAGGAATTTTTCAGGATTTACCGGAAGAAAGATGAATAATTGGAGGAAGGATCAATGGAAGAAAAGATGGATTTACAGGAATATATTACGGGCGGTGTGGAAAAAATCGTGAAAAATGCAGTGAAAGTCACGTTAACCAATCCGGCACAGAGTATTTTTATGGCCAGATTTGCTGCGGCATCCAAAACAGCATCCGGAAAACGGAAAGTATCTGAGAAGGCGGGAGAACATGTTCCGGCTTTTCTGATTGCCAGTATTACAAGCAGCTGCAATCTGCACTGTGCAGGCTGCTACGCCCGGGCAGTTCATTCCTGTGCAGATACGGAGCCGGCAGCGCAGCTTACCGCAGAGGAATGGGATTCTGTTTTTGAACAGGCAGAGGAGATGGGAATCAGCTTTATTCTCCTGGCAGGCGGCGAACCAATGATTCGCAGGGATGTGCTGGAAAAGGCCGGAAGCAGACAGAACATCCTGTTTCCTGTTTTTACAAACGGAACGCTTATGGATGATACATATATCAGAATGCTGAAAAAATGCAGGAATCTGGTTCCCATATTCAGTATTGAAGGAAAGGAAATGCAGACAGATAACAGACGGGGAGCGGGTGTATATGGGAAGGTTCTTTCTGCCATGGATAAAATGCAGAAAGAAAAGCTGATGTTTGGTTCTTCTGTAACGGTCACAAAAGAAAATCTGGAGGAGGTTACATCCGATGCATTTATTAAAAAACTGGAAGAACGGGACTGCAAGGCTCTGTTCTTTGTGGAATTTGTGCCGATGACAGCGGAATTAAACAGCCTGGCACCGACGGATAAAGAACGGGTGTATCTGGAACAGCGGCTGTCGGAAATCAGGAAGCAGTATCCGGATATGATCTTTTTATCTTTTCCGGGAGATGAAAAAGCGTCCGGTGGCTGTATTGCCGCAGGCAGAGGCTTCTTTCATATCAATTCTCATGGCGGAGCAGAACCCTGTCCCTTTTCACCCTATTCGGATGTGAATGTGAAAGATACGTCATTAAAGGCGGCACTTCACTCCGGGCTGTTTGCGAAATTACAGGGCAGCGGTACATTGACTGAGGATCACGCCGGCGGCTGCGTACTGTTTGAGAATCGGGATAAGGTGGAGAGTTACCTTGGCTCTGATTTACAGGAACAGGATTAGAGCAGTGCCGGGATTTTGTGATATGAGCAGATACCAGAATCATTTATGAAAACGAATAATGGACTTGACAGCTAATAAATATTAGCTTATAATACAGCTAATGATTGTTAGCTGTTTTTCGCATTATTTGTTTGAAAGAGGTGCTGAAGATGAATGATATGAAAAGATGGGTACTTTGCCCGATTTGCGGCGGTAAAACCCGTTTGCAGTTACTGGAGACAACAGAACTGAGGAATTTTCCTTTGTTTTGCCCGAAGTGTAAACGGGAGATGTTGATCGGCGCAGTAAATTATAAAGTAAAACTTATTAGCCAGACGCATTAGACGCAGCGCTGAACCGGGTGACCGGTCAGTGCTGCGTTTTTTAAATAAACGGAGTATCTCGTTCTACGGGATTCCTTTTGTATGGCAGGGAGGAGAAAAGTTTGAGAAGAGTTGTGGTAACAGGTATGGGAGCGATTACCCCAATCGGTTTAAGTGTAGATGAGTTCTGGAATGGAATAAGAAACAGCCAGGTAGGAATTGGTCTGATCACAAAGTTTGATGCATCGGAATTTAAGGTTAAAATTGCAGCAGAGGTGAAAGGTTTTGAAGCAAAAGATTTTATCGCTCAAAAAGCAGCAAGGCGGATGGAACTTTTTTCTCAATATGCGGTTGTGGCGGCAAAGGAAGCAATCGAACAGTCAGGGCTGGATATGAAGAAAGAGGATCCGTATCGGATTGGTGTGGCCGTGGGATCCGGTGTGGGCAGTTTACAGACCATCGAAAGAAATGAAAAGAGACTGGCTCAAAAGGGATCGGGCCGTCTGGAACCCTTAATGGTTCCCATGATGATTTCGAACATGGCGTGTGGCAATATTTCCATCTATTTTGGCTTGAAAGGAAAGTCCATCAATGTTGTGACTGCCTGTGTAACAGGAACACACAATATAGGGGAAGCATATCGGACGATTCAGTATGGAGATGCGGATGTCATGATTGCAGGAGGCACCGAAGCCTGTGTGACGCCTATTGGAATTGGAGGATTTGCTGCTCTTAAGACGCTGAATACCACAGATGATGTGACAAGAGCATCGATACCGTTTGATAAGGACCGGGCAGGATTTGTACTCGGTGAGGGGGCCGGTATTGTGGTGCTGGAGGAACTGGAGCATGCAAAAGCAAGAGGGGCAGAGATTCTTGCAGAGGTGGCCGGATACGGTGCTTCGTCGGATGCTTACCATATTACCTCACCCTCAGAGGATGGCACGGGAGCTGCAAGGGCAATGGAATCTGCGATGAAAGATGCAGGGATTCAGCCTTCTGAAGTAGATTACATTAACGCTCATGGAACATCGACCCATCATAATGATCTTTATCCGTTAATGTGTGCATGTCGAATTCTTTAGGATTCGGAGGACATAATGCAGCGTTAATCGTACGAAAATACAGGGAATGATCATCAGGAAGGGAGGATGCATTGATGAAGAAAATCAGCAAAATTTTGCTCGGTATTGTACTCTTAATTGTAATTTCAGCTGTCGGAATCGGTTTGTTCATGCAGCATGAGATCAATCAGACTTATAAAAGACTGGATGCGGTGGCAGCGGTGGATGTGAAGGATGTGGCAGATGGTACCTACGAGGGAATTGAGGAAACAGATCTGGTTAAGGTGACAGTTGTTGTGACGGTCAAAGACCATCAGCTCACAGACATTCAGCTGACCCGCCATGAAAACGGGAAAGGAACGCCGGCTGAGGCAATGATTCCTGATATGATGCTTCAGAATACAAGTGAAGTAGATGTAATAAGTGGAGCTACGATGTCAGGAAAAACCATTAGAGCAGCTGTAAGAAACGCACTGACGAAGGGTGTACGGTAGGCAGAGCCGGAGAAATACAAAAAAGATGAAAGGCAGGAATTTGAAATGGACTGGGATGGAAGAAATGAATATATGAATTGGGAGTTAAGCGCTCAGGAGAAAAAAAGACATATGAAGCTGCCGGAATGGGCAGCAGCAGAAAGATATGAATATGTTGATTCTTTTGTAGAATGGTGGTTTTACAGGGAGAAATAATGTAAATAAAGTTTAATGCATTTGAATTTAAGGTCAGAATTGCAGCATGTAACAGTAACGCTACAAAGTTAAAAAACAAGGTTGAGCAGATGTAAAAATGGGGAGTCGGGAATCAGTGATACAGGTCCCGGCTCCGCGCTGTTTCAGTATTGCAGAAATTCAGCCGGTGTCATAATCATGGGATTCTTCACGCCGGATTCTAAAAAATCTTTATCGCCGGTAAGCAAAACATCGGCCTTTGCTTCTATGGCTGCCCGCAGAATCGGGCGGTCATTCACATCACGAATTTGGGTCTCTGAAATATTTTCCTCTGTTGGAACCAGCTCTAAAGTCAGAAGCGCGACGGAAAGAAATTTATCCAATGACACAAGCCGGTTTGGAAATTTCCTGTTGAATTTCGCTTCATTTCGTCCACATTCTGCTCACAGATCAGCCCATGATTGGGGTAGGACGCCGCTTTTACATATGCCTGAAAAGGAAAATACGGGGAATGATCACCTCACCTCTTTCGGTGTCACGCCGTATTTCTGTTTGAACAGCCGGTTAAAATAGGATAGATTTTCAAAACCGCATCGCTGGGCGATTTCCAGGATAGTATCCCGGGAAGACCCCAGCATTCTGTATGCCATGGTCAGACGGTAGTCATTCAGATAGCGGATAAAGCTTGTCTCCATGTGTTCTCTGAAAAATTTCATAAAGTGAGAATCACTGTAATGACACAGTTGAGCCATCTGGGTGATGCTGATGGGTTCACTGTAATGCTCCTGCACATACCGGATGATAAATTTGATTTTTTGCAGGGATTTTTCTTCGGAGGAGGACAGACTCTGCCCCCGCCGGTTTGATATAAGAATAAACAGAAGCTGGAACAGATAACCTTTCAAGGCCAGCTGATAGCCATGAGGGCGGGTTTCACACAGGCGGTCCATCTGTCTGATGGCAGAAGAAATTTCATCATAAAAGCCGGTTCCCGAATGAATGTGGCTGTCAATGGGGATTCCGCCGGTAAACAGAGGCTCGAGGAATGTATCATAGCAGAGATCATTTGCCATGGAACGCAGCATTTCGCAGCGAAAGAGGATATTCTCATATTCCATTTTCATGCCGGGAATTTCTGAAATAGAATGGATATGTCCGGGAAGAACGATAATGATACTTCCGGCTGAAACATGATACAGATTAAAGTTGACTTTCACTATGCCGCTTCCCTTTTGTATGACAATCAGTTCGACTTCGTCATGCCAGTGCAGGGGGACGCAGGGGAAGTCAAGAGGAATACTGCACAGATAGGTATTATAGGGGAATGCGCTGTCGGTATGGATTTTGTTTTCCTTATATTTTTGAAATTCCGAAAGATTCATATGACCTCCAAATTCTGGATTTTGTCCAAAAGATGATAGTATTGTACTATAATTTGACGGTATTATGCAAGAAGAATCATGAGATTGATTGTATAATTCAATCATATGATCATATGAGAGCAATATTGCAGCAGGTATAAAGTCTGATACAGATTTGAAAGGGTCTGATTTACAGGAAGGAGACTGTTATGAATACGGAAGAACGACTTTTAAATCAGTTGAATAGACCGGTAAAGGATTGTTCCGATCATGAAATTTATGATGCACTTCTGGAAATCGTACAGGATATGGCGAAAGAAAGGGAATTCGAGGAAGGAAAAAAGAAAATCTATTATATTTCAGCGGAATTTCTTATCGGCAAACTGCTTTCCAACAACCTGATTAATCTGGGCATTTATGATGAAGTGAAGACAATTCTGACAAATGCCGGGAAAGATATCTGTACAATTGAGGAACTGGAGCAGGAGCCTTCTCTCGGAAACGGCGGTCTGGGAAGGCTGGCGGCATGTTTTCTGGATTCAATCGCTACATTGGGGTATACAGGTGCGGGGATTGGTATAAATTACCATCTGGGTCTGTTCAAACAGGAATTTGAGAATAAACTTCAGAAAGAAGTAAAGAATCCGTGGATTACAGAAAAAAGCTGGCTTGCGAAGACAGAGGTGTGTTATCCGGTAGCGTTTAAAGATTTTACTGTTCAGGCAAGAAAATATGAAATTGCTGTAACAGGGTACGGCGACAGAACGAACAAACTGAATCTGTTTGATATCGATTCTGTGGATGAAAGTATGGTGGAAGAGGGAATCAGCTTTGACAAGAAGGATATTGTGAGAAATCTTACCCTGTTTCTTTATCCCGATGACAGCGATGAGGAAGGAAAAAAGCTGAGAATCTATCAGCAGTATTTTATGGTAAGCAGCGGTGCGCAGATGATTCTTGATGAGTGTACGGCAAAGGGCAGCAATCTGTATGATCTGCCGGATTATGCGGTGATCCAGATTAATGATACTCATCCTACAATGGTGATTCCCGAGTTGATTCGTCTTCTTATGGAGAAAGGAATGAACATGGATGATGCTATTGAAGTGGTGGAGAAAACCTGCGCTTATACAAACCATACCATTCTTGCAGAGGCACTGGAAAAATGGCCCATTCATTATCTGAAGGAAGTTGTGCCGCAGCTGGTTCCCATCATTGAAGTGCTGGATGACAGGATCAGAAGAAAATTCAGCGATGAAAGTGTTGCAATTATTGACCGCAATGATGTAGTACATATGGCACATATTGATATTCATTATGGATTCAGTGTGAACGGTGTGGCTGCGCTTCACACGGAGATTTTGAAAAATACGGAGCTGAATCATTTTTACCGCTTGTATCCGGAAAAATTTAACAATAAGACCAATGGAATTACCTTCCGCAGATGGCTGCTTCACTGCAATCCTCTTCTGGCGGATGCTATCAGCGGCCTGATCGGGGACGGATATAAGAAAGATGCCATGGAACTGGAAAAGCTGGGGGACTTTCTGACAGATGAACAGGTTCTTTCCAATCTGCTGGCAATCAAGCAGAAAAATAAAACAGCGCTGAAAAAATATCTGGAGCAGACCCAGGGACTGCATATTGATGAGAATTCTATTTTCGATATTCAGGTGAAACGTCTTCATGAATACAAACGTCAGCAGATGAATGTGCTCTATGTGATTTATAAATATCTGGAGATCAAAAAAGGGAAAATCCCCAAAACACCGGTTACTGTTATTTTCGGTGCCAAGGCAGCACCCGCCTATACTATTGCAAAGGATATTATTCATGCCATTCTCTGTCTGCAGGAAATTATCTCAGCAGATCCGGATGTAAAACCTTATCTGAATGTGGTCATGGTGGAAAATTATAATGTTACGCTCGCGGAGAAACTGATCCCTGCCTGCGATATTTCCGAGCAGATTTCACTGGCCTCCAAGGAAGCCAGCGGAACGGGTAACATGAAATTCATGCTGAACGGAGCCGTAACTCTGGGAACAGAAGATGGTGCAAATGTGGAAATCCATGAACTGGTGGGTGATGATAATATCTATATATTCGGGGCAACCAGTGATGAAGTAATCGCACACTATAAAGAAGGTGATTATTCAGCGAAGGATTATTATGAAAAGGATCCGGTTATCCGTGAAGCGGTGGATTTTATCACCGGACCGGAGATGCTGGCAGTCGGATGTGCAGATAATCTTAACCGATTAAAACGGGAACTGGCGGGAAAGGACTGGTTTATGACGCTTCTGGATTTTAATGATTACAGAAAGAAAAAGGAGCAGGCATTTGAAGATTATACAGACAGAATAACATGGGCGAAAAAAATGCTTGTAAATATCAGCAGGGCCGGTTATTTTTCATCGGATCGTACCATTGAAGAATATAACAGGGATATCTGGAAACTGTAAGATTGGAGAAGAGATTATGAAAAAATGTGTTGGTGTTGACCTTGGCGGGACAACAGTAAAAATGGGGATACTTGGAGAAGATGGTACAGTTTTCGATAAATGGGAGATTCCTACCCGTAAAAAAGAAAATGGTAAATATATTCTGAGTGATATTGCATTATCTGTAAAAGAACATCTGGCAGCAAATAGAATCGGAGGAGAAGAGTTTGCAGGTATCGGTATGGGTGTACCCGGTCCGGTTCGCAGAGATGGATATGTCGAAGTTTGTGTAAATCTGGGCTGGAAAAACATAAATCCAGCAAAAGAACTTGGCGTTCTCATGGGCGGCGTTCCTGTTAAAGCCGGCAATGATGCAAATGTGGCAGCACTTGGAGAACAGTGGATGGGCTCAGCCAAAGGTCATGATACGCTTATGTTCTATACGCTTGGCACCGGTGTTGGCGGCGGCCTGATCATTGACGGAAAAATAGTGGCAGGAAGTAAAGGCATGGGTGCGGAAATTGGTCATGTAACAGTCAATCCGCAGGAAACAGATTCCTGCAACTGCGGGAATAAGGGGTGCCTGGAACAGTATGCGTCAGCAACCGGTATTGTGAAAGAGATGAAGCGGACTCTGGAATCGGAAGAAGGCAGATGTGTATTGCGAGGCAGAAAATTTTCATGTAAAGATGTGGTGGATGCTGCAAAATCAGGTGATATACTGGCAGAAAAAACGCTGCAGAGATGTATGGATTATCTGGCATTGTCCATGTCTTATGTAAGCTATATTGCGGATCCGGAAGTATTTGTCATAGGAGGTGGTGTATCAAAAGCCGGTGATTATCTGGTTCATATGATAAAAAAACGTTACGGTGATCTGACTCCTTTGAGTAATAAAAAAGCGGAGATTTTTATTGCAGGCTTGCATAATGATGCAGGAATGTACGGAGCTGCAAAACTGGTGCTGTAGGTGTGTTCTGGTTTTGTCTGAAAAAAAGAAGATGTTTACTCTGACGGGCAGCATCTTCTTTTTTGTATGTCTATTCTGTTTATTTCACTTTTGCTTTACCGGTGGAATTCCTGACAATCAGCTGTGCATGCAGCAGCAGAGTTCCTATGGGAATCTGATTCAGAAGGCTTTCCAGTGCATAATAGGCACTTTTTCCAAGCTGCAGTCTGTCCTGACGGATAGTAGTCAGGGGCGGGGAGGTGTAAAGAGTGCCTATTACGTGGAATGTATGGATAAAGCCGGAAAACATGTAAATATTTAAAGAAGATCTGAAAACACTTCTCCATGACAATATACATAAACTTCTGATGACGCCGTCTCTAACATTTATTTTCGGGCTTACGGTGCTGCCGCTGATCTTCATGATCTGCATGGCATTTACCAATTACAGTAAAATCGGTAATCATCTGGTGCTTTTTGACTGGGTTGGACTGGATAATTTCAAGGCACTTTTTGACTCCAGCAGTATCCTGGGAAGTACCTTCTGGTCTGTTCTGATCTGGACGCTGGTGTGGGCATTCTTTGCCACATTTACAAACTACATTTTCGGTATGATCCTGGCACTGGTGATCAACAGAAAGGATACAAAAGCAAAAGGTTTCTGGCGTTTCTGTTTTGTACTGTCATGTGCGGTTCCCTCCTTTGTATCGCTGCTGATCATGAGAACCATGCTCCAGCCCAACGGTGCGGTGAATGTTCGGCTCCGGAATCTGGAACTGATCGGTGTGGACAGCTCTCTTCCCTTTTTCACGGATCCTCTGTGGGCAAGGGTGACGGTTATTGTGATCAATATCTGGGTCGGTGTTCCCTATACCCTGCTTCAGCTGACCGGTGTGCTTCAGAATATTCCGGAAGAACTGTATGAAGCGGCCAGGGTGGACGGAGCCAATGTTCTGCAGATTTTCACTAAGATCACTCTGCCGTATATGCTGTATATTACGACTCCCTATCTGATTGCAACGTTTACAGGCAATGTAAACAACTTCAATATTATTTATCTGCTGTCAGGCGGTGATCCGGTGACCAATCTGGCTTCCACTGCCGGCAGCACCGACCTGCTGGTAACATGGTTGTACAAGCTGACCATTGATAAGCAATACTATAATATCGGTGCGGTCATTGGTATTCTCACATTCATTATTCTGGCGGTGGGTGCTCTGCTTACCTATCGCAACAGTAAATCCTATAAGGAAGAGGGGGGATTCTAAAATGGCAGCAAACACACAGAGATCCGCAAAGAAAACGCGGCTTATCAATAATGTAATTGTGCATGAGGTACTGGCAGTTCTGGCGTTTGTCTGGGTATTTCCCATTGCATGGGTGGTTCTGACCAGCTTCCGTGCAGAAAAAGGGTCATATGTATCCACGTTTCTTCCTCAGGGATATACGTTTGACAACTATGCCAGACTGTTTACGGACACTACGATACTGAATTTCCCGAAAATGTTCGGCAATACCCTGTTTATTGCCATCTGCTCCTGTATTTTATCTACGTTTTATGTACTGGCTGTATCCTACTGCCTGTCCAGACTCCGTTTTAAGATGCGCAAGCCCTATATGAATATGGCCATGATTCTGGGGCTCTTCCCGGGCTTTATGTCCATGGTTGCGGTATACTTCATCTTAAAGGCACTGGGACTTTCGGAAGGCGGCCTTATCCGTCTGGCGCTGATTCTCTGTTATTCAGGGGGAGCGGGACTCGGTTTCCAGATTGCCAAAGGATTTTTTGACACGATTCCTCTTGCGATTGACGAAGCGGCTCTGATCGACGGATGTACCCGGTGGCAGATTTTTACAAAAATGACACTGCCTCTCAGCAAGCCGGTCATCGTTTATACGGTTTTAACTTCGTTTATCGGTCCGTGGGCTTTGACATACGGCTATGAAACATACCCTGAAATCCGAATCGAAGAGGTGTTTCAGAAACTGTTTGCTGAAAAGGGAGTTTCGGCAGATGAAGCGCTGGTGCTTCATGCAGGGCAGTTTTTCCGGGTGCTTGCCACAGAATATATCCGGCTTTATAAGGGAGTGATCCTCATGCTGGGGAGGCTTTGGATGCAGGGAAAAAAAATATACCTGTTGTCCAATGCGCAGCGGATTTTTACGGAATATGAGATGCGGATGCTGGATGTTGCCCGGTATTTTGACGGAATTATGATTTCCTCGGATTATGGTGTAAAGAAGCCGGACAGGATTTTTTATGAGCTTTTACTGGAAAAATATCATCTGGCGCCGGAGGACAGCATTATGATCGGAAATGATGCCAAAACCGATATTGCAGGAGCTGCCGGTGTCGGAATGGATACCTGCTATATTCATTCCAATCTTTCACCGGAGCATGACCTTCCTGTGAAAGCGACTTATGTACTGGATGAAATGAATATTGACCGGTTATGCCGGATGCTTGAAATATTGTAATAACAGGAGAAAAGAGATGACGAAATCAGCCGAAGAGTGGAAACAATATTATGCAGATCCTGAGTTTCGTGAAAAATATACATATGAAGGGCATGATCTGGGTGTGCAGTGCAGTGATGACGGGACGGTTTTCCGTCTCTGGAGTCCCTGCGCCGAATCGGTGACGCTTCGCTTTTATGAAGAGGGCAGCGGTGGTTATCCACATGAAGAAATCAGGATGGAAAAGGAAGAAAAGGGTGTCTGGGTATACCACACGGTAAAAGAACTTCATGGCGTTTATTACGATTATGAAGTGATGATTGACGGTGAAATCCGTGAAACTGCGGATCCCTGGGCAAAAGCCTGCGGAATTAACGGAAGACGAAGCATGGCGGTGAATCTGGCAAAAACAGATCCGGAAGGATGGGACAGTGACAGAGCGCCGGAACGGCCTGCGGAAAATATTATCTATGAGCTTCATGTGAAAGAATTTTCATGGGATAAAAGCGGTGGTTTTCCGGAAGCATACAGGGGAAAATACAAGGCGTTTTTGTGTGAAGATACGACTCTGTACGGTGATGCAATTCATAAAACGGGATGCGCTTATCTGAAAGAGCTTGGTGTGACACATATACAGCTGATGCCCTGCTATGATTACGGTTCTGTGGATGAAGCAGGAGAGGAAGCGGAATTTAACTGGGGATATGATCCGGTGAATTACAATGTGCCGGAGGGCTCCTATGCCACGGATGCCCGTCGCGGAGAGGTACGGATCCGGGAGATGAAAGAGATGATTCAGTCTCTCCACAGGCAGGGTTTTCGGGTTGTCATGGATGTGGTTTACAATCACAGCTATTCACTGGATTCCTGGTTTCAGAAAACGGTGCCATGGTATTATTACCGTGTGAATGAAGACGGTTCTGTTTCCGATGGTTCTGCATGCGGCAATGATACGGCCAATGAACGTCCCATGTGCGGGAATTATATTCTGGATTCAGTACTTTACTGGGCAGAGGAATACCATATTGATGGTTTCCGGTTTGATCTGATGGGACTGCTGGATGTGGAGCTGATGAACCGGATACGACTGGAACTGGATAAACGATACGGAAAAGGGGAAAAGATACTCTATGGAGAACCCTGGGCGGCAGCGCAGACGGCCATGGAGGGAGACGCAAAAGGCGCATTGAAAGAAAATCTGCAGTTTCTGGATTCCGGAATCGGTATTTTCTGTGACAATACCAGAAATGCGGTGAAAGGATCTGTTTTCGATGTTGATAAAACCGGTTTTGTCAACGGAGCCCATGGAAAGGAAAAAAACATTCTGAAAAGTGTGAGGGCATGGCAGAAGACGGAAGAACTGAATGTACGTACTCCGGCTCAGATCATCACCTATGTCTCTGCTCATGATAATCAGACGCTGTGGGACAAGATCGTGGATACGGTTCCGGATCAGGATAGATGGCTGGAAATCAATAAGATGGCAGCAGCCGTTTATATGACCTGTCAGGGAAATCTGTTCCTGCTTTCAGGCGAGGAATTTGCCCGCACAAAAAACGGTCTTGACAACACTTACAATGAATCTGTGGAGCTGAACTGCCTGGACTGGGAACGGGCGTGGGAATATGAAGAACTGGTGAACTATTACAGGGGACTGATTGCCCTGAGAAAGCAGCTGCCGGGATTATGTGATAAATCTACGCAGGCATGGAAACGGATCAGAGATATGTGGTCTGAACCGCTGGCTGCAGGTTTTTTTGTCGACAATACCAACGAAAATACACATACAACATGGAATGAACTATATATCATATATAATGCAAGGCAGGAAAGTCTGAAAGTCAGTTTGCCTGAAGGTATTTGGCAGATACTGGTAGATAAAGAAAGCAGCTTCAGATGGAAAGAACCTGCGGAAATTTCGGGTGAGGCGATGTTGAGACCGTTAGAAGTTCTTATACTTGGCAAAAAAACAGGGGGAGAGAAGGAGAAAAGCAGAAGGCATGAAAATGATATACGGTAAACAGGACTGGAAAACAATGGAGCGGGGGGAGGAAAATTGCTTTCTGATGACAAACGGCCTGGGCGGTTTTTCATCACTGACCATGATCGGATCTGCTGCACGAAATGATCATGCACTTCTGATGGCATGTACTCAGGCTCCGAATCATCGGTATAATATATTGCATCGGCTTGGGGAACAAGTGGAGATCGGAGCCAGAAAATACCGCATATCCAGCCAGAAATTTGCTGACGGACACAGGGAGGAAGGATACCGTTTTCTTGATTGTTTCACCTATGAAGATACACCTGTCTGGAAATTTCAGGTGGGGGGAGTTGAGATCCGTAAAGAAATGGCAATGAAGCAGGGAGCCAATTCCATCGGCATACGGTATGAAATCTGCAACAGAGGAAAGACAAAGTGCAGGCTGGTGCTGACTCCATTTTTTCAGTTTTCTCCCAAAGGTATGGAACCGGATGAAAATCAGGTATTTGTTGGAAAATGGAGAAAAGCTGCTGTCAATAAACAGATAATTTATAAAGGTCAGATTAGTTCCAATGGGTTGAAACTGTATTTCCGGACAAATGGGAAAGTGACGGAGATACAGAGAGAAAAGGAAAATTATTTTTACAGTTATGATGTCCGCGATGGTCGGAGAGAAGAGGGACATGCGGTGGCAAATCATGAAATTTCTGTCAGCATTGGTCCTTCTGATTACTGTGAATTGGAAATTGTTTATGAAATGGAAGAATCGCAGGATTCAGCAGAGGAAATTATTAGCAACATGAAAAAATACCGGACAGCACTGGCAGAAAAAGCCGGATTCAGGTCAGATATTGCAAGGATGCTTTCCAAAAGTGCAAATCAGTTTATTGCAAAAAGAGAATCTACAGGAGGGGATACGATTCTGGCAGGTTTTCCATTTTTTGAGGATTGGGGAAGAGATACTATGATTGCACTTCCGGGATTGTGTATTTCTACTGGAAATCATGAAAGTGCAAAAAAAATACTTCGTACATTTGCCGTTAATGAGAGAAAGGGGCTTATGCCAAATCTGTTCCCGGAGGGTGGTAATGAGCCTATGTATAACACTGTGGATGCGGCATTGTTGTTTATTAATTGTATTTATCTGTATTATGTTGCAACAAAAGACAAAGAGTTTGTCAGAGAGATGTTTCCGGTGATGGAAAGCATCATAGAGAATTACAGACGTGGAACTGATTTTGATATTCGGATGGATTCGGATGGCCTTATCCATGCAGGGAAAGGGCTTGCGCAGGTAACCTGGATGGATGTTCGGGTGGGTGATGTTCTTCCAACTCCGCGCCACGGAAAACCTGTGGAAATTAATGCTTATTGGTATAATGCCCTTCGTATTATGGAAATACTTGCTCCTGTGTCAAATAAAAATAATATTGGCTACAGGCGGCTTGCAGAAAAAGTAAGAGCTTCTTTTGCGGAAAAATTCTGGATGGAAGAGAGAGGGTATCTGAAAGATGTGATCTCAGGAACAGATGCAGATGAACAGATTCGATGCAACCAGATATGGGCAGTATCCATGCCTTTTACCATGCTGGATCGTGAAAAAGAAGAAAACATTGTAAATATCGTGTATGAAAAGCTGTATACTCCCTATGGATTGAGAACGCTGGATATGGATGATCCTCATTTTCATCCATATTATGGAGGAAAAGTATTTGAACGGGACATGGCATATCATCAGGGAACAATCTGGACTTTCCCTTTGGGCGGTTACTACCTGGCTTATTTAAAGATTCACCATTACAGCGAAACGGCAAAGAAAGTGGTGAAAGAACAGCTTGAGGTAATGGTAAGTGCTTTACGGGAAGGATGTATCGGACAACTCCCCGAAATATATGACGGGAAAAATCCTTCTTCATCCAGAGGCTGTTTCGCTCAGGCCTGGAGTGTCGGGGAAATACTGCGGGTGTATGAAGCGGTGGAGAAATAAATAATCATGACAGTTTAAAATGAAAAATTGACTGAATGACAGAATTACAGGGGGATGCCGGGTGTGACCGCAGGTACGATATTTCTGATGATTCCAAAGCATGGGTGCAATTTCCCGACGACCAGGTGGAAAATGGTCTGTACGGAAATCCGGGGCCTTATTGTTGCGATGGCCCCGGGTTCATGAGTTTTTGAAAAAAATGAACAGGGAAGTCCTTTCAAAATGGCAGATGGAACTGGAAGGAAAAGCATGGAACAGCATTTTCCGGGGAAATCACGATCAGCGAGCTGAAAGATTCTTTTGGCATCATCTTTTTCAAGGATAAGTTTTATCATCTGCTCTTTAAATAATCCCACGACAATATTTTCATTCGTGTGCATAGGATATTTCCTGCTTTTTTCACTACATTTTCAGATGACATCGGACACTCCTAATCATTTTCGGGTTTACGCTTTTAATAACTGTATTTCATGCAGAACAGTCATTAGTACAAGAAAGATCAATAAATAAAATGGAAATAAAGCAGCGCTTATGTGATTTGCAATCAAGCCAAACAATGGCGGCATCAGGCACGTACCTACATATGCAAAAGCCATCTGCATTCCTATAATTGCCTGAGATTTATCTGCTCCAAAACGGGCAGGTGTGGAATGAATAATACATGGATAAATCGGCGCGCAACCAGCACCAACCATAATCAGGCCAATCAGGGACAAAAAGGTATTTTCTGCTGGAATCATCAGGAAAATTACAGCACAGAGAATGATCACCTGTCCCAAGCGGATCATTCTGTCATCATCCAGCCTGATTGCAATAAAACCGCAAACACCACGACCAATTGTGATTCCGATGCAAAACATACTCGCGAATTTCGCGGCCTGTTCTGCAGGGACTCCCCTGGCTAATGTCAGAAAGCTGCTGCCCCATAACATAGCTGTCTGCTCCAGTGCGCAATAACAGAAAAACATAATCAGAACGGACTTCGCACCTGGAATTGCCAGTGTTTCCTTGATCGTAAGAGGTCTGTTGCCGGCTTCAATCTTATCATCTTCACAGGATGTCTTTTTCCATAAAGGCAGACTTGCGATAATTATAGCTGTCAGAATAACCTGCAAAATGCCCACTGCTCTGTAACCGCTGCTCCAGCTCTTTCCGCCGGTCAGTACATATCCCATGATGGCAGGACCAATTGTGGCGCCAACACCCCACATACAATGAAGCCAGCTCATATGGCGGCTTGCATAATGAATTGCAACATAATTATTGATAGACGCATCCACACTTCCGGCCCCAAGTCCATACGGTATCGCCCAAAGACATAACATCCAATACTCTGAACAGGTGGAAAATCCAAATAATGCGATTGCTGTTATGCAAACACTGATTGCAGTAACTTTACCTGTGCCCAGTTTTTTAGTTAGTCTATCACTCTGAAGGCTTGATATGATAGTTCCGAAGGCTATAATCATGGAAATGGCACCTGCATAAGAGACAGGAACCTGAAACTGCCGGTACATGGTCGGCCATGCGGAACCCAGCATTGCATCCGGTAGACCTAGACTGATGAAAACGAGATAGATAATCAATAAAAGCAACGAACTCATGTTGCATTCCTCCTTGCGTTTTTATATAATTATATCGTAATTATTTTGCTGTTAATATAAGATTTCAAGCATATTTATATAATTATTCCGTCATTTTAAAACGATTATTTCAGGAAGATATACAGAAAGGAATTGCCATGATAACAGAAAACTGTGGGATAGAAACAGATGCCAATGGAAAAGAACTGATTACCCATGGTACACCGGAATTTCCCATCGCTATTTATCAGGATGTATTTGAACTATGTGATGTTGGCTGGCATTGGCATGATGAATTTGAATTGGCGTATGTATTGGAAGGAGAAGGAATATTTTCCTTTGGTGGTGAAAAAAGAATTCTGACTGCTGGTGATGGCTTTTTTGCCAATTCAGGTTCCCTGCATGGAGCATGGTGTACGAATACAAAACACTGCATAATCTGCTCACTGGTTTTTCATCCATATCTTGTGGCAGGAAGTCTGGACAGCATATTCTGGAGTAAATACATCAAAGTGCTCGTAGATAATAAAGTATATAAAGGCTGTTTTTTGGAAACGGAAGAAAATGCTGAACTGGCAAATCTTATATTTACTGTATGGCAGGTATGCAGGGAAGAAATGGATGGTTTTGAGTTTAAAGTACGAAATATCTTATCCGACATTCTGTATCAGCTGTATTCAGCCATGCCTCAGAGGAAATCCATTGTTTCTGAACAGGAGCTAAGAGACAGTGCCCGAATAAAAGTTCTTTTGAATTTCATTCAGAAACATTACAGTGAGGCGATTAAAATATCAGAAGTTGCTGCTTCTGCATCTATAAGCGAAAGCGAATGCCTTCGCTGTTTCAAAAAAATGCTGGGCATATCTCCAGGCAAATATATCAGGAACTATCGTGTGCAAAAGGCGTATGAGTTATTGAAAAATACGGACCTGTCCATCGGTGAAATCGGAGATGCCTGCGGATTTACCGATGAAAGCTACTTTGTTAAGGTTTTTCGGGAAATAAACGGTGTTACGCCTGGTCAAATTCGGGTTTTTCAAAAAAGAAGATACCTCTATAAACAAGGGGGTGACATTTTATTAAATGGGCTTCTGAGCCGGATTTGAAGTATGACCGGATTTTTTCAATTATTGATATCGAACAGGAACGAATGAATAAATAAATTGTCCCAGTGGTCTTTTCTAAGCTGCTTCATGCGGTTGTGCAGAGCTTCCGGCACAGGTGTTTTTTGTTTCCGGATTCTTTTTCAGCATCTCAATGAGTGGTGATCCAATGAATTTTTTCTAACAAATTTCCATATTTTTTCAGATAATCGAAACAAAATTCCTATGGGCAAAATAGGGATTCAAGCTTATACTATAGCAATGCAAGAAAATGATGTCAAAAAAGAACAGGAGGTAGGACATGAATTTTAATACTGCTGTGCTGCATGCAGGAAAGGTCGGGATTGAAAAATATGGTGCCACGCTGCCTCCGGTTTATCAAAGCAGTGCCTTTGAGCAGGAAAGTGCGGACGGGCTGGCAAAAATATTTGAAAACAAAGCTCCGGGCTATTGCTATACGAGAGTTGCTAATCCAACAGTGACTGCTTTTGAAAACAGGATCACGAAGCTGGAAGGAGGCGCTGCATCTGTGGCTTTTGCCTCCGGAATGGCAGCTCTTACCGGTGCTTTTTTAAATATTCTGCAGTCAGGAAATGAAATCGCTGCAAGCGCAAGCCTCTACGGCGGTACCATTGATCTGTTCCGTGATCTGGAGGCACTGGGAATTCATACCGTGTTTGTGGAAAATAACAACCGGGCGGCATTTGAGAATGCAATCAATGAGAAAACCGGTCTGATTTTTGCAGAGACCCTGGGAAATCCGGGTCTGGATGTGACGGATATCAGGTTTCTGTCGGAACTGGCACATGAACATGGTCTTCCTCTGATCATTGATAATACGGCGGCGACGCCTTATCTGATCCGGCCTCTGGAGCTGGGAGCGGATATTGTTGTCAATTCCTCATCAAAATACATCAACGGAAACAGCAGCGCCATCAGCGGAATCGTAACGGACGGGGGACATTTTCCATGGAAAAAGGAAAAACATCCTGTTCTGAGCGACTATGTCAAATATGGTCCCCTGGCTTACACGGCCAGGATGAGGGCTACGGTTTTCCGGAATATGGGAGCCTGTCTTTCCCCGCAGAATGCATTTTTAAATCTCATGGGAGTAGAGACACTGGGACTTCGTATGGAGCGCCAATGTCAGAATGCGCTGAGGCTTGCAGCATGGATTCAGAACAATTATCCGGAAATTACCGTGAATTATCCCGGGCTCACAACAAGTCCGTGGCATGAAATTGCCGGAAAACAGTTTCAGCATGGATACGGTGCGATTTTCACCATGCGTACCGGCAGCAGGGAAAAGGCCTTTGCTCTGATCGATCATTTGAAGCTGGCTCTTAAGATTTCCAATATCGGAGATACCAAGACGCTGGTTATCCACCCTTCCTCCACCATCAGTCTGCACAGTACCGGAAAGCAGAAGCAGGAGGCAGGTGTCTATGAGGATCTGGTCCGGGTCAGTGTGGGGATAGAGGATATTGAAGATCTGACTGAGGATTTCAGACAGGCTATCGGGTATATGAAAAACGTTATATGAAAAACAGTAAAGGAGAAACAAAATGGCAGATAAAAAACCGGATTATTCAGCTTTGAAAAAGGGCGGGTTCATGAGACAGAAGCAGAAAGGATATTTTTCTCTTCGTCTGCAGGTGGTCGGAGGAAATCTGACCGCGGAGAATATCAGAACCGTTTCGGAGGTGGCAGACAGGTACGGAAAAGGATACGTACATATGACTTCAAGGCAGGGAATCGAGATTCCCTTTATCCGCTTTGAGGATATTGAAGAGGTAAAGGAAGAACTGGCAAAAGGCGGTGTGAAACCGGGGGTATGCGGACCCAGAGTGCGCACGGTTACGGCCTGTCAGGGCGAAGCCATCTGCCCCGGCGGCTGTATCGATACCTATGCTCTGGCAAAGGAACTGGATGCTCACTACTTTGGCAGAGATCTGCCCCATAAGTTCAAATTCGGGGTAACCGGATGTCAGAACAACTGCCTGAAGGCAGAGGAAAATGATCTGGGAATCAAAGGCGGCATGACGGTAACATATAAAGAAGAAGCCTGTATCCAGTGCGGCGTTTGTGTCAAAGCCTGCAGGGAGAATGCACTTGCAATGGAAGATGGAAAGGTGGTAATCAACAGAGATAAATGCAATCACTGCGGACGCTGCGTAAAATCCTGTCCCACCGATGCATGGGAAGGAGAAGGCGGTTATATTGTATCTTTCGGCGGTCTTTTCGGAAATAAAATTTATCAGGGAGAAACGCTTCTGCCCATTATAAAAGATAAGGAAACCTTATTCCGCGTCGCAGATGCAGCCATAGATTTTTTTGAGAAGAATGCAAAACCCGGCGAACGTTTCAGGCTGATGCTGCAGCGAATCGGGGAAGAAGAATTCAGAAAAGTAATTACGGAGGCGTATCATGGATGAAATTCGTTTTGATGAGCAGGTAGATATTACGGACAAAGTATGTCCCATGACATTTGTGAAGGCCAAGGTTGCCATGGATGAACTGGATGACGGGGAGGTACTGGCAATCCGTATGAATGACGGGGAGCCGGCACAGAATGTCCCCAGAAGCATGAAGGAAGAGGGACATAAAGTTCTGAAACTGCAGGATAACGAAGATGGTACATTTACGCTGTATGTACGCAAGGTGGAGGAGCTGTAATGGCGGAAAGAACAGGAAAAGAGAATTTTGAAGAGCAGGTGCTGAAAAGTGATCTGCCGGTTCTGGTTGATTTTTATTCGGATTCCTGTATCGCCTGCAAAAGGCTTTCGCCGGCCCTTTCCCAGGCAGAGGCGGCTTTGAACGGACAGTTCCTTTTTTACAAGGTTAATACGAATTTTGAAGAAGAACTGACACAGAAATATGAAATCATGTCCCGCCCCACTCTGATCGTTTATAAAAAAGGCCGGGAAGAAGGAAGAAAGACCGGTGTTCAGAAGCCGGATGAACTGATACAGTGGCTGAAATCATTTCTGAATGTGCAGGAATAGACAGATAACAGAATCAAAATAAAAAAACATGCGGGATACAGGAGGTAAACATAATGATTATTACAGTGGCTGGAAATAGAAAAGAAGTGAAGGATGCTCTGACTCTGCCGGAACTGATCCGCCAGGAAAATGTGGAAATGCCGGAATATGTTACAGTATCCATCAACGATGAATTTGTGGCAACAGAAAACAGGGAATCAACGGTCTTAAAAGACGGCGATAGTGTGGAATTCCTTTATTTCATGGGAGGTGGATGCTGATGGCGCTTACGGATGAACAGATTGAACGTTATTCCAGACATATCATACTGAAAGAAGTGGGCGCAAAGGGACAGAAAAAACTGCTGAATGCAAAGGTCCTGATCATCGGCGCCGGCGGCCTCGGTGCTCCTGCAGCCATGTATCTGGCTGCGGCAGGTGTGGGAACCATCGGAATTGCCGATGCGGACGATGTGGATCTTTCCAATCTGCAGAGACAGATTATCCATTCCACAGATGATGTGGGTAAACCCAAGGTCATTTCCGCAAAGGAGACCATGGAAAGGATGAATCCGGATGTGAAAGTCAATGTGTATCATACCTTTGTGGATGCATCAAATATACGGGAGCTGATCCGCGATTATGATTTTATCATTGACGGAACCGACAATTTCCCTGCAAAGTTCCTGATCAACGATGCCTGTGTTCTGGAGAAAAAGCCTTTCTCTCATGCCGGTATTATCCGTTTTCAGGGGCAGCTCATGACGTATGTGCCCGGGGAAGGCCCCTGTTACCGCTGTGTATTTAAAAATCCGCCGCCGAAGGATGCGGTTCCTACCTGTAAACAGGCTGGTGTCATTGGTGCCATGGGAGGAGTTATCGGCAGTCTTCAGGCAATGGAAGCTGTCAAATACATCATTGGAAAAGGGGAGCTTCTGACAGGATATCTGCTGACTTATGACGCACTGACCATGGAATTTCGGAAAATACGTCTTCCGAAGGATACGCATGACTGTGCAGTCTGCGGAGATCATCCTACTATTACAGAACCCATTGACTATGAACTGAATGTATGCGAAGATAAATAAAATTCATTTGCAGGTGAATCATGAAAAAAATTATTATCAGAAAACAGGATGTTGAAAAAATTATTGCGCATGCAAGGGAGAAGCTTCCCAATGAAGCATGCGGGCTGGCAGCAGGTACGGAAACAGGCGATGTGCGGACAATCCGGCGGATCTATTATCTCACCAATGTGGATGCCTCCAGAGAACATTTTACCATGGATCCCAAAGAGCAGCTGCTGGCCATAAAAGATATGAGAGCCAGAGGTCTGACTCCTCTGGGAAACTGGCATTCTCATCCGGAGTCCCCTTCCCGTCCGTCGGAGGAAGATAAAAGGCTGGCTTATGATTCAAAGGCAAGTTATCTGATTCTTTCCCTGATGGAGGAAACGCCTGTTCTGAAATCGTTCCATGTGGAAAACGGAGAATCTTCAGAGGAAATTCTTGAAATAGAGGAATAGCAACCGGTATCGGCTAAATAGAGCGAAAGAAGCGTGAAGAGATGTATGATGTGATATTTGCAGTAAAAAGCCGGTTATTATTACAGGAATTGAACCATATGCATATCTGGGGAGATTCCACAGGATTTCAGGTCCGGAAAATAACCGATGATTTTAAGAATCTTGCTGCAGAATTGAAAAAGACTAAATATCATCTGCTGTTTCTGGAGGCTCTGCCGGATAATCATGTGGTTTCCCTTTTGAGGACCATAAAAAAGGAGAATCTCTGTCAGGCAATCGCCGTGATAAGCGAGACTGCGGATTTTAAAACAGTTCGCCAGAGCTTTCTTCTGGGTGTGGATGATTATTTTGTGATTCCTCTGGAAATCAGTCAGTTTATCGCGCTGTTCAGCAGGATTGAAAATGTGGAACATGGAAAAATTGCGGCTGAGATCTGTGAAAAAGAGGAGCTGCTCCGTCTGTTTGAGCAGGTGGATTTTTCCGTAAAAGAGCGGCTGGACGAGCTGTTTTACCGTACACTTTCCGAAGTCCGGGATGTGGAAGAAGCCGTGGGTTGTCTGAAAAGAATTCTTGACGGAGTGACTGCCGATCTGTTTGAGCGGTATGAATGGCTGAAGTATTATTTTGCTCCCGATTTCAATTCTTCCGTAAATTATGATGGACTGGAATGGGAAGAAAGAGCCGGGCGGTATCTGGAGAATTTTTATTCATTTTTTGAGGAATTTGCAGAATTGTATCCTCCTCATGGAGAGGGACTGGATGAGATACTGCTGTATATTCTGAATCGTCCGCAGGAAGATCTGCGGCAGAAAACCATTTCGGAAGAACTGTATATCAACCGCTCTTATCTCAGTACCGTGTTTACTGCCCAGATCGGTGTTAATTTTGTAGATTATGTAAATACGGTAAAAATGAAAAGAGCGGCATATCTGCTTAAAAATACGAAAATGAAGATTATTGATATTGCCGGTGCACTGGATTATAAAGATATGGGGTATTTTTTAAAACGATTTAAAGCGAGATACGGCGTTACTCCGTCCCAGTATCGCATTCCTGAAAATTATGAATTTCAGATCTGATCAGTCAAAGGTTTTCGAATCTCTGTCATAGGTATATCCGGTAAAGATCCGGAAATCCTGACTTTACTTTATGGAAAGGAAGCAGAAAACCATGGAAAAAATATACCGGAAAATTACGGAGCTGGCAGGGCATACGCCGCTTCTGGAAATCAAAACATTTATGGATGTAAATGGCTGCAGGGCCAGGATTCTGGCAAAGCTGGAGTACATGAATCCTGCAGGTTCCGTGAAGGACAGAATTGCTGTAAAAATGATTGATGAGGCAGAAAAAGAGGGAATTCTCCACCCGGGAGATATTATTATTGAACCGACTTCCGGAAACACGGGAATCGGTCTTGCCTGTGTGGCTGCTGCAAAAGGTTACCGTCTGATTATTACCATGCCTGAAACCATGAGTCTTGAAAGAAGAAAGCTTCTGTCGGCTTATGGGGCAGAACTGGTGCTGACTCCTGCTTCCAGAGGAATGAAAGGCGCAATCATGAAAGCTAATGAGCTGGCGGATAAAACAGGAGGGTTCATTCCCGGTCAATTCAGCAATTCCGCCAATCCCCGGTGTCATTATGAATCAACAGGACCGGAGATATGGGAGGATACCGATGGAAAGGTGGATATTTTTGTAGCCGGGGTAGGAACCGGCGGAACCGTTACAGGAGTCGGAAGATATCTGAAAGAACAGAATCCTGCAGTCCGTGTTATAGCAGTGGAACCGGCAGAATCGCCGGTACTTTCGGACGGACTGCCGGGCGGACACAGAATTCAGGGAATCGGTGCCGGATTTATACCGGATACGCTGGATACGGATATTTATGATGAAATCATTACCGTAAGCAGTGAACAGGCGTATCATGAAGTCCGGGAACTGGTAAGGCTGGAAGGTGTTCTTTGCGGAATCTCATCCGGAGCAGCTTTGCATGCTGCCCGGGAAGTGGCAAAGAGGCCGGAAAATGAAGGAAAAACAATTGTGGTGCTGTGCCCGGACAATGGGGAACGGTACCTGTCAACAGGGATTTTCGGATAACAGAATATAGTATCACTCAACAGGATCATTGCCTGCAGTACGATTATGCGCTGCAGGCAATGATTTTTTTAGGGAGAATAAAATCCGGCATAAGATTTTAGTCAGACAAAAGTCATATGGAAAAAATAAAGCATATAATCCATAGAGAAAAAGTATGAAAATAGTATAATTCCTATAACCGAAATGGAAAAATACAAAGAGAGAAAGCTGTGAAGAATATGAAGAATGTATTATTAAAATGGAGCAAACTGAACCTGATTTTCAGAATTATAATCGGTCTTGTAATCGGAGCGGTTCTGGGAATTGTTTTCCCGCAGCTGAATGGAATCGGGATACTGGGAAAGGTGTTTGTGGGAGCGCTCAAAGCCATCGCTCCGGTACTGGTATTTATCCTTGTTATGAGTTCCCTGGCCAGTGCAAAAGGAAAAATCGGCAGTCGTTTCCGAACCGTGGTTATATTGTATATGTTGAGTACATTGCTGGCAGCTGTAGTTGCCGTTGCTGCAAGTTATCTTTTTCCGTTGACGATCGTGCTTACGGAAGCGGCAGAGAATACCCCTCCCGGCGGAATTGGTGAAGTACTGTCTAATCTGCTGACCAATATGGTATCTAATCCTGTAACCGCTGTTGCTGATGCCAATTATGTGGGAATTCTGTTCTGGTCGATCATTTTCGGCATCGGGTTAAAACTGTATGCTGGAGAAGATACAATTCATGTGATTACAGATCTGTCCGATGTGGTTTCTAAAGCAGTAGGGTGGGTTATACAGTTTGCACCGTTCGGAATTCTGGGTTTAATGTTTACAACAGTATCCGAAAATGGACTTGGAATTTTTGCTGATTACGGAAAGCTGCTGCTTCTTCTGGTAGGTAGTATGCTTGTCGTTGCACTGGCAGTGGATCCTCTGATTGCTGCATTATTTTTAAAGAGAAATCCGTATCCGCTGGTGTTCAGATGTCTGAAAGAAAGCGGACTGACAGCGTTTTTTACCCGTAGTTCGGCTGCCAATATTCCGGTGAATATGTCATTGTGTGAAAAGCTGGGGCTGGAACGGGATTTCTATTCCGTAGCAATTCCTCTGGGAGCAACCATCAATATGGACGGAGCGGCGGTAACGATCACGGTTATGACACTGGCGGTTGCCAATACTCTGGGAATTCAGGTTAATCCGGTCACGGCGCTGCTTCTGTCGGTACTTGCGACACTGGGAGCATGCGGAACATCCGGTGTGGCTGGTGGTTCCCTGCTGCTGATTCCCATGGCATGTTCTCTGTTCGGAATCGGAAATGATGTGGCCATGCAGGCAGTTGCAGTAGGGTTTATCATCGGTGTGGTACAGGATTCAGTTGAAACGGCACTGAATTCCAGCGGTGATGTAATGTTTGCGGCAACGGCAGAATTTTATGAAAAAATCCGACGGGGGGAAGAAGTAAAAATCTGAAAGGTTTCAGAGTAATACATCAGAGCAATATAATTAATGGAAATGTTTAAAATTGATCAAATGGAGCTTCAGAAGATACGCAGACAGGCTGAGGCGGCATATCCAAAGGAATGCTGCGGAATACTGATGGAGAACAGAGAAAACGGTCAGGTGAAGGAAATTTATCAGACCGGCAATGCAGATGCTGTACAAAGGCAGATGACACATTTTCTTATTGACCCGCTGGAACTTTACAGAGCGGAGCAATACGCCGGGGCAGAAAATATGGAGATAATCGGCTTTTATCATTCCCATGCGGATTATCCTGCAGTTTGTTCCGACGAGGATAAACAGGCCATGATACCCGGATATATATACATGATTGTTTCTGTTCAAAGAGGAGTGTGCGCAGAGATTAGAGTGTTTAGAAAGGTGGATTTTCAGGGATCGGTATGTGAAATAGATTGGGAATCCTGAATCGGCCGGACTGAAAATGAATACCGGAAATACGGAGGATGGGATGAAGGTATATATATCATCAACCTTACGTGGATTTTTCGGACGTAAGGAAAAGATTGAAATTGAGGGGACAACCATCAGGCAGGTGCTGGAAGGACTGCTCAGGGAATATCCCGATGCAGAGAAAGCAGTTTATGATGAGAATAGGGAAATCAGGAGTTTTATACAGATCTATGTCAATGAAGAGAATGTGACATCAGAAGAATACTGGAGCAGGGAGCTCGCTGTGGAGGATGAAATTCTGCTGCTTCCTGTCATTGCAGGAGGTGCACCTGAGGACAGTCTCATCTCTGATGACAGGAGAAAAGAAATCAAACTGGATGATGCTGAAATCGACCGGTTTAATAAACACCTGATGCTCAAAGAAATCGGAGTCAAAGGACAGAAACGGCTGAAAGCGGCAAAGGTTGCGGTAATCGGAGCAGGGGCGCTGGGATCACCGGTGATTCAGTATCTGGCCACAGCAGGTGTCGGGACGATTAAGGTTATTGATTTTGATGAGGTATCGCTGGAAAATCTGCAGAGCCAGGTAATACATGGCACCAGGGATGTAAAAAGACCGAAAACAGCTTCAGCCAGGGATACCATCAGAGCAATTAATCCCAAAATCAAAGTGGAAATTGAAAATGTCAGGGCAGGGTCGGACAATATTGAAGAACTGATTGAAGGGTACGATGTGGCTGCAGACTGTACAGACAATTATAAAGCAAGATATCTGATCAGTGATGCATGTGCGCTGCACGGAATTCCTCTTGTTTTCGGTGCAATCTACCAGTATGAAGGACAGGTGGGGATATTTAACCGGAATGGGGGCCCATGTCTCAGGTGTCTGTTTCCGGCACCGCCTCCGGTCGGACTGGTACCTACCTGTGCGGGAAGCGGTACGATCAGTTCGCTGCCGGGTATCATAGGGAGCATTCAGGCCAATGAAATACTTAAGCTGATCATAGGAATCGGAGAGCATCTGGATGGAAAAATTCTGGTTGTTGACAGTCTGAATCTCAGGAGCAGAATCCTTGATGTTCATAAAAGAGAAAACTGCCCCATCTGCGGGAAAAATCCGTCGATTACAGAGGTGGAGGATTTTGATTACGAAGATTTCTGCGGATTAAAGCAGAAGGAAGATGAGGTTCCCATAGAAGGAATCGGAGCAGATGAACTGGCAGAAAGGATTGAACGGGGAGATGAGCTTACTCTTGTGGATGTAAGAGAACCTCATGAACGGGCAATCCACAGATTTTCCAATGCGATTGCAATACCCATCGGCCAGCTGGCAAGAAGACAGAAGGAACTGAATCCGGATATTGACACCATTTTCATCTGTAAGGAAGGACAGCGCAGCATTCTTGCAATCCGAACTCTGAGAGAAGCAGGATATAAAGGTCCCATGTATAATCTCAGGGGAGGTATCGATGCAATGAAAGGCATTATCTTTTCCAATGAAGGAGGATGGCTGTAGTTCTGAAACTGTCCGGAGGCAAATAGATTCGTACCGTATTAAACAATTTTACATGAATCTGTCCGGTTCTGAGCAGTTACAAATAAATTACATAATAAGGTAAACAGGGAGGAATTTAAAATGGCAAAAGAAACAGATACAAAAGGAATCAATGCATTAGGTGCAAAGGCCGCGTATAATCTGGCCGATATTACAAAAACAAAACCGCAGTATGGAGCTCTTACGCCCAGATGGCTGACAAAGGTACTGGAATTTAAAGGGCTGGAAACGGGAATCTTCAGGGTGAACAGAGTGGTGGAAGGTGATACACCGCTGGATGTCCTCTGCAGTCAGACAAAAAAATCTGATATTATTCCTGACGGCTATGTGGAATACGAAACTGAACCGAGAGAATACCGTCTCAATTCGATTTCAACGATCATCAATGTGAATACGGCAATTGAAGATGTGTACAGTTCTCCTTATGATCAGGTTCAGGAACAGCTGGGACTGGCAATTGAATCCCTCCGCGAGCGGCAGGAAAGCCAGCTGATCAACAATGATGATTACGGTCTTCTCAAAAATGTGCCGGATTCTCAGAGGATTCAGACCCGAACCGGCGCTCCCACACCGGATGATCTGGATGAACTGATCACGAAAGTGTGGAAAGAACCGTCCTTTTTCCTGGCTCACCCCAGAGCGATTGCTGCATTTGAGAGAGAGTGCACAAAAAGAGGTGTTCCGCCTGTAACTGTAAATATTGCAGGAGGAAATTTCATTACATGGAGAGGAATTCCGATTATTCCTACAGATAAGCTGCTTGTGGACGGATTGAAGAATCCGAAATCCCAGAGCGGAAAGACAAATATTCTGCTGATCCGTACCGGAGAAGCAAAGAGAGGTGTGATCGGACTTTATCAGGCAGGTCTTAAAAATGAACATTCCAGAGGATTGTCAGTACGGTTCCGCGGAATTGACGATAAGGGAGTTGCTTCTTATCTCTTATCTTTGTACTGCTCGGCAGCGATTCTGGCAGACGATGCGATTGCAGTACTGGAAGATGTAGAGGTAGGTGAATATTATGACTATGACTAAATCTCCGGAGGAACTGGCAGGAATTCCGACTGCGGCAGAATTAAGTGCACTTGCCAATGAGCTTTTTCCGGATCTTGCCGGTGATTTTCAGCAGGCAGGTGTTGATGTCCGTCCTGAAGTGTGTGCAGAGGGAATTGACAGTTTTGTAAGCAAAGGAGATACCTCCGTTTTTTACCGGGCAGCAGGGAAAGCAGCCGGGTTTGACTGGGAGCATCCCTTTGGTACGAATCCGGAAGCAGTGAGCTATACTCCTGCTGTATTATCACAGGAGCAGGCGAAACAGAAGGCACGCCGGATCGATGTTCCCACATCTCTGAACGGTGATCAGTCAGAAAGACCTGGCGAAAACAAAACGGCAGGTACTGCGCGGAATGATTCCATCGTGATTGGAAGCAGAACACTGGCACAGATTCGGTCGGATTTTCCAATTCTCTCGGAGACCATCAACGGTAATCCCCTGGTATGGCTGGATAATGGTGCAACGACCCAGAGACCCCGTGCGGTGATCGACAGGCTGAGTTATTACTATGAACATGAGAATTCCAATGTACACCGCGGAGCGCATACACTTGCAGCCAGATCCACCGATGCATATGAAAATGCAAGGGAGACGGTCAGAAAGTTTATCGGAGCACCCTCTGCCAATGAAATTATATTTGTTCGTGGAACAACGGAAGCGATAAATCTTGTGGCGAATGCCTACGTGAAACCTCTGCTTCAGCCGGGAGATGAGATTATTTTATCAATTCTGGAGCATCATGCCAATATCGTTCCATGGCAGCTGGTGGCAGAGGAAACAGGAGCCGTCATCAAGGTGATTCCCTGTGACGAAACGGGTCAGCTCAGGCTTCACGAGTATGAAAAGCTTTTCACGAAGCGGACAAAATTTGTATCTGTTACTCATGTGTCCAATGTTCTGGGTACGGTGACGCCGGTGGAAGAGCTTGTGGCAATTGCCCATCGGCACGGCGTTCCGATTCTGATCGACGGAGCGCAGTCCATAGCTCATATTCCGGTTAACGTATCGGCTTTGGATGCAGATTTCTTTGTCTTTTCAGGACACAAGGTGTTTGCACCGACAGGAATCGGAGTGGTTTACGGGAAAAAAGAACTTCTGGAAGCTGCAAAACCGTATCACGGGGGCGGAAATATGATTGCGGATGTGACTTTTGAGCGGACGATTTACAACCCGGCACCCAATAAATTTGAGGCGGGTACGGGAAGCATTGCAGATGCAGTGGGACTGGGAGCGGCACTGGAATATTTATCAGGTATCGGTATGGCAGCCGTCAACCAGTGGGAACATGAACTGCTGCAGTATGCCATGAAAGAAATGAAAACGGTGAAAGGACTTCATCTGATCGGTACAGCACAAAATAAAGCGTCTGTTCTTTCGTTTAAGCTGGATGGATATGCAGATGAAGAGGTTGGAAACAGACTGAACAGCTACGGAATCGCTGTCCGTACCGGACATCACTGTGCACAGCCGGTACTGAGACATTTCGGGTATGAAAGTTCTGTCCGTCCCACATTGGCACTGTATAATTCTCCTGATGATATCGATGCTCTTGTCAGGGTACTGAAGACATTTGCCTGAGCAGGAAACACTTGTCTGAGCAGGAAACATTTGCCCGAGCAGGCAGAAAATAGATTAAAATGTGCAAAATGGTTTAAAATATGCAGAATCGGCGTTTTTCGGTTCTGCATATTTTTTAAGAAAGAATATAAAACTGAAGGTATTGGAAATTAAAAAATCCGGAAAGGAAAAAATCAAGGATGAATGAAGTAATTGTGGAAAAGGAAATCGAGGAGATTGTTGAAACAATTCTTATAGATTATGACAATGGAAAAACAATTGATGCAGTCGATATTTACAACAAGCCGGACAAAGGTGAGGTGAGAGATCTGGTGCAGGGAATTCTGCAGATTATATTCCCGGGATATTTCAGAGACCGTTCCTATAAAATCTACAATCCGAGAAACAGTTTCGCCGTATTGATGGAAGACGTTTTTTATCATCTGAATAAGCAGGTGGTTCTGGCTCTGGATTTCTGCAGGCAGAAGAATCAGCATGAGCCTGAGGAAAAGAAAAAACTCAGCTATGAAATCTGCAAGGAATTTTTCAGAAGAATCCCGAGAATCCGAGAGTATATTGAAACTGATCTGCAGGCTGCTTTTGACGGAGACCCGGCAGCAGGCTGCAAAGAAGAAATCATACTTGCCTATCCGGGTATTATGGCATCCAGCGTGAACCGGATTGCCCATGAGCTTTATCTTCTGAAAGTTCCGGTACTGCCGCGGATCATGACCGAATATGCCCATTCGGAAACGGGAATCGATATCCATCCGGGTGCATCGATTGGAAAGTATTTTTTTATCGATCATGGAACAGGTGTGGTAATTGGTGAAACCGCTGTAATCGGTGAAAATGTAAAAATATATCAGGGGGTAACCATTGGAGCACTCTCCACAAGAGGCGGACAGAAGCTGTCAGGAGTCAAGCGTCATCCCACTATTGAGGATAATGTTACCATTTATGCAGGGGCTTCTGTCCTTGGCGGGGATACGGTAATTGGCAGAAACGCGGTAATCGGGGGTAATGCGTTTATCACCGCTTCCATTCCGGCGGACACCAGAGTGAGCATTAAAAATCAGGAGCTGGAATATAAGGCAGGAAAAAGCAGCAGGAAAGCAGAGGAGGTTCAGCAAAGCGATGCGTGGTATTACATCATATGATATGGACACGGCGACACAGGAGCAGAAAGCAAAGCTGGAGAAATTAAAGCAGTATCTTGGGACATTTGAAAGTGCTGCAATTGCCTTTTCCGGAGGAGTAGATTCTACATTTCTTCTGAAAACAGCTCATGATGTGCTGGGGGAAAGATGTCTTGCAGTCACAGCAAAATCCTGTTCTTTTCCTGAGCGGGAACTGGAGGAAGCAAAAGCATTTTGTCTGAAAGAGGGAATACGCCATATAATTGTGGAATCAGAAGAGCTTGAGATTGAAGGATTTTCTCATAATCCCAAAAACCGATGCTATCTGTGTAAAAGAGAGCTGTTTGAGAAAATAGGGAAAATTGCAGAAAAAGAAGGGATTGCCGTTATTGCGGAAGGCTCCAATCAGGATGACAACGGAGATTACCGGCCGGGCCTTCTGGCAGTGGCGGAGCTTGGGATAAAGAGTCCGCTTCGGGTCTGTAATCTGGATAAGAAGGATATTCGGGCATTATCGAAAGAATTGGGGCTGCCTACGTGGAATAAACAGTCATTTGCCTGTTTGTCCTCCAGATTTGTTTACGGTGAGACGATTACAAGAGAGAAATTATCCATGGTGGACAGGGCTGAGCAGCTTCTGCTGGACCTGGGCTTTCACCAGGTGAGAGTGCGGATTCATGACAGGCTTTCCAGAATCGAGATTCTGCCGGAAGAATTTGATAAAATCATGAAGGAAGATATACGAAAAGAAATCAATGGCCGCTTTAAGGAACTTGGTTTTACCTATGTGACGCTGGATCTTTTGGGATATCGTACAGGAAGCATGAACAATTTCGAGTATAAAGAAAAGATATGAATTTTGTCTGACAATTTTCCTATGGAAAAAGTAAAACATATTATCCATAGATATTAACTGGGAAAAGGGCTATAAATATGCAAAACACAACAGGAGAAAACAGGATATGATAAAAGAACTGGATTATGCGGGGTACGAAGAGATTCTTAATGGGAATGTACCGGCCGTCATAGAATTTTATTCTCAGACCTGTCCTCATTGTAAACGGACAGAAGCAGGTCTTAAAGAACTGGCTGATGAACAGGATGCGGTTGTTTTTGCAAAATGTAATATTGAATCGGAACCGGCGCTTGTTGGCAGACTGGATATTCAGACGCTGCCGACGCTTCTCTTTATACAGGGGGGTCAGATTCGGAATCGGAAGACCGGTTTTACACATAAATTGATTCTTCAGGAAGAAATCCGTAAACTAACGGAAAGAAATCGGTAAAGAAATCAGAAAAGATATCAATCGGACAGATACTGCGCAGAAAAAGATAACAGGGAGGTTGAAAATAATGGGTTATCCTACTGTATTTCCCACAGGTACATTGAGATATGATAAAGAGAAAGCATGGAATGGTTATACATTGTTTCCTTCGAGCCGCGGCGCGCTGCTGATCGACATGAACGGCAATGAAGTACAGCGCTGGGCAGGTCTGGGAGGCTTTCCAAACAAGCTGCTGCCGGGAGGCTATGTGATGGGCACCAGCGGGACGAGAAACAGCAAATACGCTTACCAGGATCAGCTGGATCTGATCCAGGTGGACTGGGACGGCAATATTGTCTGGAAATTTGATCGGACAGAGCTGGTGGCAGATCCCGGAAAGGAGCCTCAGTGGCAGGCAAGACAGCATCATGATTTCCAGAGAGAAGGCTCCTCTGTAGGTTATTATGCACCGGGTGCAGAGCCGCGTACGGATGGCGGAAAGACGCTGCTTCTCACACATGAGAACCTGTATAATCATGATATTACTGATAAACTGCTGATTGATGACAAGATTATTGAAGTGGACTGGGAGGGCAATATTCTCTGGAGCTGGAGAGCCAGCGACCATTTTGATGAGCTGGGATTTGATGAGGCTGCGAAAAATGTGCTGTTCCGGAATCCGGGACTCCATGGCGAGGCCGGCGGCGACTGGATGCACATTAACAGTATTTCCACACTGGGCCCCAATCACTGGTATGAGGAAGGTGATGAACGTTTCCATCCGGATAATATTATCTTTGATGCCAGAAATGCCAATATTCTGGCGATTATCAGCAAAGAGACAGGAAAGATCGTATGGCGTGTCGGCCCTGATTACAATGAAAATGAGGCTACAAAGAAACTGGGATGGATCATCGGCCAGCATCATTTACATATGATTCCCAGAGGGCTTCCCGGGGAAGGGAATCTTCTGGTGTTCGATAACGGCGGCTATGGAGGGTACGGCAATCCCAATCCGGGTTCCCCGACAGGCAACAATAATGCGCTGCGTGATTATACCAGGGTTCTCGAATTCAATCCGGTAACACTGGAAATCGTATGGCAGTATACCCCTCTGGAAGCGGGCTTTCTGCTTTTTACGGATGCTTCCAAGTTTTACAGTTCCTATATCAGTGCCGCACAGAGGCTGCCCAATGGCAATACACTGATTACAGAAGGCTCTGACGGACATCTTCTGGAAGTAACACCGGAACATGAAATCGTATGGGAATACATTAATCCCTATTTTAACCGGATTGCGGGAAAATTCACCAACAACATGATCTATCGTGCTTACCGGGTTCCCTATGAATGGGTTCCTCAGCTGGAACGTCCGCAGGAAATTTCCATTGAACCTGTGGATGTGGAAACCTTCCGTGTACCGGGTTCACCGGTGGGCAAAGGAAAAGGAAAGACAACGATCATCGAAGGTATTGATCCGGAGCGGAGTCCAATGACCGGAAGTCAGGATAAAGAAGAGGATGAAGATGTACAGATCGATTTCTGTGTGGCATCCGTAAAGAAAAGTGAGCTGGAAAAATAATAAACAGGGAAAAGCAGAGAAAACGAATAATAGGCGAAAAGTCATAATCTGTAAATAAATGACAGATTGCAGGAGGAAAAAGACTATGAGAAAAATATTGGCTTTACTTACATCACTGGTACTGGTATTATCCGCTGCGGCCTGCGGAAATACCGGTGCATCAGATGAAACGAAGACACAGGAAAATTCACAGGAACTCACAAAAGTACGGGTTGCCATTATGACCGGCGGTGCTTCCCACTGGTATGCGGTGATCGGCAGAGATGCAGGTATTTTTGAAAAGCATGGGATTGAAGTGGAGATTACGGAATTTGCAGCCGGTATCAATACGGTAGATGCTGTTGTAACCGGGCAGGCGGATTTCGGCAATCTGGCTGATTATGCATGTATCAATCGAATCGGAAGTACTCAGGAGAATACCAATCTTGTTGTTGTGGACCGGCTGAGTACCAGTAAAGGGACCAGCAACGGCGGTTTGTACGTCAGCGATGACATCAAATCCCTGAGCGATCTTGCAGGGAAAGGATTTGCAACTCAGGCAGGAACCGTGTGGGATTACTGGGTGGCAAAAACCTATGAAAAGGCAGGAATCAAAGAAGCAGATCAGAATATCCTGAATGTGGACAGCCCGGCTTCAGCAGTGGCACTCATGATTTCCGGAGAGGCATCCGCATTCTGGGCAAGCGGTACCAATGCAGCAAAGCTGGAGGATGCAGGTTTTCATACTCTTCTGACGCTGGATGATCTGGGACTTTACACTGATGCATACTATATTTCCACCAGTGATTTTCTTGAAAAAAATGAAGCAGTTGCGGAGGAGTTTATTAAGGCACAGAAGGAAACAGCAGACTGGATTTATGCAAATGAGGATGAAGCAGCGGCAATCTTTGAAAAAGCGGCCGGTACAACGCAGGAACAGTTCCACAGCGATCTGGCTGCTACGCAGCTTGTAACTGATTTTACACAGGAAACTCTGGATCATCTGAACGATATCAAATCGTGGGCCGTAGAAAACGGACGTTTTGCAGATTACGATGTCCTGAAATTCTCTGATTTTACCGCTCTGAAAGCCGTTTATCCTGACTCTGTTACAGTGAAATAAAGGAAATCCGGCAGAAAATGATCGGAGAATGTGAGGTATTCTATGTATCTGGAAATGAAACATGTCAATAAATCATTCGGGGATTTTAAGGCATCCGATGATGTGTCATTCGGGATCGAACAGGGAAAACTGGTTGCTCTGCTTGGTCCCAGCGGCAGCGGCAAAACGACGATTCTGAGGATTCTTGCCGGGCTCGAGCATCAGGATGATGGGGATATTTACATCGGTGGAAAGCTGGTTAACGATATATCGGTGAAAGACCGCGGTATCGGTTTTGTATTTCAGAATTATGCCTTATTTCCCTATCTGACAGTGTATGACAATATTGCATACGGTATGAAGCTGCGGAAAAAAAGCAGAGAGGAAATCCGTTCAAAGGTAGAAGAACTGCTGGAACTGGTAGGTCTTCCGGGGCTCGGTTCGCGATTTCCGGATCAGCTCTCGGGAGGACAGCGGCAGAGAGTGGCCTTTGCCAGAGCACTGGCAACGGAACCCGGGGTTCTCCTGCTGGACGAACCGTTTGCTGCCATTGACGCAAAAGTGCGCAAGGAACTTCGACGCTGGCTGAAGGATATGATTGAGCAGGTAGGCATTACCAGCATATTTGTTACCCATGATCAGGAGGAAGCAGTGGAGGTCGCTGATGAGCTGATTATCACCAATGAAGGACGGGTGGAGCAGATCGGCACACCGGTGGATATTTATAAAAATCCCAAAACACCTTTTGTGGCACAGTTTATTGGTGAATCTGTTATTCTGAATGATTATGCGTACGAAAAGCTGAGCGGTTTTGGCCGCAGGGAAGGTGCGGCCAGTGCAGCCATCCGTCCGGAATTCGTGAAAGTAATCGCAGCCGATCAGGAGGCGGAGATTCCCAGTATCTATATGGACGGTGTTATTACTCATAAAGAGTTCCGGGGAAGATATACAGAACTGACGGTTCAGATCGATGATATTGAACTGAAAGCGGAACAGCAGATTGATGAAGGAAATCTGAAGAAGGGAGATGCCGTTAAGGTTATGGTATCCCGGCTGTTTGCTTTTGATTCAGAGCGGGCTTACAATCTGATAAACAGGGGCCTGAAAAATGAAAATATTTACTACATCTGATGGGAAAATGCTGCAGAACCACATGCTGATCCGATCAGAAATGCAGTTATCAAAAACAGCTGTTGAGGAAATGATATGAAAGAGAAACATAAACTGATCACAACGATTTTGAAAAGCGGGATTATCACCTGGATTTTACTGCTTGTAATATGGAATTTCGGTGCATTGTTCTATACGGATGATTTTCTTCCGGGTCCGCTTGTAACCCTGAAAGGTATGGCAGGTCTGATCACGGATGGTACGCTGGAGAAAGATATTATTTTCAGTCTGGCCCGTGTACTGAAGGGATGGCTTCTGGGACTGCTGTTTGCTATTCCTGCCGGTCTCTGTGTGGGATATTTTAAACCGATAGGCTATGTCATGGAACCGTTTCTGAATTTCTTTCGTTTTATACCGGCTATTGGATTTATCACTTTGTTTCTGCTGTGGTTTGGTGTAGGGGAGTCTTCCAAGGTTGCACTGATTTTTTATGCAGTCATATTTCCTGTGATGGTCAACACGATTGCCGGTGTCCGGACAGTGGATCAGTCGCTGATTGAAGCCGCTCAGTCCATGGGAGCCGGACGAAGCAAAATCTTTTTCACAGTAATTCTGCCGTCTGCCGTACCCAATATATTTACCGGTGTACGTCTGGGACTCAGCGGTGCTATTATCTGTATTGTGGCAGCAGAAATGCTGGCTGCATCGGAAGGAATCGGATATCTGATCTATACATCACGGCTGTATTACAGAACGGACTGGATATTTACGGGAATTTTTACGCTGGGAGTCATCGGACTGCTTGCAGATAAGCTGCTCAGACTGATCGGAAAACATTTTCTGTATCGGTTCGGTGTACGCTGACTGGCGGTTATGAAATGGAGAAAATAAACATGAAGGATTTAGTCATTATCGGAGCAGGACCTGCAGGTCTTACGGCAGCTATATACGCAGCCCGCGCCGGTCTCGATTTTACTGTCCTGGAACAGGATGGATACGGCGGCGGGCAGATTGTTTCGTCTCATGAGGTGCAGAATTATCCGGGTACAGGAAAAATCAGCGGAGAAGCACTGGGAGAGGCATTTCGCAATCAGGCGCTGGAGCTGGGAGCGGAGATTCAGTACGGTGTTGTGGAGTCGGTAATCCGGCAGGAAAATGGTTTTCAGATCCGGCTGCAGGATGATGAGACGCTGGAAAGTAAAACGGTAATCGCAGCAACAGGGGCAGTCCCGGCAGTTCTGGGGATTCCCGGCGAGGCTGAGTATACGGGAAATAATGTTTCCTATTGCGCTTTATGTGACGGTTCCTTTTACAAAGGAAAAAATGTCCTTGTAATCGGCGGCGGTGATACGGCTGTTGAGGATGCGCTGTACCTTTCCGCTATCTGTAAGCAGGTGACGATTGCCCTGCGAAGCAGCCGCTTCCGGGCAGCCGGTTCCAGTGTGGAACAGTTGAAAAGACGGGAAAATATCCGGATTCTGGAGAATACAAAGCTGATCCGCATGGAAGGCGGAAAAAAAGCAGAAAAATTCATACTGGAGCAGGAAAACAGGGAAAGAGAGGAGTTCTTCGATGGCGTATTCATTGCTGTAGGAATCCGTCCGGTATCCGATTACCTGAAGGAACTTCCGCTGAAATATGAAGAGGGCTATATCGCAGCTGATGAAACCGGGAAAACGAATATGGAAGGGCTGTATGTGGCCGGTGATCTGCGCAAAAAGGCTCTGCGTCAGCTGACAACCGCAGTATCGGACGGCGCCAATGCCGCCGCATCTGTGGTAAGGTATCTGCAGGAGTATTATTGATAAAAGTGTTTTCGAGGTTGGCTCTGAACAGTTACCGTAATGGTTATATGAAAACAAATCTTTGATTGCAGAAAAAAGGACACTGGTTCAGTGGCCTTTTTTCGGGTTTATACAGGGAGGAAGAATATGTTGAATCAGTTTTCCAGAACACAGCTTCTTCTGGGAAGGGAAGCCATGGAAAAGCTTGCTGAATCCAGAGTTGCAGTATTCGGTATCGGCGGTGTAGGTGGATATGTTTGTGAGGCACTGGTCAGAAGCGGCGTGGGTGCCTTCGATTTGATTGATGATGATAAAGTGTGTCTGACTAATCTTAACCGACAGATTCTGGCAACGAGAAAAACAGTAGGAAAATACAAAGCGGATGTGATGAAGGAACGTATGCTGGACATTAATCCGAAGGCGGATATTCATGTGCATAAATGTTTCTTTCTGCCGGAAAATGCAGATGATTTTCCTTTTGAGGAATACGATTATGTTGTGGATGCCGTTGATACGGTGACTGCCAAGATTTCCATTGTACTGAAAGCCGGAGAGAAAAATGTACCGGTTATCAGTGCAATGGGAGCTGGCAATAAGCTGGATCCGGGAAGATTCAGGGTGGCGGACATCTACGAAACGAAGGTATGCCCTCTGGCCCGCGTTATGCGCAGAGAACTGAGAAAACGGGGGGTGAAAGAGCTGAAAGTGGTCTATTCAGATGAAAAGCCTGTCCGTCCGGAAGAAGATATGTCCATCAGCTGCCGTGCTCACTGCATCTGTCCTCCGGGAGCGCAGCATAAATGTACGGAAAGGCGTGACATACCGGGAAGCACAGCGTTTGTCCCTGCTGTGGCAGGACTGATGATTGCCGGGGAAGTAGTCAGGGATTTAACAAAAGCGGGAAGCAGAAAGAAATGAGAAATACTGTTTTCCGGATGATTATGACAGGCAGTAATATAATTTCGGATACCAAAAGGATACATTCAGGTGGTATCATAGAGGCAGATAAAACAGCCGGATTGATTCTGATCGGCCCGGACGGAGGGGAGGAGTTCCATGGAAGATACCGGATATTGCCTGCTGATGGCGGAAGACGATGCTTTGCTGAGAGAAGCTGTAACAGATTATTTCGGGAGTAAGGGATGGACAACAGATACCGCTTCAAATGGAGTGGAAGCGCTGGAAAAAGCGAAAAAAGGAGATTATCATCTGATTCTGCTGGATGTGATGATGCCGGGACCGGATGGTTTCGGGGTCTGCAGAAGAATTCGAAGCGGAAAAGCTGGTCCGGCAGATATTCCTGTGATTTTTATCACGGCAAGAGCCATGGAGGAGGATGAACTGAACGGATATGCTCTGGGAGCGGATGATTATATTGTAAAACCATTTTCCCTGCCTGTGCTGTATGCCAAAGCCTGTGTCATGATAAAACGTTCTTTGAGCCGGAAATCAGACCGGGAGAATCATGATAAAACGGAGACTTGTCAGAAAAAACATGATCTTCTGCAGATTGGGGGAATATCTGTCGATGAGACCGTCAGGCAGGTTATGAATGACGGACAAATCTGCAGACTTGCGCCCCTGGAGTATGAAATACTGGTCTTTTTCATGAAACATCCTGATCAGATTTTCAGCAGAGATCAGCTTCTTATCCGATTCTGGGGATATGATTTTGAAGGGAACCCCAGGGTGGTGGACAATCATATCAAAAAACTGCGAAAAGCTCTGGGAAAAAATGGAGAAGAGATACAAACAGCAAGGAAATCGGGTTACTGGATGAGAGGAAGATGACAGCATGGGACGTAAAATGAAAACAGTTATTATTTCTGTATTTGTATCTATTTATGTTCTGGCCATGACCGGGGCGACTGTGTTTGCTGTATTTTACAGAAAAAGTGAAATGGAGCATGACTGTTCGACAAAATCGGTTTCTCTGATATCAGTTCTTTCTTCTGCGGATAAGCTGCGAAATGATATGGGTGTTGCGGAAAGTAATGAGATAATCATGGAATATCAGGCATACCTGACGGAACTTCTGGCTATGCACAGCGATCGTTATCATCAGATGTCGGCAGCATTTTATGATATGCAAGGAAATAAACTGGCAGAGTCCGGTTCCCTTCTGGGTAATATGCAGTCCAATTCAGTGGAATCTGTTCAGGAAGGCTCTCAGATGATGTACACATATCATTTTTATTATGATGTCAGCAGATATCTGAACAGAGAGGAGCTGAAGCAGATTGGAAGATATCTGGAACAGAATGAGAAGAAGGAGGAATCGTATTCTCCGGAGCTTTATCGGATTTCCATCCGCGTGCAGAAAACGGAACTTACAGACCTGGCGGTGCAGAAAATCACATGGACGGATGTGGATCAGAATCCGGACGCACAGGAGAAAATGGATTCTCTGACAGGAATCGGATGGTCGTATCAGATTCCTGTTTACCGGGAGATGGAACCGGGAACGGAAAACGGTTATTCGTATTATATAAAAGAAGAAAATGTGGAAAAAGTGGTGAATTATATTCAGACGGATGATGAGGTGGTTTTCCGGTGGACTGCCGGTCAGGGTGAGGAGGATATGAGCCAGACAGAATGGCAAAGCGGTGTGTCAGTGTTATTTCCGGGGATGAAGAATGGATCAAAAGAATGGCTTCAGTGGGTAAATAATGAATATTTGCATCAGTTTCCTGAAAAAATACTGAATATGCAGACGGCTCTGGAGCGTCTGTACAGCGGAGAGGGGGAAAATCTGGAAGAGACTTCCGGTATCGGCTTTCAGGTGGACCGATGGAACCGGATTCTGACCTGTTACCCTGTTGCCATGGAAGATGCTGACCTGGATGGGAATACAGATGGATTTTCCAATACGGAGAATTCCACAGGAATAACCATGGCGGAACCCTATTACTATCTGTTTGTGACAGCAGAAATGCATCCGGTTCTGGCAGCAATTCATATGCTGCGGTTTGTGTATTTTGGAAGCGGCCTCTTTATTCTGGCATGTATGCTTCTGGTTCTCTATGTGATTGGACGGACCTCTGAAAAGCGTGCGCAGCTGGAAGAGAGCAGAAGAGATTTTACAAATGCGGTTGCTCATGAATTGAAGACACCTCTGGGGATTACCCGGGCCTTTGCGGAGAATCTTATGGAAAATACAGTGGAAGAGAAAAAGGAGTATTATCTGGAACAGATTGTCAGACAGACAGAGGAAATGGATCGGCTGGTTCTTGATATGATCGATGCTTCCCGACTGGATTCCGATCTGCTGGTGCTTCAGAAAGAAGTAATATGCATAAATGAGCTTCTGACAGAACAGCTGGAAAAACTAAAACCGGCCATGGAACAGAAGAATCTGACAGTGAAAATACAGACGGAAGGGGTATTTACGGTCATCGGCGATCCGAAATATCTGGAAAAAGCCATCTGGAATCTACTTGACAATACAGTGGTACACAACCGGGAGAACGGAAGTATTTTCATTTGTATGAAAGAGAAAGAACTTATTCTGGAAAATACGATGGTGGCAGCAGGGGAAAATGTTTCCGGGGAACAGAGTACCGGAATCGGTCTTTATCTGACAGAAAAAATACTGGAGAAGCATCATATGCTTCTGCTCATGGAAAAGGACGAGAAAGGAGGAATGTGCAGGTTTCGGCTTCAGTAACCGGCAGTGGTAAACTTACGAATACATCGTGTTAAAAAAGGGACTCAGGACCTGTATTTATATGGGGATATGTGTTATGATTCAAATAAGGTAACTGTATACCAGCAGTAAAGGAGTGCTCAGTATGAAAAACTATTCGGAAGATGCCGCCAGACAGTATCATATACAGGTGGCTGAAGGTGAAGTGGGACGTTATGTGATCATGCCGGGAGATCCCAAGCGTTGTGTAAAAATTGCTCAGTATTTTGATGATCCGGTGCTGATTGCGGATAACAGGGAATTTGTGACCTGGACAGGAACACTGGATGGGGAGAAGGTCAGCGTTACCTCCACCGGAATCGGTGGTCCGTCAGCTGCAATTGCCATGGAGGAGCTGTACCGCTGCGGAGCGGATACGTTTATCCGTATTGGAACCTGCGGCGGAATGCAGCCGGAAGTCAAAAGCGGTGATGTGGTAATTGCAACAGGCTCCATCCGTATGGAGGGAACCAGCAGAGAATATGCGCCGGTTGAATTTCCTGCGGTACCTGATCTGATTGTAACCAGTGCTCTGGTGGAAGCAGCAGAAAAAAAGGGATATCCTTTCCACACCGGTGTGGTGCAGAGTAAGGATTCTTTTTACGGACAGCATGAGCCGGAGACAAAGCCGGTCAGTTACGAACTGATGAATAAATGGGAAGCATGGAAGCGTCTGGGCTGTCTGGCTTCGGAGATGGAATCGGCAGCACTGTTTGTGGTGGCTTCCTGCCTGCGGGTGAGAGCCGGTTCCTGTTTCCTGGTGGTGGCAAATCAGGAAAGAGAAAAGCTGGGGCTGGATAATCCGGTGGTACGCGATACCGACATGGCTGTTCAGGTAGCAGTGGAAGCCATTCGTTCCCTGATTCGCCGGGATCGGGATCAAACCGGGGGGAATGAAAATGAGCAGATATAAAAGAATTTTTGTAATTGTTCTTGATTCTCTGGGAATCGGAGCCATGCCGGATGCTGCAGCATTCGACGATGAAGGGGTGGATACCTTTGGTCATATTCTGGATCGGATGGGAAGTCTGGAGATTCCTAACCTGAAAAGGCTGGGGATGCTGAACCTGCACAGCGGTGGGGATATGAAAGGTATGGAAGATCCCGTGGGGCGGTATATGCGTCTTTCCGAATCCAGCAACGGTAAAGATACCATGACCGGACATTGGGAAATGATGGGAATCCGGACTGAAAAACCCTTTAAAACCTTCACTGATACGGGATTTCCTCCGGAACTGATTGCGGAACTGGAAAAGCGGTGCGGCAAGCGTGTTATTGGTAATAAAAGTGCCAGTGGTACACAGATTATTGAGGAACTGGGTGAGGAGGAAATCCGTACCGGTGCCATGATCGTTTATACCTCGGCAGATTCTGTACTTCAGATCTGCGGCAACGAGGAGACCTTTGATCTGGAAAATCTGTATCGCTGCTGTGAGATTGCCCGTGAGCTGACTCTCAAAGAGGAGTGGAGAGTAGGGCGTGTTATTGCAAGACCCTATGTGGGGAAAAAGAAGGGTGAATTCAGACGGACCAGCAACCGCCGGGATTATGCCCTGAAGCCAACCGGCAGAACTGTTTTGAATGCCCTGCAGGACGAAGGGCTGGATGTGATTGGTGTGGGCAAGATCCATGATATTTTCTGCGGAGAAGGAATTACGGAAACGTATCACTCCGACAGTTCGGTTCACGGCATGGAACAGACCATTGAAATCTGTAAAAAAGACTTTCACGGGCTCTGTTTCGTGAATCTTGTGGATTTTGATGCATTGTGGGGGCACCGTCGAAATGCGGAAGGCTATGGCCGGGAAATTGAGAAATTTGACAGGAATCTGGGGCTGCTGCTTGAGATGCTGAAGGAGGATGATCTTCTGATTCTGACAGCAGATCATGGAAACGATCCCACTTACAGCGGAACGGATCATACAAGAGAGTATGTCCCTTTTATTGCATATTCCAGGAGGATGGAACAGGGAGGTCCGCTGGAGGCCGGCGATACATTTGCCGTAATCGGGGCCACTGTTGCAGATAATTTCGGTGTAAATATGCCGGATGGAACCATAGGAAGCTCCATTCTGAAACAGCTGATATAAACAATTGATTATGATCAGGAGGCGGGAAATGAACGAAGTTTATGAGAAATTAAAATTATGTCTGGAGAGTATCAGAGCAAAGACGGATTTTAAGCCGGAAACAGCACTGATTCTCGGATCGGGTCTCGGGGACTATGCGGATGGAATCCGGATCGAACAGACTGTAGATTATTCGGAAATTAAAGGATTTCCTGTTTCGACAGTGGCCGGACACAGGGGTCGGTTTGTGTTTGGTTACGTGAATAAGGTGCCGGTGGTAATTATGCAGGGCAGGGTTCATTTTTATGAAGGATATCCCATGGCAGATGTGGTGCTTCCCACCCGCCTGATGGGTATGCTGGGAGCTGAAAAACTGATTCTTACCAATGCGGCGGGCGGCGTGAACTTTGATTACGAGCCGGGAGATTTTATGCTGATTACGGATCATATAACCACAGGGATTCCCAGTCCGCTCATCGGGCCAAATCCGGAAGAACTGGGAACCAGATTTCCGGATATGAGTCAGGTGTACAGTCTGCGGCTTCGCAATATCATTAAGGAAGAAGCCAAAAAGCTGGGCATCAGTCTTCGTGAGGGTGTTTATGTACAGCTTACCGGGCCTGCATACGAAACCCCGGCAGAGATACGCATGTACAGAAGCTGGGGAGCAGATGCTGTCGGCATGAGCACCGCCTGTGAGGCAATGGCTGCCTGCCATATGGGAATGGAGGTCTGCGGTATTTCCTGCATCACCAACATGGCAGCAGGTATGTCATCGAAACAGCTTGATCACAAAGAAGTGCAGGAGACGGCAGACCGGATGGCCGGTCAGTTTAAAGAACTGATCACTGCAGTGATCTGCAGAATCTGAGAACCGGATGAAAAAGGGGCTGTGGCACTATATCTGAATCATAGTGCGGCAGCCCCATGTTTTTTTCAAAGGTAAGTCTGTATGTTTCGGCCTGGTCCCATGGCTCAGTTGAAATTTCAATAAAGAGATGGAATTCAGAATGTAAAATCTGCTGAGAGGATCTTCTTCATCGAAGGAAATAATGGTTTTGAGCTTTTCCAGCCGATATGTCATGGTGTTTCGGTGAATATACAGATTTTTTGCTGCTTTTACGGCATTACAGTCGTTGAGAAGATACTGATACCTCCTTTCAGGTTCATTTTTGCCAGAAGCTCACTAATTTTTTGGGAAAACAGAGTTTTATCATCTGTAGACCCCACATGGTAAATACAGATAATGTGATTTTTGTTTTCAAATGCTCTGCAGTCATTGGAGCCGCTGTCAAAGTAATTGATCAGAAACTGGATTCGGTCTGTTTGCTGGTCAGTTGCATCAATCACAAGGATGGAGTAGGTATCGTTGATACTCCAGTCGAAAATAGCAATCTGCTGCTGGATCAATATGGTATTGGTTACCCGTCGGTGCAGAATGTCCTGGAAAAAATTTTCATATACTTTTCCTGCCCGGGCGGCAAAATTGGGACTGCTGCAGATATGGGGTGTCAGCAGAATTCCCAGCTCTTCTGAAATTTCTCTGTGAGTCTGGCTGGGCTTTGAGTAAATGCTGACAATAAAAATATGAGCTTTGAGAGTATTTCCTGAAAAGATATTTTTGCAGGTATACGGCAGATTAAAGGTTTTTGTTTCCAGAGTGAAAGCGTGCCTGTATTGATTGATTTTATCCAGTTCCCCGCTGGTAATCAGCTGATTCATAATATGAATGGGCATATAGCCGTAATTTACCTGATAATGCCAGATAGCGCTGATATCGTCCATCAGAGTAGGGGTGGAATGAACATACATCTTCATACTCACATCCGTCAGATAGATGGTGATACGGAAGCGTTCTGTACTGTGGTTTCTTCCTCTGAAAATGTATTTTTGCAGCAAAGATTTTCGTAGATTAAAAGAAGAGATAATTTCATTTCACAGATATCTTCCAGAAGATAAGGAGCCACGGGCATGGGAGCAGGCTCTCCTTCTTTCCAGAACCAGTGAACTCCAAACCAGTCCTGACCGCCTTTTCCACCGAAAGGTCTTTCCTGATATCCGTTTACGGGGACGTTATTGATGATACCCTCACCCATAAGAGGGAGATATTCGGTTTCTTCGTGCTGAAACAGTTTTATGAGGTTTTCTTTGGGAGTAAGCATATTTTGTCCTTCCTTCAGTTTAATATAAATCTGATTTTCTGTAAATAAAATATTGTTATTCCATGTTAATTAAGCTGAACTGCTGCAGCTTAAAATTTAATCAGAATATTTGCCAGCGGCCAGATAATAACCATGATACTGATGAAAGTCAGTACCAGATAAATCAGTGCATATTTCAGTGTGTTCTGTACGGTGATATGTTCCGGGCCAAAGAACAGAGGGGCAGGGACGGCAGCGGCAGGTGTCAGTACACCGATCATGGCACCCAGTACCAGAATTGCCATGATAACCAGTGTGGGAAGTCCTTCCAGAATCGGTGACAGCAGGTTATACAGCCATGTGCTGATACCGCAGGTATCCAGGTTTACAGCTGCCCCCAGAACAGTTACGGTTGCAGTAAAAATCAGAAGTCCCATGGGAATTGTTTTAACAAGCTCCGGGAATCTGGCGATGGGTTTTCCGTCTACATGGATAATGCAGACCAGTGCAAGTGCCAGGATCGGGGGAACGCAGGCTCCGATCTGATTGAGGTAGCCTGTCACACCGGGAGCGAAAGAGGAACCGAACTGAGGGAACAGCCATGCAGCTACCACCAGAATGAAAATAACAGTTGTAATTTTGCCTTCTCTGGACAGAGGTGGATTGACCTGTTTCATGGCTTCCACATCATAAGCGCTGAACTTTTCGGTTTCCGGCTTCCAGATGAAACGGATAATCAGCATTATAACAATATAGGAAACAATTTCGAACGGAATACCGACCATCAGCCACTGACCGAAGGAAATGGTAACGCCCAGTGCGGGTGCTGCGGCAGCAATCAGCAGAAGAGGAAGTACATGAGAAATAGGAGAACCGGCACTTACAACGGCATTTCCCCAGTAGATGCTGCACATCATGACGGTATAGAATTTATCGCCTTTTTTGTATCCCAGCTTTTTACAGATTTCTGATGCCAGATTAATGTACATAATGGTAACAGCGGTTGCTTCCATGAATGTTCCGATTACAAAGAAAGACAGAATAAACATGGCAAGGAATGTGTAGGGATGTCCTTCGCAGGATTTTCTGGTGATGAACCAGTTGGCTATTTTGGTAATAACGCCGGTCTGGCTTAATACCGCGCTGAGTGCCATACAGGAAATAACCGTAATAATGATAAAGTTGCCCATGGAACCGGCGTATACGTCAGCATAGTAATTTTTGCCGTTGGACATGACTCCGGTTAACTCCTCATGTTTCAGTAGAACCTGAAAGGCAGATCTGCACAAAAAGCAGTTCCGGATTTGTACCGAATATTCTGTCTGCAGTTATTTCAATATGGTGATAATAACCAAAAACAGATAGGCCTGACAGGCGATTTCTATTTGCATATTTACTAAAAACGCGTTTCTATTGATTGAAATTATAGGATATTTAGATAAAAAACTCAACGGTATTGCGGCATAACATAAAAGCTGTATTTTGTGCATCAGTGCATAATCAAAGAGTGCTGTTTTGCTTTCTCCATTCATTGGGGCTTACATCCATGATATTTTTAAATGCTCTGGTAAAATGAAACTGATTGGAATAGCCCACATGCTGAGCGATTTCCGCGATTGTCATGTCGGTGGAACGTAAAAGCTCACAGGATTTGCTGACGCGGTAGGTAATCAGAAATTCCTGGGGGCTTTTCTGCGTGGATTTTTTAAAAATCTTGCTGAAGTAGCTGCGGTTCAGATTCAGATTTTCTGCCATATCTTCAACCGTAATGTTTTCCGTATAGTGATTTTCAATAAAAGATACAGCTGACTGGATATAAAACTGCCGGATGTCATTTTTCGGCAGTGGTTTGGCTGTAGAAGAATTTTCAATCAGGGCACTGAAAAAGAGATAGGCATATCCCATGGTTTTAGAAGGAAGGATATCGGGGTGATTCAGTATGTAGGACAGAAACTGAAATACATCTTTATAACCTTCAGGGGTTTTGGAAGAAAAAATGGGATCTTTCTGAGAAAGGCCCGCCTGCTTGATGTATTCCGCTGCTTTTAAACCGTCAAATTCGATCCACATGTATTCCCAGGGATCGGCACCGTCGGCACTGTAATGGATCAGTGTATTGGGCTCGATCAGGAAAGCCTGCCCCTGATGGATATGATAGAGCCTATCTTCTCCCCGGTAGTTGTTGATCAGTATTCCCTCTCCGGAAAGAACACAATGAAGCAGATAGTGATTTCTCATGGCCGGACCGAAGGTATGATAAGGTTCGCACTGTTCGTGACCATACTGATAGATGGTCAGATCAAAAAAGTCGTTGTTCAGAAAATGGCATGTTCTCATAAATGCGGCTCCTTAGGCTATTGATTTCAACTCTTGGCGTCAGAAACACAGGATACTGTGAAAATATACCCGGATGTGTCCATATATATCCCATTTTATTCAAAAACACACATTAGGGTATCTATTAAAACATAATGTTACATGTACATGGATGAGGAACCATGTTACAATCTTGAAATGAGGAACAAAATCTCACGAAAATGCACTGGTATTTTCGATATTATTGTTCTGAATCCGGATTTGTTACTAATATACCGGTTAAAAACTTTTTTGTAAAGCAGTAATGCGTACGGCTGCGTAAAAATTAAAAAACATATAATGGTATATAGTGGTATCATCTGTTTGTGATAAATATACCCCGGAGTATGAAAGTGGTATATTTTTCTGATGCGCAGAAAAAGAAGAGGAATATCCGGAAAAATAAGGAAGTGTGAAGAGTATGGAAATATCTGATAAATATCATTTTGTTTCATTTTATCGTTCTGACGGCAGTGCGAACACACTGGATTCTGATCTCTACATAGAAAACTGTGGAATTGAAAGAACTGCAGCCGACAGGAAATATGTCACCGGTATGGTTAAAGGGTATCATATACTTTTTGTTCTGGGCGGAAAAGGAATTCTGTACACAAAAAAAAGAAGCTGGAAACTGACAGAAGGGACAATTTTCTTATTGCCTGATGGTCTTGAAGCAGGTGGTGAAGCGGACAGCGAAGACCCCTGGCAGTATGCGTGGATTACGATTAACGGCAGCAATGCATCTTCCTGTCTGAAACAATCGGGATTTGGCAAATCGCTGATCAGGAAATGCAGCTGTAATATGGATTGCTTTGTGGAGATTATTGATAAAATTCTGAATACTTCGGAGCAGACCATGTCCGGTGAGCTGCGCCGGAACAGCTATCTTTATGAGATGATGGCGTTGCTTGCTGAAACAGAAAAGCCGGAATACGAAAATCTGAAGGATCCTCAGGATGTATATGTCCGTAATGCGGTTTAGTATATTCACAAAAATTATTCACTCAACTTTCCCACCGGCAAAGCCGGTATAAATGCTTGATTACTCAAACAAAAATCAGTATTAAATTGATGTCTTGACATGAAAAAGGCACCAACCTTTGGTATAATTGAATCGCCAAAAACAAAACAACCGAAAGAGGTGCCACGATTCTATGATATACCAAAATGATACTTTTGAAAATACTGAAAATCTGTTCGCTGATGCTGTAAAAGACCTCCAGATTGGTAAATTACTCCATAAATCCAATGTCAGGAAATCATGCGGTGTTCCTGTAATCGATGTTTTTCAGTTCCTGCTTTTCCTGGTTTTTCAGGGAAAAAACCTTTACCGGTTTTTGAATTCCAAACGCAGGGAACTTGCTGTCTCAAAAAACACTTACTATCGTTTTCTGAACGATTGCTCTTTTAACTGGAGTAAATTTCTGCTTCTGCTGGCTGCAAAGGTTACTTCCGTATTTTCTTCGCTCACCAGACCGGAACGTGTGAAAGTCCTTGTTCTGGACGATTCTGTTGTCACCCGGGGCCGCAGCAAGGCTGTCGAACTGCTCGCAAGAGTGTATGACCATGTGGATCATAAATACAAACGTGGCTTTACCATGCTGACTCTCGGCTGGTCTGACGGTTACAGTTTTATCCCGGTCGGCTTTAACCTGCTCTCTTCCGCAAAGAAATCCAACCGTTATCAGGAAATCTCAGAAGACATCGATCATCGGACCAACGGATTCAGAGCCCGGAAAGAAGCACTCATGAAGAAAACCAATGCTGCTGTTCTTCTGGTCAGAAGAGCACTTCAGGCCGGAATCCAGGCAGACTATGTCCTGATGGATACCTGGTTTACCACAGAACCCATGATTCATGCACTGCTCACCGAAGGAATCCATGTGATCGGAATGGTGAAGCAGTTAAAGCAGACTTATCTGTACCACGGCAGGTACTATACCCTGCCCAAACTGCAGAAATTCATGCAGCATGACGGAGCCTCATCCATTTTGGGCTCTGTTGTTGTAACAACCAAAAAAGAAGGAATCCCGGTAAAAATCGTCTTTGTCAGAAACCGCAATAAGAGCAGTGAATGCCTGTATATCCTGAGTACAGACTGCAGCCTCAGCGAATCAGAAATCGTCAGAACATATGGAAACCGCTGGAGTATTGAGCTGTTTTTTAAGGCATCCAAATCC
>JAXDZY010000019.1:0-17456 GCA_034086685.1 Lachnospiraceae bacterium
TTGGGTACGCCGCCGCCGATCTCTTCCACGATCTCTCTCAGCGTGGTTCCCATGGGGATCTCCACCAGACCTACGTTGTTGATCTTTCCGCCTAATGCGAATACCTTCGTTCCTTTGCTTCTCTCGGTACCCATGGATGCAAACCAGTCTGCGCCCTTCATAATGATACGCGGGATATTTGCCCATGTCTCTACGTTGTTCAGGATGGTGGGTTTCTCAAACAGACCTTTTACTGCAGGGAACGGCGGTCTCGGTCTCGGCTCGCCTCTGTTTCCTTCGATGGAGGTCATCAGCGCGGTTTCTTCGCCGCATACGAATGCGCCTGCACCAAGTCTTAAATCGATATCAAAGCTGAACCCTGTTCCGAAAATATCATCGCCCAGCAGCCCCTGTTCCCTTGCCTGTTTCAGCGCGATCTCCAGACGGTGGATGGCAATGGGATACTCTGCACGTACATAAATGTAACCCTGATTTGAGCCGATTACATAACCTGCAATGGCCATGGCCTCGAATACGCAATGAGGATCACCTTCCAGCACGGAACGGTCCATAAATGCGCCCGGGTCGCCTTCGTCTGCGTTACAGCACACATACTTCTGGATTCCGGGTTCTCCGCCCATGGCAAATTTCCACTTGCGGCCTGTGGGGAAGCCGCCGCCCCCGCGTCCGCGCAGGCCGGATTTTTCCAGTACGTCCACTACGTCCTCACGGCTCATGGTGGTCAGCACCTTATGTAATGCTTCGTATCCGCCTGTTCCGATATACTCATTGATATCTTCGGGATTAATGACACCGCAGTTCTGCAGAGCCACACGGCACTGCTTTTTGTAGAAATGAGTATCATTCATGGGGATGATTCCATCCTCTGTTACGGTTTCCCTGTATAAATATTCTGTTACCACGTTTCCTTTTACGAGATGCTCTTCCACGATTCTTTCAACGTGTTCCAGTTCCATATTGGAATAAAATGCTGCTTCCGGGTAAATGATCATAACCGGGCCCAGAGCACACAGACCGTGACATCCTGTTTTGATCACACATACTTCATCCTGCAGACCTTTCGCTGCAATTTCTTCCTCCAGCTTTGCTGCGATTTTCACACTGCCGGATGAGGTACAGCCGGTACCTGCGCATACCAGTACATGTCGTTTGTAACTGTCATGTACTGTACTTCCGGGATGGCGAAACAATACAGATGCCTGGTTACGGCTTTTGACTGCTCTTAATTCATCAATCGTCTTAATCATTCGTTTCGCCTCCTTATTCATATTTAGCCAGGATATCTTCAACAATACCCGGGGTCAGACGTCCATGAACATCGTCGTTGATCATCATAACCGGTGCAAGTCCGCAGGCTCCCACACAACGGCATGCTTCCAGTGAAAATTTACCGTCCGGTGTACATTCTCCTCCGGTAATTCCCAGCAGCTGCTGCAGCTTGTCATAGACCTGACCGGATCCTTTTACGTAACATGCAGTACCAAGACAAACGGAAATTTTGTATTTTCCTTTGGGATACAGCGAATAGAAGGAATAAAATGTAACCACACCAAAAATCTTGCTCAGGGGTATCTGCATCTCTTCTGAAATAATCTGCTGTACTTCAATGGGCAGATAGCCGTAGATTTCCTGAGCCTGCTGAAGCACGGGCATCAACGCACCCTTTTGTCCTTTATGGGCGGCGATAACCTGTTTGAGCTGTTCTTCCTGTTCCTTTGTTCCGTTAAAAGGAATAGTCTTCTTTTCAGCACTCATAAAAATTTACCTCCTCACTGAATGGATATAGCAGAATCCTTTTCAAACAAGGGAAGGCACTGATTTAAAACGGTCAGTACCCTATCGGCTTTGCCCCTGTGACAAAGCTCGGATTACAGCAAATATCATCTTTTACCAGTGATCCAAGTTTACCACGTATTTATCAATAAATCAAATAGATCAGTTTCATATTTTGTTAATTTATTATCTTATTCATGTAATTGTCTATAAATATATGCGATTTCAAAAAATAATTGTTTTTAAATGTTATAAAGTTAACAAATCTCGTTTTTTCTTGTTTAAAATGATTATTTTCAGTTCTGAAACGCAGCTTTTCTGAATTTTTTTTTGTGAATTATTACCTTTGTTTTTTTGAGTATTTTTTACAATATGCGAGTGTATATTCACCTGTTTTATCTTGCATGTTATACTATGATGTGTTTCCAGCAGTGCTGTATTATATACATAATTCCTACTGAAATAGTATTAATTTAAGTTTGATTTGTGTATTTTGCATTTATCTGCACAAAAAAAGGCTGCGGCAAAAGCTCTCTTTGTAGAAAACTTCCACCGCAGCTTATACTCTGCAGTCCATATACAATCAAAACCGGATTCAGTACCTGACCGCCAGTTCCTGTATCCTCCTGGACAGTTTTTCAAGAGGTGTATCCGAATACCGGTCGAACAATATCATAAGAAAATCCTTGCACCTTGCGGCAATCTCCCGGATTTCCCTTGAACTCTGTTCAGAATAGGATCTGGGATCCGAATTTACTCCATACGCTTCCACTCCCAGCTTATCTGCAATAAAAAGCGCACGGTACATGTGGTACTTCTGGGTAACGATCACAATCTTATCCGCATTATACTCCTGAATAACACGGCAGATACTGTCATATGTACAAAGTCCCAGCGGATCCAGCTCAATCTGCTCCCCAGGTACACCTGCATCCATAGAATACAGTTTCATGGTATTCACTTCATTATAATATTCGCTGCTTCCGTCTCCACTCATAAGCAGAGTATCGGAAACACCGGAATCGTATAATTCAATGCCGGTATCCAGCCGATCCCGAAGCATGGGGCTTGGTTCTTTCCCGCGGACAGACGCTCCCAACACCAGAATATAATCCACATCAGAAAGCTGCTCTGCCTCCGCCTGAGTCAATATCTGACCGGAAGTTCCCAGAACCATATACAGATTGATACCGCCTACTATTAATATAAATATAACTGCCAGAGAAATGATTCCTTTCAATATTCCCGTTATGATCCGAAAAAGCCATCCTCTCTTCTTATGCCCGGTTTTGCCTGAATTCCTCACAATTCCTACTGTCCTTCCCCGAATATTTGCCATTACAGTATAATACAAAAACTGCGATCAAAATGTGAAGATTTTCTAAAGAATCTATTACAAGTTTTGCAATTATCCGGTTCCGTGTAAACATTTCGGAAACTGCAGTATTCAGATCACGGGCATGCCCGAAACGGGCAGAAAAAATGATTTCTGAATCGGAATTCATTCCAGAATAATGGTAAAGGGTCCATCATTAACCAGTTCCACTTTCATATCTGCCCCAAAGCTTCCGGTTTCAACATGCACTGCCTGTTCCCGGCATTTATCCACAAAATATTCGTAGAGAGCATTGGCGTGATCCGGCTTTGCCGCATTGGTAAAGCCTGGCCGGTTGCCATGGCTGCAGTCCGCATACAGAGTAAACTGGGAAACCACCAGCAGAGAACCTCCCACATCCTTCAAAGAAAGATTGGTTTTACCGTTCTCATCCGCAAAAATACGCAGATTGATCATCTTTTTCACGATACGGTCCGCCGTTTTTTCATCATCTTCATGACCCACACCCAGCAGTACCAGATATCCTCTGTCAATTGCTCCGTGCACCTGTCCGTCAATAGTAACAGAAGCACGCTCTACTCTCTGAATTACAACTTTCATCCCTGCTCCTGCCCTTTTTCAAATCGGTGAATAAACAATCCGCTGCGCAGCTTCGGCTCAAACCATGTGGATTTGGGCGGCATCATCCGGTCGGCATCTGCCACGGCAAACAGTTCCTGAATAGAAGTAGGGTGCATGGAAAATGCCACTGCCATATCTGCCTGGCATCTTTTCTCCAGGTAATCGGTACCGCGAATCCCCCCTGAAAACTCAATACGGTGATCGGTCTTCGGGTCCCGGATTCCCAGAACCGGGCATAGCAGCTCATTCTGCAGATAGGACACATCAAGGCCATCCACACAATCATTCCTGACATATTCTTCCCTCTGTTCCAACAGGTACCAGCGCCCGTTCAGATACATGCCGCAGATACCCTTTTTGGTGGGTTTTACCGCTGTAGAGACCTTCCTGATGCAGAATTTCTCCTCAACTCTGTTCAGAAACTCTTCCTCTGTCAAACCGTTCAGATCTTTCACAAGACGGTTGTAGGGAAGAATCTTCAGCTCATCATCCGGGAAAAGGATTGACAGAAAATAATTGAATTCTTCCTTTCCCGTATAATTCTTTGTTTCCTCTCTGCGCTTTAAAGCCACTTTAACAGCAGAAGCACAGCGATGGTGACCATCCGCGATATAAGTACGGGAAATATCAGCGAAAGCAGACTCCAGAGCCTGATTCACACCCCTGTCGGATACTTTCCAGCCGGCATGACGGACGCCATCTTCCGATACAAAATCAAATACAGGCTCCGCTTTCTTTACCTGCTCCACAAGACTGCGGATATCCTCTCTGTGGCGGTATGCCAGGAAAATAGGACCGGTCTGCGCATTACATACATCCACGTGACGGATCCGATCCAGTTCTTTCTCTTCCAGAGTAAATTCATGTTTGCGGATCACATTATTCAGATAATCATCCACACTGCAGCAGCCAACGATTCCTGTCTGCTCTCTGCCGTTCATTGTCAGAGAATAAATAAAATAGCAGGCTTCTTCCTCCTGCTCCAGAATTCCATCCTCCTGCCACTGAGCAAGCATGGAAGATGCTTTATCATATACACAGTCTGCATACATATCCTGATCATCGGGAAACTGTGTCTCAGGACGATCGATATTCAGAAAGGAATGAGGTCTGTCTGCCACGAAAGCTTTCGCTTCCGCACGACTGTAAACGTCGTACGGAAGCGCAGCTACTTCAGCATAATAACCTCCGGCCGGATGTACACAGACAAAAGGTTTTACAATCGCCATAATAAACTCCGATTATTTTCTGATTACTCTGACTTTAAACACTTCAGGAATTGCTTCCAGTTTTTCAACAACAGAATCATCAATATTCTGATCCGCATCCATAAGGGTATATGCCAGGTCTCCTTTGGAATTGTTGGCCATGGATGGAATATTTACACCGCAATTTGCCAGAACGCTGGCGAACTGACCGATCATATTGGGTACATTCTTATTGAAAATACAGATTCTTGCAGCTCCTTTGACAGGTCCCATTTCACATCTGGGGAAATTAACCGAATTGACAATATTGCCGTTTTCCAGATAATCCATCATCTCCTGGACCGCCATAATTGCGCAGTTATCTTCGGATTCTTCAGTGGATGCTCCCAGATGAGGAGTAGCGACAACATTTTTCATGTTGGCCGTTCTGGCATTGGGGAAATCTGTTATGTAACATTTTACCTTGCCTGCTTCAATGGCTGCTTCCAGATCATCATCGTTAACCAGAAGATCTCTTGCAAAATTCAGAAGAACTGTTCCATCCTTCATGAGATTGAAAATATCTTTATTGATCATACCTTTTGTACTGTCAAGCAGCGGAACATGTACGGACAGATAATCACACTGAGGCACCAGATCCTCCAGCTTGTCACAAACCTGCACATGAGTGGACAGATGAAGGGCAGAATTAACGGAAATATACGGATCATATCCGATTACCTTCATACCCAGATCAACGGCTGTATTAGCAACCAGAATACCAATGGCACCCAGACCTGCAATACCCAGAGTCTTGCCCTTAATTTCATTTCCGGCAAACTGTTTTTTGGCCTTTTCCATTGTCTTGCCGATGGCAGGATCTGCAGAATTGGCCCTAACCCATTCAATACCTCCGGCGATATCACGGGATCCCAGAAGAAGGCCCGCAATTACCAGTTCTTTTACACCATTGGCATTGGCACCGGGAGTATTGAATACAACAATACCTTTTTCAGCACATTTATCCAGAGGAATATTGTTGACACCTGCTCCGGCTCTTGCGACTGCTTCCAGTCCTTTGGGCAGCTCCATTTCATGCATGGAAGCACTGCGGACCAGAATACCTGCTGCTTCATTCACATCATCAGTTACTGCATAATTATCTGTCAGTAAATTTAAACCGTATTTGGAAATCGGATTTAAACATTTAATCTTATACATGATACATACTCTCTTTTCTATGGAATTACACTTTCAGTCCGGTTCCTCCTCTGCAAACACCGGGTACCGGCTCCGGACTGACACGAATTAATGCTTTTTTTCAAATTCAGCCATAAAGTTAACCAGTGCTTCAACACCTTCGTAAGGCATTGCATTGTAAATGGATGCTCTCATACCGCCCACTGATCTGTGGCCTTTCAGGTTCTCAAATCCTGCTGCTTTTGCTTCTTTTACAAATAATGCATCCAGTTCCTTGTCACCGGTAACAAAAGGTACGTTCATCAGAGAACGGTCCTCGGGTCTTACAGTACCCTTGAACAGGCTGCTCTGATCCAGATAATTGTACAGTAATGCTGCTTTCTTTTCATTCTTTTCCTTCATGGCAGTCAGACCACCGTTTTTCTTCAGCCATTTGAAAACTTTACCGCAGATGTAAATACCGTAGCAGGGCGGTGTATTGAACATGGATCCGTTGTCTGCATGAGTCTTATAAGTCATCATGGTAGGTGTTCCCGGAAGAACATCTTCTGTAATCAGATCTTCACGAATAATTGCAATTACCACACCTGCAGGGCCTACATTTTTCTGCACGCCGCCGTAGATCATTGCATAATCTTCCACATTAACCGGTTCGGATAAGAAGCAGGAGGATACATCTGCAATCAGATTTTTACCCTTTGTATTGGGCAGTTTTTTATATTTGGTACCGTAAATGGTATTATTCTCACAAATGTACACATAATCTGCGTCAGGGCTGATGGGCAGATCGGAGCAGTCAGGAATATAAGTAAATGTCTTATCTTCACTGGATGCAATGCAATTTGCCTGACCGAACTTCTGAGCTTCTTTCCAGGCTTTCTTTGCCCATGCGCCGGTTACAATATAGTCTGCAACACGGTTTTTCATGAAATTCATGGGGATCATGGCAAACTGTAAAGATGCCCCTCCCTGCATGAACAATACTTTATAATTGGAAGGAATTCCCATAAGATCACGGATATCAGCTTCTGCTTCATCAATGATATTCTGGAACATTGGTGATCTGTGGCTCATCTCCATAACGGACATGCCGCATCCCCGGTAATCCAGCATTTCTTCTGCTGCCTCTTTTAATACTTCTTCCGGTAAAACAGCCGGACCTGCCGAAAAGTTATATACTCTTCCCATAGCTTTGCGCCTCCTCAACTTGCCGGCCTGCATTACTGCACCAATGCAGGCCGTGTTTTTATCCATTTTCCTTACTGTAAACCCGATTCCGGGCATCTATTAAACACAGAACTGCTTCCGTTTTTCCGGAAAAACATGTCATCCGGCATGAATGTCCTCCACCCGGAAGCTCTGTGGAAATAGCAATTAAAACTGCTGCCTTCAATTATTTCTTTCCAAGTACTTCTTCAAGATCTTCCTCGGAAAAAGCATCTGCAATATTACCTCCGGGTGATACCATGGGGAATACCTTCTCATCCTGGTCAATATAGCAGTCAATAACTACAGGGCCATTATATGCCAGTGCCTCTTTCAGGGCAGGCTCCACTTCCTCTTTCTTTGTAACGCGGATACCTTTCACACCCAGTGCTTCTGCCACCTTCACAAAATCAACGGCATCATCCAGGACAGTGTGGGAATACCTCTCTCCGTAAAACAGAGTCTGCCACTGCCTTACCATACCCAGCACATGGTTATTGATACAAACCTGAACAATCGGAATATTGTAGCGGGATGCGGTTGCCAGTTCGTTCATATTCATACGGAAACACCCATCACCGGCAATATTGATAACCTGTTTCTCCGGTACACCCACCTGAGCACCGATTGCGGCACCAAGACCGTAACCCATGGTTCCGAGGCCGCCGGAAGTCAGGAAAGTTCTGGGATATTTATATTTGATAAACTGAGCTGCCCACATCTGATGCTGTCCCACGTCTGTTGTAATGATTGCTTCCCCTTTGGTCAGTTCATTGATCTTCTCAATCACATAGGGACCGGTCAATACATCTTTATTGTAGGTAAGCGGATACTGTTCCTTCAGGCGGTTAACCTGACTCAGCCATGCAAAATGCTCACACTGTTCCATACGGCTGTTAAGAATTTCCAGTACCTTTTTAATATCACCGATAACAGCCACGTCAACTTTTACATTTTTATTCACCTCTGCAGGATCCACGTCAATCTGCAGAATTTTTGCACTGTCTGCAAATGTTTTTACATTGCCGGTTACGCGGTCTGAAAAACGGCAGCCGACTGCCACCAGCAGATCACATTTGGCAACACCGAAATCGGAAGCTTTTGTTCCATGCATACCCACAGGACCTGTGTAGTTCAGACTCTCTCCGTCAAATGCACCTTTACCCATAAGAGTATCGCAGACAGGTGAATCCATCAGTGCCGCAAATTCAGCCAGTTCATCAGAAGCTCCCGAAATAACGGCACCGCCGCCAACCATGATGAAAGGCTTTTTGCATTCTTCAATCAGCTTCAGTGCAGCCTCAATATCCTCTTCACGGATGCTGCGTGTTACAGGATAAACAGGCATGGGATCCGCTGCTTCATACTCGGTTACAGCAGCCGTTACATCTTTTGGAATATCGATCAGAACCGGGCCGGGTCTTCCGGTTTTTGCAATACGGAATGCATTGCGGATGGTATCTGCCAGATCTCTTACATCCTTTACAATATAATTATGCTTTGTAATAGGCATGGTAATACCCAAAATATCAATCTCCTGGAAACTGTCCTTACCCAGTGCAGCCACACCTACATTACAGGTGACTGCTACAACGGGAACGGAATCCATGTATGCGGTAGCAATACCGGTTACCAGATTGGTTGCACCGGGGCCTGATGTTGCCAGGCATACCCCTACCTTACCGGTTGCTCTTGCATATCCGTCAGCAGCATGAGAAGCGCCCTGCTCATGTGAAGTCAGGACATGACGGATTTCAGGATGTTTGTACAGTGCATCATATACATTCAGGATTGCACCACCCGGATAACCAAATACAGTATCCACACCCTGCTCTTTTAAACACTCGATTAAAATTTCTGAACCATTTAACTGCATCGATCTATTCTCCAAATCTAACTATTACCTAATCTGTTTTTTAATGATATGCTCCGGTGCGGGCGGCAGATAAACTGCCGCCCGGATCACTCAGATTCCAATTATATGATTTCCGACTTTCCGATCAGTCAGAATCAGTCAGCTTTTAATACTGCTCCGTGGCAGCTGTCTGTAACCAGTTTTGTATAACGTGCCAGATAACCGGTCTTTACCCTGGGCTCTCTGGGCTGCCATTCTGCCTTTCGCGCAGCCAATTCTTCATCAGACAGGCGTACATTCAAAGTGTTGGCAGGAATATTGATTTCAATGATATCGCCTTCTTCAATCAGAGCGATAGGACCGCCTACTGCAGCTTCCGGACATACATGACCGATGGAAGCACCACGGGAAGCTCCGCTGAAACGGCCATCTGTAATCAGAGCCACGCTGGAACCCAGTCCCATACCTGCGATTGCAGAAGTAGGATTCAGCATCTCACGCATACCAGGTCCTCCTTTGGGACCTTCATAACGGATGACAACCACATCGCCTTTCACGATTTTACCGCTCTTGATTGCTTCAATTGCATCTTCTTCACATTCAAATACACGGGCAGGACCGGAATGAACCATCATCTCGGGAACTACTGCAGAACGCTTTACAACGCTGCCGTCAGGCGCAATATTACCTTTCAGTACGGCAATACCGCCTGTTTCACTGTAAGGATTATCAATGGGGCGGATAGTTTCCGGATCACGGTTAACTGCATTGGCAATATTCTCGCCTACTGTCCTGCCGGTCGCTGTAATCAGATCTGTTTTTAACAGACCCTTCTTTGACAGTTCATTCATTACCGCATAAACACCGCCGGCTTCATTCAGATCTTCCATATAAGTGTATCCGGCAGGGGCCAGATGACACAGGTTGGGTGTTCTTGCGCTGATTTCATTAGCTACATCCATATCAATTTCCACACCTGCTTCATGAGCAATTGCCGGCAGATGCAGCATGGTATTGGTGGAACAGCCAAGAGCCATATCCACAGTCAGAGCATTCATAAATGCATCTTCAGTCATAATGTCTCTGGGACGGATGTTTCTTCTGTACAGTTCCATAACCTGCATGCCCGCATGTTTCGCCAGCTTGATACGCTCGGAATATACAGCAGGAATCGTTCCGTTGCCGCGAAGACCCATGCCGATTGCTTCTGTCAGACAGTTCATGGAATTTGCCGTATACATACCGGAACAGGAACCGCAGGTAGGACATACTTTATTCTCAAATTCTGTCACATCATCTTCTGTCATGGTACCTGCCGCATAGGAACCTACTGCCTCAAACATAGATGAAAGACTTCTCTTTTCGCCCTTTACATGTCCTGCCAGCATGGGGCCGCCGCTTACAAAGACAGTGGGAAGATTCAGTCTTGCAGCCGCCATCAGAAGGCCGGGTACATTCTTGTCACAATTGGGGATCATAACCAGCGCATCAAACTGATGAGCCAGAGCCATGCATTCTGTAGAATCAGCAATCAGATCTCTTGTTACCAGAGAATATTTCATGCCGATGTGACCCATGGCAATACCGTCACAAACCGCAATAGCAGGGAACATAACAGGGGTACCGCCGGCCATGGCAACACCCAGCTTGACTGCTTCGGCAATCTTGTCCAGATTCATGTGACCGGGAACAATTTCATTATAAGAACATACAATACCTACCAGAGGTCTTTCCAGTTCTTCCTTTGTCATACCAAGTGCATTAAATAAAGAACGATGCGGTGCCTGCTGCATACCGCTTTTAACTGCATCACTTTTCATGTTTATCTATCCTTTCTTAATCTCAACCTGCTGAAAATGCATTCATCATATTCTTTCTGCGATCAGATCACCCATTCTGATGGTTCCCACCCGGGTGCATCCTTCCGACATGATATCGCCGGTGCGGTATCCTTCCTCCAGAACTTTTGATACGGCTGCTTCTACCGCATCTGCCTCCTTATCCATATCAAAGGAATAACGGAGCATCATGGCTGCGGAAAGAATGGTGGCAATGGGATTCGCCAGATCCTTGCCGGCAATATCCGGCGCTGAGCCATGGCTGGGTTCATACAGTCCAAGCTTTGTCTCACTCAGACTGGCACTGGAAAGCATGCCGATGGAACCGGTGATCATGCTGGCCTCGTCAGAAAGAATATCCCCAAACATGTTTTCTGTCAGAATTACATCGAACTGACCGGGGTTCATAACCAGCTGCATGGCACAGTTGTCAACCAGCATATGTGATAATGTTACATCCGGATAATCCTTCGCAACTTCCTCCGTAACCTGTCTCCACAGTCTGGAGGAATCCAGGACATTGGCTTTATCCACACTGATAACTTTTCCTTTTCTCTTTCTGGCAATCTCAAATGCTTTGATGGCAATGCGGCGGATTTCATTTTCATCATAAGTCAGGGTATCTGTAGCTTTTCTGACACCATCCACTTCCTCTGTGTGCCGTTCACCGAAATACAGGCCGCCGGTCAGTTCACGCATAATGACCATATCAAAGCCTTCACCGATAATATCCTCGCGCAGAGGGCAGGCTGCCTTCAGTTCCTTATACAGATACGCAGGGCGAATGTTGGCAAAGAGGCCAAGTCCCTTACGGATAGCCAGCAGACCTGCTTCAGGACGCAGGTTCGGAGCCACATCATACCATCTGGAATTGCCCACATTGCCTCCCACAGCACCAAGCAGTACGGAATCCGATTCTCTGGCAGCTTCCAGAGTCTCATCCGTTAACGGCACGCCATATGCATCAATGGAACAGCCGCCCATCAGCAGTTCCCTGTATGTAAATTCATGCCCGTATTTCTCACATACCCGGTCCAGTACTTTACGGGCTTCTCTGACAATTTCAGGACCGATTCCGTCACCTGGAATCAACGCAATATTTTTTTTCATAAATCTATCTCCCTCCAGCTTTCAGCACCGTAAAACACATCACCGGCATGTTTTTGCGGATACCTGATGTTTAGCTAACCAGTCAGCTATCCGCCCTGTATGCGGATAGTTACCAGAACATTATAATATAGAATATTCTCACAATCCAGATTCGAATTTATCTTATTTACTGACCGGATTTAAACTGTTCATTAAATAATATCTTATTTCTTGAAATATTTCAACCTTTTGCGCTATTTTGAGCGAAAAAAATCCACCGGAATTCCGTCGAATTTTATGCTTTTTTTATAAATGAATTTATGTGGTTTCTCATGTTGGAAAAAATAATGATAATTTATTCTCATTCTGTTTTTTTATTGTTTCAGAAAACAGTCCGTTCCCGGTGATTTTTCCGACTGCCGTATGCCAGACCTGAATTTCCTAATGCAATTTTAATGTTTCTTCTCTTTTTTTTCATTTTATTTCTGATATACTGTTATCATACGATGAAGCAGAACCGGCTCTTCTGTGAACCGCCGGTTCATTTCATTCTGTTACATGTACAGTTCTGTACAAAAGGAGGTATTTATGAAATCACGGAATTTTTCCGGTACTTTATGGCGAATTCTTATTTCCGCCATCATTATCTTTATTTTATTTTATCTGGAACTTCCGCCTTTGAATCTGAGAAGTGAACATTTCTGGAGCTTCCTGCTCCAGTGTGTGATCATCATACTGATCATTAACGGATTCGGCGTCATCAAAGATCTGATCACCACCATTCACATGGATGGAGTTCACGGAGTCAGAGGCATGAGCCTGCGTGAAACCAGCAAACCTTTTCTTCTGGGAGCACTTTTACTGGTTGTGATTATTGCTGTTCAGTTTCTGGGCAATATCGTCGGGCATCCGTTTTTCCATTCAGGCGCCTATTCCAGACTGATCCAGGTGGAAGACGGAGATTTCTCCACAGATGTGGCTGAGCTTTCCATGAACCAGATCCCCGTTGTAGATAAGGATTCCGCGCAGCGTCTGGGCAACCGGAAGCTGGGTGAGATGTCGGATCTGGTATCCCAGTTTGAAATCATGGATATGTATACACAGATCAATTATCAGGGAACTCCCTACCGGGTTACTCCTTTGCAGTACGGTGATGTGATCAAGTGGTTCACCAACCGTTCCCAGGGGCTTCCCGCTTATGTGATGGTTAACATGGTCACCCAGGAAACCTCGCTGAAACGTTTGAATGAAGGCATGAAATATTCTCCCAGCGAATATTTCTTCCGCAATATCAACCGGCATCTGCGTTTCTCCCATCCGACTCTTATTTTTGATTTTGATGATATTTCTTTTGAAATCGATGAGGATGGAACCCCTTACTGGGTAGCGCCCGTCATCAGCTACCGCATCGGTCTCTGGAGCGGAAAGGATGTCTCCGGTGTAGTTCTTGTCAACGCCATCACAGGCGAGGACAGCTATTATAAGCTGGAGGATATTCCAGCCTGGGTGGATCAGGTATTTATCTCTGCTCTGATTATCAACCAGCTGGATTATTACGGAATGTACCAGAACGGATACATCAACTCCATGTTTGGTCAGAAAGGTGTCCGCCAGACAACAGAAGGCTACAATTATATTGCCATCGGTGACGATGTTTATCTGTACACCGGCGTAACCTCCGTAACCAGTGATGAATCCAACATTGGTTTCATGCTGGTCAATCTGAGAACAAAGGATGCAAAATATTATACGGTTCCCGGCGCTACTGAAGAATCTGCCAAAGCTTCTGCAAGAGGTCAGGTTCAGCAGATGAACTACACGGCCACCTTCCCGCTGCTGCTCAATATTTCTGATCGGCCTACCTATTTCATGTCCCTGAAAGACGCTGCAGGACTTGTTAAAATGTACGCATTTGTAGATGTGGAACAGTATCAGGTGGTGGGAACCGGCACCACAGTAAAAGCAGCCATGTCCAATTATGAGACAGCACTGGGTATTGAATCCGGCGACATTGAACCCGGTACTGCCGATACCCCGGACACTGAAGTCCCTGCAGAAGAAGAAACAGAGGCTCTGACACCGGAAGCCAGTGTCACCGGTACTGTTTCAGCTGTTTCTTCCGCAGTAGTAAACGGCAATACCCGTTACTATTTCCTGCTGGACGGAGATGAAAATATTTATACGGCTTCCATCGCTCTTGATCCGCGTCTGCCTTTCCTGAAAGCCGGCGATCAGATTACCTTTGAATATGCCGCAACAGGAACCACGCGAACCATCTGCAGCATGACAACTCCGTAAATATTTCTCTTTCTGTTTAGGAACAGAAAACTTTTTACGGGTATAAAAATCCCTCCGCAGCCTGTCCGCCACCGGACTACGGAGGGATTTACTGTTTTTCATTATTATTGTCCCTACACCATCTGGTACAGCATAGTAACAAGAGGAATCGTAATAATACAGAAAATTACCGTACATACATTAATAGAACTTGCCAGTTCATAATCTTTCCGGTAAATCTGCGCAAACTGTGTGACAGATGCTGCAGCAGGTGCACTGGCCGCCAGCATGGAAACCAGAAGAATCTCCTTTGACTGGCTGTGAAGATGAAAAATCCCGCAAAAACGGAACAGAATGATAATCAGGCAGGGGAAAGCCAGAAGCCTGAGAAATGAAACCAGATAAATACGGCCTGAGCCCAGAAATACTTTTCTCAGATCCATTTTTGCAATGGACATTCCGATTACGATCATGCTCAGAGGCCCGATCATTCCCGACAGATCAGAAATGGTGCTTTCCAGAAGCCCCGGCAGCTGGATTCCGGTCATAAAAAGAATAAAGCTGATGGCCATGGCAATAATATTGGGATTCAGAATAATCTTCTTCACCTGCATCATATTCTTCTCACTTACCAGCGAACAACAATGTGTCCACATGAGAACAGTTTGAACCACCGCATAACCACAGGCATAAAAAGTCCATTCTTCTCCCAGCACAGAAGCTACCAGAGGAATGGTCAGATTGCCCGCATTTGTATACGCCAGAGATGCCTGTTCGATATTCAGCAAATGAAGCGGTTTTTTCAGAGCCCTTGCGGCTGCAATATAAACCACATGAACCAGCACACCTGCAAGTACAGTCAGCAGAAGACCACGGAACCTCTCCGCTGTATATGTCTGGTTAAACGCACTGAAAAATACGCAGGGAGAAATCACATACATAACAAAATTGGAAATAGGGCGTGCATCTTTCTCATCCAGCAATCCCCAGTGCACAATACAATAACCGATAATCACAACAAGAAACAAAGACAGTATTTTCTCCATTAAAAGCAAACTTAATTCCATAGACGACTTCTCCATCATAACTTTATAAATATCTGAAAATCTTAAACAGATTAATCCCCGAAAAGGTATGCTGTCAACCTTTTTTATCAAAATGTTCCACTGTTTCACAAAAATCTGCCGCTGCCCGGTCCGCATGAATTTCCTGAAGCCCCCTGTAACTTTTGTTCAATTTAAAACCTGTTGTTTTGGAGATTTTGCTCCTGTCTCACAATTGCCGGACTGCTATTTGAATGCATCTCAAAAAAGTCAAAATCAATAGTAGACAAAAATATACATTCTTTTTTGTGCACTATTTTACCAATATCTGGAAGGTACCCAGGCATTTATCTGCATAATTTTTGTAAATGAGACTCATTTTTTCAAATCTTCATACAGGATAACAATTGATTTTTCCACTTTAACACACTATAATGCAGATACAGCTTGAGAAAGATATCGGAAAGCAGGATATCAGAAATTAACCCTCTCAGGCTTTCATATAAATCTGCTCATTAATTCACAGAAAAGGAGTTGATCATCGTGAATGCATGCAAGGTAAGTTTAAACACTTTGGAAAAGGTTAAGAAGTTCGTTAATGAAATTTCAAAAACCGGTAATCAGTACGATCTGATATGCGGAAGCTACTGTGTGGATGCTACATCTGTTCTCGGTATTCTGAGTATGGATCTCACAAAGCCTCTCGAATTAAAAGCCAAAGAAGGAAATGTAGAAATTCCCGAAAGCATTCTCGCTTTTGTGGCTTAATGAAATGCAGTTATAACAAATGAAATTTTATTGACCAATTAATTTGAACTTTAAAGAAAGACAGGTATGGAAATTACTATGATGTTTGTGCTTGTACAGACAATTCTGCTGGTATCACTGGTGGCCAGCTTCAAAAAAATTACATTCTAATCGATCAGAAGTAATTTATGTATACCGATATGTTATGCCGTTCATATAGAGTAAATCAGACACCGCTTCCCAGAAACGGGCAGGAAGCAATTGAAATAAACAGTGCTGTCACACAGTTAACCCGGTCGGTCAACTGTGCGACAGCATTTTTTGGCTGCCCGGAAGTTTTTTTACAATACCTTCAAAAGAATCGATGAAAGAATCTGAACAGCCTTTGTATGCTGCCATGGTTACTCCCAGTTCAGACTGCTTTAACTGTCCTTCTTTGGAACAGAATGCAGAAATCAGATCATAGGCAGCCTGAGGATCTTCTGTTTTGGCAGATGCGGCCCAGCCAAGACCATTATACATGGAAACGCGCTCTTCTTTTTCACATGTGTCATTGTTGTTTGCATCATAATAAGGGATTTCAGCCCATGCATAATCTTTGGAATATTCAGCCTGATAGAAGTTATTAACCATCCAGGATCCCTGAAGCATCATACCTATCATACCGCTCATAAACATAACATCAGGGTCAGTATTAGCCATGGTATCCTGAGAAGGCATGGAGGGGAACAGTTCGTTCGCCAGGTAAGTCATGGCAGCGATGGTATTCGGATCATCCATACCCGAAGTTTTATTGTCATCACTGATGAGTCTGCCTCCAAAGTCATAGATTAAATTGTACCAGCCGTCCTGTCCATCGTTGGTATTCATGGCTGTACCATACACATTGTCTGCAGCGCCGGCCTGTGTAATTGTTTTTGCAGCCGCAGCATAATCATCCCAGGTCCAGTCACTGTCAGGGTATTCCACATTGTATTTATCGAAAATCGCTTTGTTATAAAGTAAAGCAATGGTGTCGTGATCTTTAGGGAGAGCATACTGAGAGCCTCCATAATTGTAGATGTCCACAATACCCTCATAGTAATTGGTCATATCAATCTTCTCATCTGCTTCAATATAACTGTCAAGGTTCAGGAGCACATCGTCACGGCAGACGCACGTTTTTTGCTTTAAACTATCCCTTTGTGCATCTGCCGGATTTTTTATGGATTTGTGTATATAGTCTGTTTAAAATTGTACAGCAAACAAACCCTGTTTCCTGATTCCTCAGTAAATAAGATGTTT
>JAXDZY010000039.1:0-4173 GCA_034086685.1 Lachnospiraceae bacterium
GACCGGAAAGCAAATACTGAAAGTTCTGGAACAGCTTGTGCGCAGGCATGGGCAGACGACCATCTTGGTTACGCATACCAAAGAGATCGCAAAAATGGCGGACCGGGTAATTCAAATGCGCAGCGGAAGGATTGACAAGGACTGGGTCAATGCGGTGCCGACACCTGTGGAGGAGCTTACATGGTAGTTCTGATACGCAGAATGCTGATGCCGCTGATCCGAAAGTATTTCCGCCTGTTCCTTTCGATGATTGTTGTATCCTGCCTGGGTATTGCGCTGATGGCGGGATTGGGCGGCGCATTTTACGCACTGGAGGACGGTTTTTCGGATTACCTTGATATGTACGGATATGCGAATGTGTGTATCACGACATCACCATCCCCAAAACAGCTTTGCGAAGAGCTGGGCTCCTTGGAAGGCGTGCTGCAAGCTGATGGGAGAATGGCGGCGGATTTCCCGTTGAAGGCGGGCGGCTACCAGCTCACAGCCAGGGTTTTCAGCTTTTCACCGGACAGTGAGCAGCGCTTTTATGTGCGCGAGGAAACAGAAGCATCCGGCACGTTGCCGGAACTTTATGTGGAGGCGGATTTCGCGCAGGCGAATGGAATAGCATCCGGAGATGAACTGGAGCTGAAGCTCGCAAATACATATCAGAAATTTCAGGTGCAAAAGATCGTATCCACTCCGGAGGCGATCAGCACCGTACAGAACGCATATTTCTGGGGGAATAATTCCGATTTCGGATATGTGTATCTGCCTGAAGAATATGTGCAGATGGTATTTGGAAGCGATCAATTCGTCTGCCAGTTTTTGCTTAAGGTGGATGCAGAGCACGACGAAACGACTGTGCTGGAAGACGCCAGGCAAATCTTACAGCAATATCAGATTATGGACTGCTTTACCTCCGAAGACTCACCGGTTCGCCAGCGTATAGAGACTAATCTGGAGCCGCTGCAGGCTTTGTCGTTGCTGCTTCCGCCGCTGTTTTTTGCGGTGATGCTTCTCGTGATGCTGCTGTTCCTTCTGCAGATTATTCAACAATCCCGCAAAGAGATCGGCATACTCAGAACATTTGGATTCAGTTCATGGCAGATTTCAGGACTGTTTTATGTCCTGTGCTTTTGTGTCACGATTCCTGCCATCGGGCTTGGAATTGGATGCAGCCGGATTCTGATGCAGTTTGCAGCAAACCTGTATGCACAGTCTTTCTGGCTGCCGCCCATTGAGGCACATCTGCAATTGCGGGACTGCGTGATCGCGGCAGGATGTACGGCACTTACAGGACAGCTGGCCGCGGCAATAGGCTGTCGGCAGTTATCGCAGATTCGGCCGGTGGAAGTTTTACAGGGAACGAGAACATCTTCTGTTTCGACTGCACAGCTCAATCGCCTCCCCAAACGACTTTCTCCTCTTATGAAGTTTAGTGCTGCAGTAATGCTTCGCAACGGAAGACGGTTTATTCTTTCCTCTGTCTGTATTGCCGCAGCTATGATGCTGATAGTATCTGCTATTTCATTTGACCGATCCAAAAATTACATTCTGGAAGAATTATTTGAGAAACGAATTTCCTATGACTGTCAGATTTATCTGGAGAAAGTTCCGGACGAAATATGGATGAAGGAAATAGGAGCAGTGCCGGGTGTAAGCGAGTGTGAACGTATGGATTACCTGTCCGCGGATTTGGAATTCAATGGGATAGCAGAAGAAATTGTAATCCATGCGCCGGAAGCGGATACAAGGTTAATCCGGGTGTTTGACAAATCTGATGCTCTTATGGATATTCCGGAGGATGGGATTCTGTTGGAGCACCATCTTGCCAAAAAGATGGGAATCACGGTTGGAGATAAGGTGTATGTAAATGGGCGGAGCCTGACAGTGCAGGGGTTATCAAACCAAAGCGTATCCAGAGTGCAGTATGTTTCGCAGCAGACTATCGGGCAGCTTGGAGCAGTCGGCTGCAGCGTGTTGGTGGCAAGTAATAACGAAGATGCGCTGCGTTCCTATTTAGAAGATTTGGATGGCTGTCAGGCTGTTTTTACCCGTGTAGTCCGACAGGATAGAATCAGGTCATTCCAATCATACAGTATTGGTGTTTATATCATAATAACGTTTGCGCTGGCCATGAGCCTGATGATTGTACAGAACCGGATGAAGAGCAGCCTTATGGAGCAGCAGCATAGACTGGCAACAATGCGTGTGCTGGGTGTGTACTATGAGGAGATATCCGTATCATGGCTGCTGCAATCGATTTTACAATATGTGATTGCTGCCATAGCCGGGCTTCCGGCAGGAGCGGTGGCAGCGCAGGTGATTCTGCATGAGATGTCCACCTCAAAGAGAGAGTATCCTTTTGCCAATCGGGCAGAAGAATATCTGCTTGCATCGGGAATCTTGCTGCTGTTTATTTTATTGGGGCACTTCCTTTCCATGCGACAGCTCAAACGATGGAATCTGGCAGAAGCAGGAAGAACTATGGAATAATTATCGGGGGGTGGAACAATGCAGACAAATGTTTGGTGTGAGTTTTTCAGCGAAGGCTTTTTTGGATATGGTCAGAAGGGCGATTTTCAATATGGATCCATCTGGCACATGCTTCCGATTGTGCTGTTACTGGCAGGAATTTTTTTTACATATCGGTACAGAAAACAGATAAAAAGCTGGAAACATGAAGAAAATTTTCGATTTATCCTCGCGTTTGTCATTCTCATGGCAGAAATGAGCTATTACTGGCGGCTGCTGTATGTGGGAAGCTCAAATCCTGAGGAACACAATCTCATGGATAAGCTTCCCCTGCAGGTTTGTGAGTGGTCTGCAATTTTATCTGTATTTATGCTCTGTAAAAAGAGCCGCGGACTGTATGATGTATGCTTTTATATCTGCTGCTCGCTGGGACTGATTCCGATTATTACACCTGCGGTTATTTCCAGAACCGGTCCCGGATATTATCGTTACTATCAGTTCTGGCTGGAACATATTCTGCCGGTTTACGGCGTTGCCTATATGACGATGGTGCACGGATTTGTCAGCAAAAGAAAAATGATTTACAAACCGGTGCTGCTGCTTCTGGTTCTGGGTTTTTTTGCCATTCCGGCCAATCTTGCCTACGAAAACGCAAATTATTTATATTTGGCAGCAAACACGGCCGGAGCATCCATTGCCAATTTGCTGCCGGCCAATATCTGGCTGCGTGCGGGGATCTATGCGTGTATCGTTTTTCTGTCATTCTTTTTAGTATCTATGGTGCTTCCGCTGCTGCAAAGGCACTTTGGAGAAAAGCAGGCAGATGCAAAAAACTGAACTCCTTCCGGTTTCTTGAATTGTAAATATCATACACTGCTTAAAATACCATCTGTATCAGCAGCATATAGCATACGGTCCCGCCTGCTATGGACAGCAGCATCTGGCGTTTCCACAGATGCAGGGCAATGACAACTGTAATGGAAATCAGTTCCGGTACTGCGTGGCTTCCTGCAAAAATGCTGACATTTTTCAGACAGTAGATGATCAGCATGCCGAATACTGCGGCCGGCAGTACTTTTCCCAGATACTGAATATATCTGGGGGTGGGTTTTCCTGACGGGAAAATCATAAACGGAAGAAAGCGGGTCAGCATGGTTCCCAGGACTACCGCCAGAATTGTGATAATCTGCTGTGTCAGAGTCATTGACATATGGTTTCACCGCCTTTCTTTTCCACTTTCTTTTCTGTACCATTTTTCGTATCCTTCTGCGCGGGATTATCTGCTTCTTTTTCTTCAAGCGGTTTTCGCAGAAGTGTCAGAATTCCCAGAATTGCGATCATGGAGGGGATGATAAAATGATCGGCTCCAAAGGCAGCAAGGCATAATAAAGACAGCGCCAGTCCCAGAATTGCGCTGGTGTGATCCCGGTCCTTCAGCCATTGTTCCAGGAAAATCACAACGAACATGGCGGTCATGACAAAATCGAGGCCTTCTGTATTGAAATGAATCAGAGAGCCGAAAATACCGCCCAGAGCTGCACCGAAAAACCAGTAAAAATGATTCAGCAGAGTAACAAAAAACATAAACCATCCCCTGTCCACATCATCCGGAATTTCTGCAGTATAGTTGATGGAAAAACTTTCATCACACATACCGAAAATCAGATAAAATTTTTTCCAGCCGGTTCCCTTATATCGATCCAGCATGGAAAT
>JAXDZY010000059.1:0-6100 GCA_034086685.1 Lachnospiraceae bacterium
TTTTCGTAGCAGCACGCACACCCTCATGGGTCATGGACAGAGTTCCGAAATGAAAAATCTTTGAATTTTCAATCAGTTCTTCCGGAATTTCATCTTCCGTACGCATCATATCCGCCCCGGGATTGCGGTAGAAGGAAAAATCACGGTCACCATCTTCAAATGTATGAACCAGTGCAAGTGTTGTATGTACTTCATCATCCATCTGAAGCCATGCGGAATCAATACCTGTTTCTTCAAGTGCCGCTTTCAGCTGCTTCCCAAAGAAATCATTTCCGACTTTTCCAATAAATGCTGTCTTGTAACCCAGCTTTGTCAGCATGGCCAGCACGTTGCAGGGTGCACCGCCCGGATTTGCTTCAAACAGGGAATTTCCCTGAACACTTTTTCCGTTTTCGGTAAAATCAATTAATAATTCTCCCAGTGCGGTTACGTCATATTTTTTCATATACTTTGTACCCTCCTGATTATTGCACATATTGCATCTATCTGCTTTCGTCTCCGGACAGGTCATACTTTACAACATCCATATTCACACTGCCGTTTGCCAGGAAAGAGATGCCATCTGCCGCCTGATCCGTATACAGTGTGGCCGTAATCACCTGCTCGCCGTCATTCACGAACACTTCCACGCTGAACCGGTCCAGAATGATCCGTAACTTCAGTTTTCCGTTTTCGCTGTTTACCAGCGCTCTTCTCTGATGGATCAGGGCTCTTCTGGATCCGGAGAATTTCCTGTCAATCTTCATGACAGAGTCTCCCGGATGGAAGCTGAGCGCGGTATAGAACTGATCATTCTGAGCAAAACGAACCGCGAATTTCCGATAAACATTTTCTTCATCATCGGGACGGATTTCCAGCTCCATATCTACTCTCCGGCCTTTCACGCCATCCAGTGAGATATTGCCTGAAAAAGTCACATCCTGATGTTCGACTTTGCTGCTGCGAAGAGCTTCCAGCTCCCTGATCGGTTTCTGATACAGTCTTCCGTTTTTCACAGACAGTTCCCGGGGAAGGCTCATCTGGCCGAACCAGGAACGTTCCGCTGTAGATGAGTTGCAGGTATCCCAGTTCTGCATCCATCCGATCATGACTCTGCGGCCATCCGGTGTCACCACCGTCTGAGGTGCATAAAAGTCAATGCCGTAATCGATGGACTGATTGTGACGTTCCGTAAAGGTATCCGTCTCTTCATCAAACTCTCCCATCAGGCAGAGTGTTCCGTTTCCGTTGTGATACTCAAAGCCCGCGGGCAGCATATCCTGGGGGCTGGTGAGCAGAATCCACTGTCCATCCAGCTCAAAGAAGTCCGGACATTCCCACATTTTTCCGATGCGGTTGCAGTTGGCTGCCAGAACCTTTTTAAAGGACCACTTGAATCCATCGGGACTGGTATACAGAAGAATCTGACCGCTTCCATCCGCAGGACGGTTGCCAACCACGCAGCAGTAGGAGCCATCCTTTTTTCTCCACATCTTCGGATCGCGGAAATCCTTCCTGCTTGCTCCTTTCGGAAGATCCTTTTCATCCAGTACCGGATTCATCTCATACTTTTCATAGTCGACTCCGTCACCTACTGCAAGACACTGGGTCTGGATGTCGGAAAATCCCCCATTTGCTTCCCGCTGTCTCAGTACACCCGTGTACATCAGCAGCTGTCTGCCATCGGGAAGTTCAACGGCACTTCCGGAAAAGCAGCCGTCTCTGTCATAGATTTCATCCGGAGCAAGTGCAGCAGGAAGGTACTCCCAGTGCAGAAGGTCTTCGCTGACTGCATGTCCCCAGTGCATGGGGCCCCAGACGGATTCATAGGGATGATACTGATAAAACATATGGTATTTTCCCTTATAATAGGAAAAACCATTGGGATCATTCATCCAGCCTACCCGTGAGGACAGGTGGAAATCCGGCCGTTCTTCCTTTTTGATCATTTTTTCTGATGCTTCTTCATATTTGCGTGCTTCACGCAGTGTCTGACTTGTCATAGATTCTATCCCCTTTTGATTTTTATTGGTTTCTTTTTTTATGGCATTGCAGCACTGTTAACAAAGTTTTCATCCCGTTACTGTCTGCTCAGCAATAACGCTTCTACTTCCTCTTTACGGGGCATCACTCTCAGTGCGCCTTTTCGTGTTGTAATCAGTGAAGCTGCTGCATTGGCAAATACCAGCATTTCTTTCAGACTCTCCTTCGTCAGATCTGATAATCCATGCTCGCAGATGTAGTGGAGCACACATGCGCAGAATGTATCACCTGCTCCGGTGGTTTCAATGGTATTCTCCTGCAGAAACGGTGCTGACTCAACAATCATTCCCTTATAGTAAGCTCTGCTTCCTTCTTTTCCCATGGATACCAGGATCAGGGGAATCTCATATCTTTCAAGGATCCACTGAACTCCTTCCGTATAATCGTCTTTACCGGTCAGCCACTGAATTTCATTGTCTGAAATCTTCAGGATCTGGCAGTGACCAAGACCATACAGCACCTGTTCTCTGGCATCGTCCAGAGAATTCCACAGAGGAGGACGCAGATTGGGATCAAAGGAAATCAGCGCACCGGCTTCCTCTGCAAGGCGGATTGCTTTTTTCGTAGCAGCACGCACACCCTCATGGGTCATGGACAGAGTTCCGAAATGAAAAATCTTTGAATTTTCAATCAGTTCTTCCGGAATTTCATCTTCCGCAAGCATCATATCCGCCCCAGGATTGCGGTAGAAAGAAAAATCACGGTCGCCATCTTCAAATGTATGAACCAGTGCAAGCGTTGTATGTACTTCATCATCCATCTGAAGCCATGCGGAATCAATACCTGTTTCTTCAAGGGCAGCTTTCAGCTGCTTTCCAAAGAAATCATTTCCGACTTTTCCAATAAAAGCCGTCTCATGGCCCAGTTTTGTCAGCATCGCCAGCACGTTGCAGGGTGCACCGCCCGGATTAGCTTCAAACAGGGAATTTCCCTGATTACTTTTTCCGTTTTCGGTAAAGTCAATCAATAACTCGCCCAATGCGGTTACGTCATACTTCTTCATATACTTTGCAACCTCCTGTTATCATATTTTGTTATTTACGAACTCCGGCTCCAGAGTAGTTCCTCCATAAGCATAAGAAACCGGCAGGCAGACCATCAAATTCCAGTTTTCCATGGGTCATATGTTCTTCAAAAAAGGGATAAAAATGTTCCATCGGCTCGCTGTCATCCAGAATCTTCATGGAATATTTCAGATTCCGTTTCAGGCATCCGTTTTCAAAGCCCGCCTTTCGTTTGTTCGGTTCGTTATTCAAAGAGGAACCAATCCGCAGAAAAGCCACATTATGGCATCCCAGATCGGCAAGTTTTTCTGCAGCCATCTGTCCTCCGGCAAAGTTGTCGCTGGATACACAGGGAATCGAAGAGTTTATAATGCGGTCAATTGACACAAATGGCAGATCTTCACCGATGATCAGGTCATCGCTGTACGTTAGCCCGATGATTCCATCCACCTTGCTCTTCCTGACCATGGTGATATACTCCTGTTCCACTTCCGGATTCTGATCAGTCGTACACAGAAGCATGCGGTAATTTCGTTTTTGCAGTTCAATATTAATTTCATTCGTCAGTTCCGCCAGAAAAGGATTCACCGTATTGGGTACCATCAAAGCTACCGTATACGTCTTGCCGGATTTCATCCCCTGTGCATAGCTGTTAACCTGATACCCCAGTTTATCAATCGCATCTTCCACACGCTGTTTGTATATTTTCCCTACAGGAAGCCCATTCACAACCTTGGATACGGTTCCCAGAGCGACTCCGGCTTCACACGCCACATCCTTCATGGTAGGTACGGTGTTCTTTTTCTCCATTACGAAAGTTCCTCCGATTCTTTCAAATTCCTGTATCTGACAATCCTTTACCGAAGAATCCGGAAAAGGACAGCAGTTTTTCCCTGCTGCCCCTTTCCTTTTTAAATATCAATCCTTATGATATTGTCAATTACACATCATTCAATCAAATCATACTTTATTCTGCAACATTTTCAAAATAAGCATCCAGATATTTCTGGAAGATATCAAGCATATCTTTCAATCCGTATGCATCCAGATCCTTCAGATACTGATCCCAGTCTGCATCGGTGAAACCGTTCATAATCCAGTCGGATTTCTTTGCATTGATTGTTTTGGTAATATCAGCCTGCAGATTAGACAGCTCTTCTGTATCTTCACGGCTCATAAATACGTTGGGATATACATATTTTGTATTCATATCCGGTGTGTAGTAGTCTTTGATCCAGTCCAGACGGTACTGTGCATCGTCAGGGCAGGTTACATATACGCCATAGTATTCATCCAGAACCGCCAGAGGTCCGCCAACAGCTTCTGCTTCTCTTACTTCTACAGGAGATGCATCACCCAGAGGCGCATGTTTCAGCATATCTTCGCCTTTTTCATTTTTGCCCAGTTCAAAGATATCGAAATCGTCATCTTCACCGTAGGTACCCCAGTTGTTCTGAGGAGACTGGAAAGGATCATACATCTGATCAAGCCATGCGCAAACAAGTGCAGGATTCTTTGCAACAGCTGTTACTACGCAGCGTCCGCGGTCAAAACCACTGGTGAAGGATCCGTTCTGAGGGGTGATATTTCTGGTATCTGCTGTCAGAGCCGGCAGGGGAACATAATCTTCCAGATTGTCGACGTTGGCAACATCCCAGCTGAAGCATACACCGTAACGATGAGATTTACCCTTGGAAACATAGGTTGACCATTCCTGTGTAAAAGCTTCGGGATCGATCAGGTTTTCTGCATACAGGGAATGCAGCCATTCGATACCTTTCTTGAAGCCTTCCTGAGTTGCACTGCAGATAACTTTCTTGTCGTCAGTAACTGCAATATGTCTGCCCTTATCTGCATCGCCGTAGCCTTCTCCAAAACCATTGATCAGGATGCTGGGGTCCTGGCCGCCGTCATTTACGATACAGGACATGGGAATAATGCTGCCGTCAATGTTGAATTCAGCCTGAAGTCTGGAAGCGTTATCGCGGAAAGCGATCAGAACATTTTCAAATTCTTCTACTGTTGTTGGCATATCCAGTTTCAGGAAATCCAGCCATTTCTTATTAATAAAACTCATGTTGTCCACTGTCTGAATCGCTGTTTTCTCTGAACCCAGCTGTTCAATCCAGGGTAAAGCCCAGATATGGCCTTCTGAATCTGTACACATAGCCTTGTATTCCGGATATTTTTCAAATACAGCACTCAGGTTGGGCATATAAGCATCAATGTACTCTTCCAGAGGAATGATAACACCCTGATCTGCATATTTCAGAAGGTCACTGTCACCGAAGCCTGCAGTGAAGACAAAATCAGACAGTGTATCTACGTCAGCCATTGCCAGAGAGATCTTGTCGCCCCACTGATCAGACTGAATGGCATTCCATTCAATCTTCACATTGGTCTTTTCCTGCAGACGCTTGAAAATAGTACGGTTGTTGGGATTTGATTCTGTACTGGGCGGATAGCTGATCATACCGGTCAGTGTAGTTTCTTCTTTTAAAGGAAATGCCAGTTCCGCTTTATCAACTTCCTGAAATTCTCCGCTGTTCAGTTCCGTTTTGCCGCCGCCGCCGCAGGCTGTCAGTGAAAATACCATACCAGCTGCCAGAACAACCGACGCAACGCGCTTGAATATTCTGCTTTTTTTCATGCTTAAACTCCTTTTCTTTTTGTTCTTTCATTTCTTAAATCATCAATTCTTAAATCATCAATCATCATAACGTTCCATTCATCCTGTCCGTCCGTAAAACGCTTATCCCTTGATGGAGCCTGCCATAATACCTGCATCAAAGTATTTCTGGAAGAAAGGATACATCACGATCAGAGGTAAACTGGAAACAATGATGGTTGCATATTTCAGCAATTCTGCAAGCTGTGCACGCTGAGCAGTACTCTGCATATCGGAAATCATACCGGATTCCGGCTGGTTCTGAATCAGGATGGAACGAAGCACCAGCTGCAGAGGCTGTTTTGCTGCATCATTCAGATAGATCATGGCATCAAAGTAGCTGTTCCACATACCTACAAACTGCCACAGTGCAAGTACTGCGATAACCGGTGTGCAGACCGGAAGA
>JAXDZY010000038.1:0-59079 GCA_034086685.1 Lachnospiraceae bacterium
TGATCTCCGAAATAATGGAAGACAGATGCTTAAACTGATGCTTATAAATTTCGATCATGCGCAGTCCATCATCATAGTACTGGTTAACAATCGCCTTGATGCTTGTTGACTTTCCGGTTCCGCTGTCGCCAAACAAAAGCACGTTGTTCGCTTTTTTGCCCTGCACAAACGCCTCAGTATTCTCAACCAGCTTCTGTTTCTGGATCTCATATCCGATCAGATCATCCAGTACCACCGCATCCATATTATTAATAGGGCAGAACCGAATCTGTCCATTGTCGGATGAGGCAATACGGAATGCCTTGTTCAGACCGAACATTCCCACACCGTAATCCCGGTAAAAATCTGTTACACATGTAAAAAATTCCTTTTCATCAGCCGCTTTTTCCAGCTTTGCACTTAAAGCCTGCACCTTTTCACTGACATTTTTATTGTACATCAGCTCTTTCTTGCCAATGGCCTGATAATTGGAAATCCTGCTGAAACAGTCAATACCCAGCTTCTCCTCCAGACGGCTGAAATCAAAATCAAACAGCTCCTTAAACGCCCGGAAATCCCCTTCTGCAAAATAATTTACACTGCCATGGTTGGCACCGATTTTCTCACATGTCAGACTGAAAGGATTTTCATCCGTAATCAGCAGAAAGGTCAGATAATTATGCCACAGGTTTTTATCAAAACCATAATCCGTGGCCACCTGCAGCAGATGCTTGATCTGGGTAAATACCCTGGTCGTCAGTTCATCATTGGTCTGGGTCTCCTGATCCATATTCTTGAAAATATCACTCAGTTCCATTAAAATGGAATCTTTGGGCATATCGCCGTAAATCAACAGCTTGGAAACAATTCTGTACATATTATTCACCTGATTCTTCTTATGCAGTAATTTCTTGAATTGCTGTAAGCAGAAGTTATCTTCTCAGGCTGAGCCTGAAAAAGCAGCAGACAGCAACAAAAGAAAGTATACCATGAAAAAATTTACTTGTAAACGGCACGTAACCTGAGTAAAATAAACCCAGATATATAAGATACCAACTGAATTCATGTTGTTCCCAGGAAAGGAGCCTCACCTATGATTGATTTCCACACTCACATTTACCCCGATAAAATAGCTTCACGGCTGATGCACAATCTGGCCGATACTCATTACTGGGGACATTTTGCCGACGGTACTCTGAACGGCCTTCTCTGTTCCATGAAGACAGCAGGCATTGACTGCTGCATCACTCAACCGGTGGTCACAAGACCGGATCAGTTCGAGTCCATCAACCACTTTGCAAAAATACAGCAGGATATTCCCGGCCTGATTCCCTTCGGCGGAATTCACCCGGATTGTGAGGATATCCCCGGCAAGCTCCGTTTTCTGAAAAATCAGGGATTTCCGGGGATCAAGCTGCATCCGGACTGGCAGAACATGTTCATGGATGAACCCAGGGCAGTATATCTGATACGGGAAGCCCTGGCTCAGGATATGATCGTCATGGTCCATGCAGGCTATGATGGTGCATTTCCCGATGAAACCCACTGTGTTCCCGAAAGATCACTCCGGCTTCTGGAACAGCTGGAAGATCCCGGCCATGAAACCAGAAAACTGATTCTGGCACACAGCGGCGGCCATCTGGAACACGAAGATGTTAAAAAATACCTGCTGGGCGCCAATGTATACTTCGATATCAGTCTCTCCCAGATGTATATCCCCGATGATGAATTTATGAAACTGGTTCACGGTCATGGAGCCGAAAAGCTTCTGTTTGCCACAGACAGCCCCTATGCCGATCAGAAATCGAGTGTCGATGCCATAAAAAAACGCCCTCTGTCACCGGAGGAATATGCTCTGATCACAGAAGGCAATGCCCGAAGGCTGTTACATATCAGTTCTGTTCATCCTTTACAGACAGTCTCAGATTCTCTGTGCCGTGAATTCTGGGGGTAGACCGGTCTTTCAGACTTCGGTATACCTTTTCCTGCATGATGCTCTTGTAGGCGGGACGAATGATCTTATCCATGTTCACCAGCTCTTCCATGCGATGAGCACTCCAGCCTACAATACGAGCCATGGCAAAAATCGGTGTATATAATTCCACCGGTATTCCAAGCATCTTGTATACAAATCCACTGTAGAAATCCACGTTGGCGCTGACACCCTTATAGATATGGCTGCGTTCTGCAATAACCTCCGGCGCCAGACGTTCGATCATGCTGTAAAGTTCAAATTCTTCATTCAGATGTTTTTCACTGGCCAGCTTTTTTACAAATCCTTTAAAGCTGACTGCTCTGGGATCGGAAATGGAGTAGACTGCATGTCCCATGCCATAGATCAGACCACTGCGGTCAAAAGCCTCCTTGCGGACGATTTTCCTCAGATATTCCTTCACCTCATCTTCATCTGCGTAATCATTTACATTGGCTTTGATATCCTCCATCATGCGCATGACCTTGATATTGGCACCGCCGTGCTTGGGACCTTTCAGGGAAGACAGTGCCGCCGCCATAACCGAATACGTATCGGAACCGGAAGAAGTGACAACTCTGGCTGTGAAAGTCGAGTTGTTTCCGCCGCCGTGCTCCATATGAAGAATCAGAGCCGCATCCAGTACCTTCGCTTCCAGATCCGTATATTTCTTATCTGGTCTGAGCATACGTAAAATATTCTCTGCCATGGACAGGGAAGCATCCGGTCTGTGAATATACATGCTCTCATCACATTCATAATGATTATAAGCATGATATCCGTAGACGGACAGCATGGGAAGCACACTGATCAGCATCAGACACTGCTGAAGTACATTCTCCAGGGACAGATCCAGCATATTGGAGTCATACGATGCCAGAGTCAGAACACTTCTGGTCAGTGAATTCATAATATCATTATTGGGTGCCTTCATGATAACATCTCTTACAAAATTGGTGGGCAGAGTCCGGTACTCACCCAGCAGCTGCCTGAAATCCTCCAGTTCTTTTCTGTCAGGCAGTTCGCCCATCAGAAGCAGATAAATGATTTCCTCCGCACCGAACCGGTCATCATCTGCGATTCCACGCAGAAGCTCCTGCACATTGTATCCGCGATAATATAATCTCCCGTCACAGGGGACAGATTTCCCGTTAACATCCTTTGATGATACGATTCTGGAAATACTGGTGAGACCTGCCACAACACCTTTTCCGTTAATATCACGCAGACCTCTTTTAACATTGTATTCTTCAAATAATTCCTGGGAAATCCGATCTTCCTGTGCAAATTTTTCTGCATACTTTTTAATTTTTCTGTCTCTCTGCTCTTTACCATCTGTCATAAGCTTACCTCCACAAGTTTGTTTGATTTTAAACTTTTTGAATAGAATAGAAACTACACCCGTGGCTTATTATTTGAGCTCCTCCTCAATATTATTCCAGACCTTTCGAGCCACTTCATTCAATACTTCTCTTTCTTCATCAGTAATTCCACGGAAAACCTGTTCAAAAATCTCCCACTTCAGCTGCCTTGCCTCCTGTACAATGGGAACAGCATTTTCCCCGATGGAAATATGCACAATCCGCCTGTCGTGAGAATCATGTTCCGTATGCACCAGCTGTGCATGACTCAGCCGCTCCAGAGACTGTGATATGTGCCCCTTGGTAAACAGACCCAGTTTCTGAATATCGCTGGCCGTATTGCGTTCCCCGCAGAAATGCAGATAGGTCAGAATCTCCACATCAATTTTACGCAGATCATACCGGTTCATAAAAAACTCAAACTTTTTTTCATAAAATTTCCGAAACTGATATCCCTGCATTAATACTTCAATTTCCTGTTCCATACACCATCCAACCTTCATGCCAAAAAATCTTCCGTAAACGGTTATTGTTCCATTTTCTTAATTTTCTCATAGTAATCCTGATACAAGTTTATCATAAATCTGACTTTTGTCAATGGCACAGAAAAATTACAGCAGCAATTCAGACCCTGTTCTTCATACAGAAAAGACTGAACTGCCGCTGCACCCTGTCAACGCTTTTTCCGGTTTCTGACACATTCGGAAAGCAGATACTCGATCTGGCCATTGATGGAACGAAAATCATCCTCTGCCCACGCTGCCAGTTCCTCCCACAGAGAAGGAGACAGTCTCAGCAGTACCTGTTTCTTCGCTTTTTCTTTCTCTTTCAGAGACTTTTCCCGTCTTCGGATTTCTTTTTCCATCTCTTCGATTCTGGCAAGATGCTCCTTTAACTGCTCTTCCCGTTCTTCCAGGTCTGACTGTTTTTTATCCAACCGTATCTCCTCCATCTGTATTCTGAAAATACCGTAATCTGTACAGAACAGTTCAGACGCTGCTGAACTGCTGCGATATTCTTAATAAATGGAACCGCTGTTCACAATGGGCTGCGCATCCTTATTGCCGCAGAGAACCACCATCAGATTGCTTACCATGGCTGCTTTTCTTTCTTCATCCAGAACCACAACCTCTTCCTCACTCAGCTGATCGATTGCCATCTTCACCATACTTACGGCACCTTCCACGATCTTCTGCCGGGCTGCAATAATAGCCACTGCCTGCTGACGCTGAAGCATGGCTGCAGCGATCTCATCCGAATATGCCAGATGTGTGATCCTCACTTCCCTGATCTCCAGTCCTGCATTCTCCACACGTTCCTGAAGCTCAATCTTCATATTATCGGCAATCGCCTGACTGCTGCCCCGGAGAGTCATCTCATCCCCTTCATCGGCTTCATCCATATTGTCATACGGATACATACGTGCACTGTTCCTGATGATGGTATCACACTGAATTGATAAATACGTTTTGTAATTCTCCACATTGAAAACTGCTTTGGTGGGATCCTTGACCCTCCAGATAACTACTGCACCGATCACGATGGGATTTCCCAGCACATCATTGACCTTCTGCCTGTCATTGTTCAGGGTCATGACCTTGGTGGAAACCTTCAGATTCTTTCTGACAGGTGTTTTCCCATCCAGGCTGATGCTGGTGCAGGAAGCCGCCGGATTAAATGCGCCTGCAAAAGGATTTGTAAAATAGAATCCTTCTTTCTTAATGGTGCCGTAATACTGACCAAAGCAGGTCAATACCAGCGCTTCATTGGGATTTACCACATGGAATCCTCCACATGCAATACAGCATACCACAAACAGGATTATTCCCGCAACAATCAAAATCACACCGCCTGCCGTGTAAATCCATTCTGATGCCATATAAACTCCCAGGCCGACCCCTGCCACAGAAAGCAGAAAACCTGCAATTACAACAACCAGCATAAAAACACCGTTTAAAGGTATGATCTCTTTCTCCTGAACATTGGTCAGGGCCTGCTTATTCATCTCTTTACTCATAACATATCCTTTCTCCGGATATGATCTGATACATCCGTCAGATTCCATCCGGTTGCAATAAATATCTTTGTGATATCATTTTGATATCAATATCATAATCTTTTCTCCGTGTAATGTCAAGGGCTTTTTTATAAATACGTGTGCATTCTGCATATTTTTTCATTATTTTTGTTTCATATTCGTGCATTTTATGGTAAGATAGTTTCATTGCTGAAAAGAGACACAAAACTGTCCGAAACGACATCATATTCTGCGTTCTCTGACAGTTTCAAAAAAGAAAGAAATGAGGGAATTGACATGTATGCAACTTTCTGGGCTCTCATGCCCCCGCTTGTGGCCATCATCCTCGCGCTGATTACCAAAGAGGTTTACAGCTCCCTGCTTGTGGGTATTGTAATCGGTGGCTTATTCTATTCCGGTTTCTCACCGGAAGGAACTCTGATCCATGTTATGGAGGACGGTATTGTCAGCGTTCTGTCCGACAGTTACAATGTGGGTATTCTGGTATTTCTGGTTATTCTCGGTACCATGGTCTGCCTTATGAATAAAGCCGGCGGCTCTGCAGCCTTCGGACGCTGGGCTCAGACCCATATCCACTCCAGAGTCGGTGCACAGCTGGCCACCGTTCTTCTGGGAGTACTGATTTTCATCGATGACTATTTCAACTGTCTTACCGTGGGAAGCGTTATGCGCCCTGTTACCGACAGTCACAAGATTTCCCGCTCCAAGCTGGCCTATCTCATCGATGCCACCGCAGCTCCGGTATGTATTATTGCACCGATTTCTTCCTGGGCTGCCGCAGTCAGCGGTTTCGTAGAAGGAGAAGACGGACTGTCACTTTTCATCCGTTCCATTCCTTTTAACTTTTATGCACTTCTGACTCTGGTCATGATGATCGGTCTGACTGTCATGAATGTTGATTACGGTCCCATGGCAAAACATGAAAAAAATGCCGCAAAGGGCGATCTTTTCTCTGCCACCAGAGCCAATTATGCAAAACCGGAGCAGGAAGAAACCAACCCCAGAGGTCGCGTGTGTGATCTGGTGGTACCCATTATCATTCTGATTTTCTGCTGCGTTATCGGCATGATCTATACCGGCGGTTTCTTTGAGGGAAATGATTTTGTAACTGCGTTCTCCCAGAGCTCCGCTGACGTGGGGCTTGCTCTGGGAAGCTCTGTTGCTCTGGTGATCACCATTATATTCTATCTGATCCGCCGGGTTCTCAGCTTTGAAAAATGCATGTCCTGTCTGCCGGAAGGCTTCAAAGCCATGGTTCCTGCCATTCTGATCCTGACTCTGGCATGGACATTAAAAGCCATGACAGACAGTCTGGGCGCAGACGTTTTTGTGGCGACCATGGTGAAACAGTACGCCAGCGGACTGATTGCTTTCCTTCCCGCCATCATTTTCCTGGTGGGATGTGTACTTGCCTTTGCAACTGGTACTTCCTGGGGTACTTTCGGTATTCTGATCCCCATCGTGGTATCTGTATTTGAATCCAGCGATCCTCAGCTGATGGTTATCTCCATCTCCGCATGTATGGCAGGTGCTGTATGTGGTGACCACTGCTCACCCATCTCGGATACCACCATTATGGCCTCCGCCGGCGCCCAGTGTGATCATGTAAATCATGTATCCACTCAGCTGCCCTACGCCATTACCGTGGCGGTTATTTCCTTTATCACCTATATTCTCGCCGGACTGACAAAGAGCGCATGGATCTCGCTTCCGGCCGGTATTCTGCTGACTCTGCTTGTATTGTTTGCTGCAAAACATCTTACAAAAGATCCGGCCAAATAAAAACATAAGATAATTTTCCGGGAATCATCTGTATTGTTTCGGGTACTATCATGAACAACAAAAAAACTGCCGCATTACCTGATTTCATCAGGGGCGGCAGTTTTTTACTGTTTACTGTTTATTTTGTAATCTTTACCTTTTTGGCAGCACTCCAGCCGGAATAATAGTTCACCTCGGAAACAGTTTTATAGCATCTCACATTTACCGTATACGTTTTATTTTTAGTCAGTTTCTGAATTACTTTGCTCAGTTCTGATTTTCCCTTAACGGTTACTGTTTTTACATCAGAACCTGTTTTACAGCGAATCTGATATCCTGAAGCAGCATTGTTTTTATTCCACTTGACTGTAATTGTGCCTTTTTTATTGTTTGAAACGCTGACACCTGACGGCGCAGTCAGACGGACAGTTTTTTTACCGGTATAAGTGCTTCGTGCAGATCCGTTATATGCTCTGACCGTATAAGTATATGCTGTACCGTTTTTTGACTTGACAGAAGTATCCGTATAACTTACCGTATCACCTTTTTTGATGGTGGCAATTCTGCTGTAGCTGTCCTTTCCTGTTTTACGGTAAACGTAATATCCTTTTGCGCCCGTAATCGCGGTCCATTTTACAGTCACACCGGAACTGCCGTTTGATGCGGTCACTGAAGGCCTTGACAGATACATAAGACCTGTTCCTTTTCCATCATAGCCGCTGGTATGACTCTTCGCATCCTCACTGATACAGCGTACTGTAAACTGATAGGAGGTTCCGCTTTTCAGTTTCAGACCGGAGATTCCTTTAAATACTGCGCTGGTACCGGTTGTATCCCCGACTTTTACCCACTTCTTTCCGTTTCGGACATACAGACGGTATTTCTGCGCTCCGTTCACCTTTTTCCAAGTCACCTTCATTGCACCATTCTGATTCTCAATTTTTGTCAATTCAGGTGCGGCAATATACTTTACAGAAATCCCGGTGCTGTCATAAGCACTTTCGACACCGGATTCTCCTTTCTCTGCAATACCGGAAACGGTATAAACATATGTCTTTCCGGATTCCACGTCCGTATCCTTAAAACTGTTTTTTTCCACAGGATTTCCGACTTTACTCCATTTTTCACTGCCAGATGTCTTTTTGTATACCTGATAGCAATCAGCACCGGCAGATAAAGACCATGTTATATTGACACCGCCGAAAACACTTTCCGCTTTACTCAGAACAGGTGTCTCCATTATCTCAGGATTACCAGTTTCAGGGTTATAATCCTCTGTATCCATGGGATAAGCTTTATTGAATTCATCAGAGCTGTATTCGTCCATTCGCTCATGATCCCCGAAATTCTCATTACATTTCAGAAAATAGCCATATTCCGTTTTTCCCGCATCCCAGGTGGAATCCAGATTGTAATATTTTTTATTGATTTCTGCAATATTCCATGCATGGCTTTGTTCACGACTGACACCGATGATCAGTCTTGTATCCACATCCAGTTCCAGAGCAAGACGGTAAAACAGCAGCGCATACCCCTGACACACAGCTTTTTTATTGATCAGAGCTGCATAAGCTGTGTACTTCAGTTTATACTCGTCATTTTCCAGATTATCATAATCATAAATTACATTATCACAGATATAATCATAGATCCGGCTTATCTTACAGTATTCATTCTTATCATACAGATCCAGCTGTTCCAGCAGATGATCCACTGCAGCATCCATTTCATTTTCCTGGGCCTTTGTGGTGTAATAGGATAAAGTATATTTAAAAGTCACATATGCAGAACCTTCACTCAGAGAATAGCTGCCGCTGCATTTCCAGCCCGCATACTGCCATTTCAGGTAATCACCTTCCTCAGGATTCCCGGTATGTTCTACACATTTCGCAAAAATTTCCACAGCCAGATCTATCAGTTCCTGTTTTCCCTCGTCTTCAGACATATCCTGAGTAATTCTCGTGGTCTGCAGACCGATCTCAATATTTTCCTCCCGTTCTTTCATCGAACTGCGCATCTGTATGCCGGCTTCATCCACAGAAGTACAGTATTCAGATATCTGTGCAGTCTCAATACTATAGCTGTCAAAGGACTGATCCAGATCAGACCCGCTTACCCCATCCTCATAAAGAGGATTTACATAAACCATTTTTATGGAGCCGGTCTGAGACAAACCTTCACCGGATTGTTTTTTCTGCTCCGCTGCAGGAACTTCCGGCTGATACAGGCCGGAAGCTGCTGAATCTAAAGGGCACAAACCCGTACACATGACCAGTACAAACAGCAGGGCTGTACATCTTCTTAAAACTCTTTTCACTAAAAATCATTCTCCTTTGTATTTTACTGTTCCTTTTTACAGAATAATCAATTCCATAATAAAAACAACAATACAGCTGGTTACCGATACCACAAACAGGCTCTGCCCGCACCAGGCAAGCAGTATGGCCGCAATCAGAGCAGCAAGCGCAGACCAGGTACTCTGGGTGGCATCCAGAATCGCCGGAAATGTCATAACTGCCAGTGTTACATAAGGTACGTAATATAAAAACGAACGGATCGTGCGGTTCCTGATTTCCTTACGGATCAGAGTCAGCGGAAGTACACGGATCAGATAGGTGGTCGCTGCCATTACAAACAGATAGATATATACATTATGCGCCATTGGATACTCCTTTCTCTTCTTCATCCACAGGAAAAAGAATCGCTGCTGCCAGTGAAATAGCCACTGTCAGGATAATGATCCGGATTCCGGATGAAATCTGTGCAAACACATTCACTTTTGAAAAAAGGAAACTGGCACAGAAACTGATAATTACCAGACCGGCCACAATTCTGCTTTTTCTGGCGGGTGGAATAAACACTGCAATAAACATGCCGTACAGCCCAACTCCCAGAGCACTGACTGCCCGCAGCGGAAGCAGATTGCCCAGGATCACACCCAGATAAGTGCCGAATACCCAGCCCGGAGATGCAACCGAAATCACACCATATGTATAATAAGGATTTAATTTCCCCGGTACGGAAATGGATACTCCGAATATTTCATCTGTTACAAAAAAACCGATAATCAGACGGTGGATCAGTGAAGTGTCGAATGACAGTTTCTGGCTCAATGCACAGGACATCAGAAGATAGCGGGCATTGGCAACCGCCTCCATAATACACAGTTCCAGATAAGAAGCGCCTGCCGCAATCAAAGTAAAACCAATAAATTCGCCGGCAGAGGCATGATTGGTCAGGCTGGCGAGCATGGACTGAATGGCAGTAAGCCCCGCTTTTTTCGCCGTAATCCCCAGTGTCAGAGAAACAGCGAAATATCCCAGTGCAATGGGAATTCCATCCCTCATCCCCTGAAGAAACCGGGTACGATTTTCAGATTTCATAAATTTCCCTCCCATCCGACAGGGCAGTGTCGGACACATTATAATACGGATAACATTATAATCATGAAAACAGGGTTTTGCAACGGAAACCGGCAATATTTTTCCGTTGACAACAAAAAAATCCTATTATATAATGACTGGTAAATTGCGATGACAAAGAGAAGTAACGCTGATTATCGTTCCCAGAGAGCGGAGGCTGGTGCGATCTCCGCAAAGTGAATCAGTGTGAATAACACTTTACCAGCAGTAATCTGAACATGAGTTTCTGCTGCAGGCTGTCTGTCAAAAGCAGTCCGTTTCCCGACTGAGCCGGGAATAAAACCGCAGAAGGAACCCATCAGTAGGTGCACCGTCAGCTGTGCGTTAAACAGCAAGGTTTTTAACCGATGAGTGGCTGTATTACAGTAATTCAGGTGGTACCGCGGACATTACACTGTTCGTCCTGACATTTTCAATATCAGGATGAGCAGTTTTTTTGTGTCTGGCAATAAACCGTGCAGGTTCTGAAAAAACGGATCCGCATGGAGCATACACGAAAAACTGCCCATCCCCTACACGATTTACAGAGCAAGATGAGAGGAGAAAATGACACTATGACGATTTCCAACATTTACCGCAACAGAACCCTGGACCAGATCAGTGAGCAGGATATCGGCTCCGAACTGAAGGTTGCCGGCTGGGTCGAGAATATCCGTGACCACGGCGGGGTTTCCTTTATTGACTTAAGAGATATGTACGGTGTGCTGCAGGTAGTTATGCGCGACACCAGTCTGCTGAACGGCATCACAAAAGAAAACTGCATTTCCATCGAAGGCATGATTCAGCACCGCGATGAAGAGACCTACAATCCTAAGATTCCCACCGGTACCATCGAACTGGAAGCACATTCCGTGACCATGCTGGGCAAAGTTTATCATCAGCTGCCCTTTGAAATAGTGACTTCCAAGGAAATCCGCGAAGACGTGCGCCTGAAATACCGTTACCTGGATCTGCGCAACAGAAAAGTAAAAGATAACATCATATTCCGTTCTCAGGTGATCAGTTTTCTGAGACAGAAGATGACCGAAATGGGTTTTCTGGAAATCCAGACTCCGATTCTCTGTGCATCTTCTCCTGAAGGCGCGAGAGATTACATCGTTCCTTCCCGCAAGTTCAAAGGGAAATTTTATGCTCTCCCCCAGGCACCCCAGCAGTACAAGCAGCTGCTGATGGTTTCCGGATTTGACAGATATTTCCAGATTGCTCCCTGTTTCCGGGACGAAGACGCAAGAGCAGACCGTTCTCCGGGCGAATTCTATCAGCTGGATTTTGAGATGAGTTGTGCTACACAGGAAGATGTATTCCGCGTAGGAGAAGAAGTTCTGACTGCCACATTTGAAAAATTTGCTCCTGAAGGCGCTGCTGTAACCGCTGCTCCCTATCCTGTCATCAGCTACAGACAGGCCATGCTGGAATTCGGTACAGACAAACCGGACCTGCGAAACCCTCTGCGTATTATCGATGTAACAGATTTCTTCCAGAGATGTACATTCAAACCTTTCCACAAAAAAACAGTCCGCGCCATCAAAGTCCATGCGGATATGTCCAAGGGCTTCCACGAAAAGCTGCTGAAATTTGCAACTTCCATCGGTATGGGCGGGCTCGGTTACCTGGAAGTGCTGGATGATATGTCATACAAGGGACCTATCGACAAGTTTATTCCCGGCGATATGAAACAGGAAATGGCCGATCTGGCCGGCCTGGTACCCGGCGATACCATTTTCTTTATTGCAGATAAAGAAGCACGGGCCGCATCCTTTGCCGGTCAGCTGAGAAATGAACTGGGTGTCCGTCTGGATCTGCTGGAGAAAAATGCATTCCGTTTCTGTTTCGTAAATGATTTCCCCATGTACGAATACGACCCGGAAGAAAAGAAGATGATATTCACTCATAATCCTTTCTCCATGCCTCAGGGCGGCCTTGAGGCTCTGAACACACAGAATCCGGAAGATATACTGGCTTACCAGTATGATATCGTATGCAACGGCGTGGAACTGTCTTCCGGTGCAGTCCGCAATCACGACCTGGATATCATGATAAAAGCATTTGAAATTGCAGGCTACACGGAAGAAGATCTGAAACAGAAATTCGGAGCACTCTACAACGCATTCCAGTTTGGTGCTCCGCCTCACGCAGGCATGGCACCCGGTATCGACCGTATGATCATGCTGTTAAGAAATGAAGAGAATATCCGTGAAGTCATCGCCTTCCCCATGAACGGCAATGCACAGGATCTCATGTGCGGTGCTCCCGGAGAAGTGACCGAAATGCAGCTGCGTGAAGCTCACATCAAAATCAGAGACTGATTTTCTTTAGAAAAAAACAAACAGGCAGTGTACATCCGAATATGTACACTGCCCGTTTTTTTGTTCACTTATTTATTCACAGTGACTGACCGAACTGTGCCTGCGCACAATCTGAAATTAATCACAAAACTGCATATTAATACTGGAATACCGCTACGCCATATCCCGGCAGAGGATAATCTACACGGTAGGGTTTACCATCACATTCGCCCGCTTTGGGTGTATAGGTTTTGGCATGTTCCATACCATTTCCGCCGAACTGTTCCTCATCACTGTCAAGTATCAGTTTCAGACGTTTTTTAACAGGCATACCGAAGGAGTAATCTTTTCTTTCAACAGGTGTGAAATTGCAGATAAATACCAGATTCTTTTTACCGTCTTTGGAATGACGGATAAAGCTGAAGATACTTCTGTCTCCATCATCGGCATTGATCCATTCAAAACCTTCCCAGCTTCCATCCTGATCATACATGGCAGGATTTTTCTGATATAGATGAAGCAGAGCACGTACAAAATTCTGCAGCTGACGGTGCTTTTCATTATCAAGCAGATACCAGTCAAGCTCACGTTCTTCCGACCATTCATTCCACTGACCGAATTCCTGTCCCATGAACAGCAGTTTCTTGCCGGGATGTCCGATCATGTAAGCGTATGCTGCTTTCAGGTTGGCAATCTGTTCCAGCCAATCCTGACCGGGCATCTTGCTCAGCATGGACTTTTTCAGATGTACAACTTCATCATGTGACAGTACCAGCATGAATTTCTCACTGAATGCATACATCAGGGAGAATGTCATCTGATTGTGATGATATTTTCTGTAAATGGGATCCAGCTTCTGATATTCCAGGAAGTCGTTCATCCATCCCATGTTCCATTTCAGACTGAAGCCCAGCCCTCCGTCTTCCGGCTTTCCGGTAACCATAGGCCATGCGGTGGACTCTTCTGCGATCATCAGAGCACCTTTATTACGGTTTTTCACAATGGAATTCAGATGTCTCAGGAATTCGATTGCCTCCAGATTTTCCTTTCCACCGTACTGATTGGGAATCCATTCACCATCATTGCGGCCGAAATCCAGATAAAGCATGGAAGCAACCGCATCCACACGCAGTCCGTCCACATGATAATGCTCGATCCAGTTCAGTGCAGAGCCAATCAGGAAATTCTTCACTTCATTACGTCCATAATTAAAAATCTTGGTGCCCCAGTGAGGATGTTCACCCTGCAGAGGATTCTGATGCTCGTACAGGCAGGTGCCGTCAAATTCAGCCAGCCCGAATCCGTCCTTCGGGAAATGAGCCGGTACCCAGTCAACAATAACACCGATCTTGTTCTTATGTAAATAATCAACAAAGTACATAAAATCTTCCGGTGTTCCATAACGGGATGTGGGTGCATAATAACCTGTTACCTGATATCCCCAGGAAGCATCCAGCGGATGTTCGGAAATACCGATCAGTTCCACATGGGTATATCCCATATCTTTTACATAATCAACCAGTTCATGGGCAAATTCGCGATAATTGTAGAATGCCTCGTATTCTTTCTGGTCTTCTCCGATGGCATGACGCTTCCAGGAACCGGGATGAACCTCGTAAACTGACATGGGGCAGGTATCCACATCAAATTCTTCCCGCTTTGCCATCCATGTCCTGTCTGTCCATTTGTAATTCTCTGTCTGTGCAACACGGGAAGCCGTACCGGGACGAATCTCTGCGGAAGAAGCATAGGGATCAGCTTTCTCCAGATTCCAGCCGTTCTTCGTATGAATATAATACTTGTAGATTTCTCCCTCTTTCAGTTCAGGAACAAATACTTCCCAGATTCCCATGGGTTCCAGACGGGTCATGGGAGTTGCTTCCCTGTTCCACTGGTTGAAATTGCCCACAACGGAAACAGATTCTGCATTGGGAGCCCAGACAGCAAAATAAACACCGGACACTCCGTCTTTTACAGTAGGATGTGCTCCCATCTTTTTGTAAATCTCATAATGGGTACCCATACCGAACAGGTACTGATCCATCTCAGTAATAAAAGGGGAAATCGGTTCAGCAGCCTGTTTCTTTGCTGCTGATTTTGCAGAAGACTTTCCGGCAGTCGTTTTCCTGGCTGCTGCAGTCTTTTTGGCCTTCGGCTCTGTCTTTGCAGATGCAGCAGTTTTTTCAACTGTTGTCGTTTTTTTAACTTCAGTTGTTTTTTCCTCGACAGTCTTCTTTGACGGTGTTTTTCTTCTGGATGCTGTTTTCTTTGCAGTGGTCTTCGCTGCTGTATCGCCTGCTTCCGCGGTTTTCTTTGCAGCAGTACGCTTTCTGGATGTTTTTTTCACTTCAGGCGCTGCGGCTTCAATCGCTTCTGTCTTTTTCTGTTCTTCCATTTTCTCAGTCCTTTTCTAAAATAATACCAAATCTATCCGCTTCCGTGATCAGTCAGTCTCTTTGTTTGTATTTTGAAATTCATACAGCAGCAGATAGATTTGTCTTTGGGAAATTCTGTATGAATTCCAGTTTCTATTATAACTTTTTTGCACAGAATATGAAACCCCCAGATTTCATAAAAAAACTTTCGATTATGTAGAATAATTTCTACACCGGAACAATTATTTTTGTAACTTTTTCAGTACAACTGACAATTTTAAACCTGTGAATAATAAAATATTTTTATTTATTCAGACAGAACTCTGCAAAATCCCATTGATTTTTTCCGGAAAATCCCCTAGAATAATCTGGCAATCTACAATATACGGAGGATAATCCATGCATCTGAAAACAGCTGTTTCAAATCATTTTCGCCAGAAATATTTTCCCTCCAAATGCATCGCTGTTGTTGTGGCCGTATGCATGATGGGACTGGCACTTTCATTTCTGTTCCGCATTAATTTCGGTGCAGATCCCTGCAGCAATATGAACCGTGGACTCAGTTCCTGTTTTCATATGACTTTCGGAAACTGGCAGCTTCTTTTTAACGTGTTTCTGTTCTGCGTTACAATTTATTCTGATCCCGGTAAAATCGGAGTCGGAACTCTGGCCAATATGGTTCTTGTGGGCTACAGCGCCGATTTCTGCGGATATATACTGGATCTGCTGATTCCTCAGACCTTCTGGCAGCCCATGAGCCATCGGATTCTGGTTCTGATTCCGGCACTGCTGGTATTTCTCGTCAGCGCATCATTTTACATGGCTGTCGATCTGGGAACGGCGCCTTACGATGCCATCTGTTTTATCCTGTCAGATCGTCTGCCGGGTATCCCTTTCCGCATCATCAGGATTCTCTGGGACTGTACAGCCATGATCATAGGTCTGATATTGGGTGGTGGATTCGGTATTGTAACCCTGCTGATGGCATTCTGTCTGGGACCTGCCATTTCATGGATTCAGGGAATCGTACAGAAAATCTGGAAATAGCGCAAAAATCCGGAAACAGCATAAAAATCTATAATAACAAAATCCGGTGATTCCGTTCTGGTTTCACCGGATTTTCTGTATAACAGTCAACTTTTTTATCAGCATTCCAGATTCTGTCCGCTGTAATCACCACGACTGTTCATTATCTTTTATGATTCAGTGTTTCTTCTTTTTTCTTTCCATTCGGTAAGAATAGAGGACAGGCAGCAGCAGTGCGATGACAACAAATACAACCACCGCATTGAAATTTCCTGAACTTATACCCAGCAGTGAGAGTACGCCGCAGACCACCCATACTATTCCTGCAAATCTGTGAGTTGCTTCCCTGTTTTCTTCATCCGACATAGTCCAGGGCAGGCAAATTGCCGGTACGCTGTCTTTTCCACATCTGGGGAAATAACATCCCAGCCCAATACCCGCTGCGGCGGCTGCTGCCATAATAACCTGCCCGATTTTTTCAGCAGTATTTCCAAAGCCACTCATCAGCAACAGCGAAACGGACATAACCAGCACAAAAGCAAGACACAACACTGCATAACTGTTCTTCTTCATGTTCATATCTTTCATATTCATATCCTCCACCTTCACTAATTCGTCTGTATTCCTGACTTTCCGCACATATTAATGTTCTCGTTCATTTATCCACGATAGTTTCCATTCATTTCACAGGATGTGAACAGTTTCTGCACTGCCTGCACATATTCAGAATCATTTCGGGCCTTGCGTACCTTTCTGACAGCGTGCTCTCCATCCGGAAACAGCTGCCCCATATAAGACCAGAGTTCTTTCATTTTAAACAGCGTATTCACCTCTCCAAGGGATGTTTTTCCATATGCACCGTAAACAGCACTGTGAAATCTGTACAATTCTTCTTTGTCCAGTGACTTCTCACCCTGAAGTTCCCGTACCAGTGCGGGATTGGCAATCAGCCCTCTCCCCAGCATCACTGCCTGTATCTCGGGAAATTGATCAGTAAACTGTTCATAATCCTCCCACGAAAAAAGATTTCCGTTATAACAGACCGGATGTCTGCTGACCTGAAATGCCTCCGCAAAAGCCTCCATACGGGGCTGATTTTTATAAAAATCTTTCTGCACCCTGGCATGAATAATCAGTTCATATAACGGATACCGGTTGTAAATCTCCATAAGGCGGCCGATTTCCTCCTCATGCTCTTTCCCAAGACGTGTCTTTATGGATAACCGTATTCCCTGCCCCTCCAGACCTGAAAAAACAGTTTCCAGAAATGAATCCAGTTCATCCGGATAAGCCAGAAATCCTGAGCCTTTTTTCTTACTGACCACAGTGGCTGCCGGGCATCCCAGATTCAGATTGATCTCCTCATAACCCAGTTTCTTCAGTTCCCGCGCTGCCCAGATAAATTCTTCCGCTTTATTGGCCATAATCTGAGGCACCACATAAAGTCCCCGGTTATTCTCCGGCGCCACATCCTTTTTTTCTTTAGTTTTAAATCTGTATGTCTGATTTGCTACCACAAAGGGCGTGAAATACTTATCAATACCGGGAAAAAGTTCATGATGCATGTTCCGGTAAACATATCCTGTCACCCCTTCCATGGGCGCAAAATAAAATTTCATAGTCTGAACCCCATCTTCTGTATCTTTGAATATTAAAAAATCACATTCATTAAAGTATAATCACAGCATCTGTATTTCGCAAGTACTTTCTTAAACAACACAGAATTTTTTTTAATATTGTTAAACTCCTTGAAACGAATCTGCCGATTGCATATAATAAATATATTGAGCCTGTGTTATACAATATATGCTGATTAACAGCAAGGCAGGGAATGATGCAGATTTCCTGTCCGTCTGTAAATTCAGCTGCAGTCTTTTATGAGGTGAATATGAAAATTAATTATAGTTTGTCAGAAGAACACGAATATCTGCTGTTTGAGCAGATCCGCACCATCAATGCCACATCCCGTTTTACGGAAAGCAGGCAGTATATGCAGCACGGAACTACCAGTGTATATATGCACAGCCTTTCCGTTGCCTATCTGAGCTGCCTTCTGGCAGAGCGCTTCAATCTTCAGGTTGACTGGCATTCCATGATCCGCGGAGCTATTCTTCATGACTATTTTCTCTATGACTGGCATGTGAAGGATGCAAGCCACCGCCTTCACGGTTTTCATCATCCGGCAAAAGCCCTGAAAAATGCCCGGGAGGATTTTCAGCTCAACAACAGAGAAGCATTTATTATCCTGCGGCATATGTTCCCTCTCACTCCCATCCCTCCTTCTTCCACGGAAGGATGGATTGTCTGCCTGGCAGATAAGATCTGTTCGTCTTTTGAGACATTTCACCAGCCTGCCATCGGCTCCGGATATATCAGCGCTTTTTTTCATTCCGGATCCATCTGCTGATACCGCTTACGGCAAGCACCAGACCGATTCCCACAGCCCAGCCTGCCCCGTCAAAGACCATATCTTTCCAGGTTCCGCATCTTCCCGGGATAAATGTCTGATGAAATTCATCTGATGCGGAATAGATACAGCAGATTGCTGACGCCAGTCCGCCCCGCTTCCACCATGCAAATGACCACGTTCCGATCCACATGGAACTGGTGATTCCCAACGCCATATAAACATAGATATGGGCCCATTTACGAACACTGATTCCCATACCATGCACCATAGCCGGTGTGATCAGCCAGTCAATATGTAAAACAGCCAGCAGTTCTTCTGCCAGAGAACTGACCTCTGTGGAGGTTTCCCCGTTCTGACCTGAAAATATAAAAATCAGAATCATAACCGCTGCCATCAGCAAAAACCACAGAATCCGTCTTTTTCCCGATTTCTTTATCTTCATTACATTTCTCCCTCTCTGCAAATCTTTTTCACAGCAAAGATTGTAACACATTCTCCTCCGAATTGACATCCCTTCTTTTTCGATGTATGATACATGGGATTAAGAAAGCCGGAATATACAGACAACTGCCTGTACCATCCCGCTTATATTTTACAAAAGGAGAATCCTGATATGTCACTATTTCTTATTTATGATGCAGAGAATGCGGAATATCTTCTGCAGCCTGCAGGTTATGTAGTCCTTGCCGCTGTAATCATCCTTCTTCTGGCTGTCCTGCCCAATATCGGGCGGAAGAAAAACCGTCCCCTGAAAACCAGACAGCTGGTATTCTGTGCTGCTGCCATGGCACTGGCAGTCATCACATCCTTCATGAAAGCAGCATCTCTGCCTTTTGGCGGCTCCATCACCTTTTTCAGCATGATGTTCATCTGTCTCATCGGTTATTTTTACGGCCCCCGGATCGGTATCATCACCGGCATTGCCTATGGTATTCTTCAGCTGATCACCGGCCCCTATATTTACGCCCCGCTTCAGGTAATCCTGGATTATCCCGCTGCTTTCGGTGCCCTGGGTCTGTCCGGCCTGTTCTGTAAAAAAAGACATGGTCTGGTTGCAGGATATATTACAGGATGTGTGGGCCGCTACATCTGCCATGTGATCTCCGGTTACATTTTTTTCAGAGAATATACACCGGAAAACATGGATCCCATTGTTTATGCGCTGGGTTACAACGCAACCTATATTGTGCCTGAAATGATCGTAACCATCATTGTTCTGATGCTCCCCCCTGTCAGCCGGGCTATCGCCCAGATCAAAAAGCAGGCTGTGGAATAAACAGAAAATAAACAGACCTGCTCCGGAATTGATAAAGGGGTTGACTTTTTCTCTTTTTTCCATTATGATTAATTTCGAATTCAATAAACAAGGCCTTGAAGGGAAGAAGTAAGTCAGATTACCGTTTTCAGAGAGTATCCGGCCGGTGCGAGGATACAGCTGTACTGATTGAAATACATCCCGGAGCTGCAGCCTGAACGGCGGAAGACAGAATCTCATTTTAGCAGATTCTATCCGTTTACTAGGAGCTGACGGGGGCGCCCGATACAGCGCAGGGGTGTGATGGCACTCCATGAGGGAAGTTTCCGCGAGGGATTTCCAAACCAGAGGTGGTACCGCATATATGCCCTCTGCTTTGATGATTATCAAGGCAGAGGCTTTTTTTTACACCGCAGCCGTTTTATCAGCATGGCTGATACGTTTTTTATACGAAACAGGCTGCCATATCATCAGATAAGGAGATGGAATAATGGAAATTTATGACGAACTGGTAGCCCGCGGTCTCATTGCGCAGGTTACAAACGAAAAAGAAATCAGAGATCTGGTAAACAATGGAAAAGCAACTTTTTATATCGGGTTTGATCCCACCGCAGATTCCCTGCATGTGGGACATTTCATGGCACTCTGCCTGATGAAACGTCTGCAGATGGCAGGCAATAAACCGGTTGTACTGATTGGCGGAGGTACTGCCTATGTTGGTGATCCTTCCGGACGTACAGATATGCGTTCCATGATGACGCCTGAAACTATTCAGCATAACTGTGACTGCTTTAAAAAACAGATGGAACGTTTTATTGAATTCGGTGAAGACAAGGCCATCATGGTCAATAACGCTGACTGGCTGCTGAAGCTGAATTATATCGACCTGCTGCGCGAGGTAGGTCCCTGCTTCTCCGTTAACAACATGCTTCGTGCGGAATGCTACAAACAACGTATGGAAAAAGGCCTTTCCTTCCTGGAATTCAACTACATGATCATGCAGTCCTACGACTTTTATCATTTATACCAGAATTACGGCTGCAACATGCAGTTCGGCGGCAATGACCAGTGGTCCAACATGCTGGGCGGTACTGAACTGATCCGCCGTAAACTGGATAAGGACGCTTATGCCATGACCATTACGCTGCTTCTGAATTCCGAGGGCAAAAAGATGGGCAAGACAGCCAGCGGTGCCGTATGGCTGGATCCCAACAAGACCTCTCCCTTCGAATTCTTCCAGTACTGGCGCAATGTGGGCGATGACGATGTTCTGAAATGCATCCGCATGCTCACCTTCCTTCCTCTGGAGCAGATTGATGAAATGGACAAATGGGAAGGAAGCAAATTAAATGAAGCAAAAGAAATTCTTGCCTATGAACTGACTTCACTGGTTCACGGAGAAGAGGAAGCCAATAAAGCAAGAACAGCATCCCATGCTTTATTTGCAGGCGGTGGAGACGATTCCAATATGCCTACCACGGAGTTTACATCCGATCAGCTGACTGACGGTGCCATCGGCGTTCTCGATCTGATGATGGCATGCGGTCTCTGTAAAACCAAGAGCGAAGCAAGACGTCTTGTTCAACAGGGCGGCGTATCCGTTGACGGTGAAAAGGTAGCTTCCATCGATGTGAAAATCACAGAAGATCAGCTGAAAAACAGCATTAAGATCCGTAAAGGCAAAAAAGTATATCACAAAGCGCTGATGAAGTAATCTGCAACGGCATTTCAGAAAAATCCGTTTTCGAAATCACATCTAAAAACCCGTGAACTCCTGTACACAATTCTGTTATACAGGATTCACGGGTTTTCATTCTTTTTTCATTTCACAGGTGCAGTGTAATTTCCCTGTTTTTTCAGTTTTTTATCATAATAAATAAAATACAGTGTATTGATGGCAATGCCGAATATGGTGGCAGACGGAGCAGCCAGACCGATATGTGTCAGACTGGCATCCGGCTGGATACTCATATACCAGGACATGGGAAGACGCACCAGAAATGTCTGCGCCAGCCCCTGGATCATAACAAATACAGTCTGTCCGTGTCCGTTATAATAGCCAATGAAACTAAAAGAATAGCTGTCACCACTGCTTCAGGTGCAAATCCCCTCAGATATTCAAAAGCTCTTACAATAACTGCCGCATCATCCGTAAAAACTGCGGAAGGAATATCTCCCCGGAAGAAAGTTCCGAGTCCCACAAAAATACCAATACAGATACCTATGGCCATACCGCAGAGCATGGTCTGTTTCGCCCTTTTTTCCTTGCCGGCACCCACATTCTGAGCCACAAAAGCTGAAACAGACTGCATCAGCGAACTGGGAATAAGCATGACAAATGCCACAATTTTGTTGGCAACACCATAGCCGGAGGATGCTTCCAGACCCAGACGATTGATAAAAGCGCACAGAGCCAGAAATGAAAACTGCGTAAGAATTTCCTGCAGCGCAATGGGAGCTCCCACCCTGACAAAATTTACGATCTCCGGATTGAAACAGATGTCCTCCCGCGATACCGTAAACGGAAGCTGCTGTCTTCTGATTATGGCCAGTGACAGAATAACACTGACTGCCTGTGCCATAATGGTTGCAATGGCTGCCCCTGCCACATTCATACCGAGTACCGCCACAAAGAACAGATCCCCCAAAATATTGACCACACATGCAATTGCCACGAAAATCAGCGGAAGTCTGGAATTGCCCAGACCTCTGAAAACGCTGCTGATTACATTATATGCCACAACGAATATCATGCCGCCGCCGCAGATGCGTACATAAGTAACCGTCAGGTCCATGGCTTCCCCGGGAGCCTGCATCAATACAGCCAGCTGTCTGGCAAAAATCAGCATAAAAACAGAAAGAACAATGGATACGGCCGCAAAAAAACATATTGCTCCGCCAATCACCTTTCCGATTCTTTTTTCTTTCTTCTGCCCAAGATACATACCGATTATAACAGTAATGCCCATGGCCAGACCTGTTACCGTAAAAATAACCAGATTGACAATGTTGCTGCCGGTGGAAACTGCAGAAATACCTGCTGTTGTGCCAAAACGGCCTACAATAAGGATATCCACCGCTCCATACATGGCCTGGAGAATCAATGCTCCGAGAATAGGAACCATGAATCTGGTAAGTTTACTGAAAATCCTGCCTTCTGTAAAATTCGTATCTGTCATCTTTATCTTTCAGCCTTTCTGTATTCTGGCAGCGGTTCAGAGTTCTGAGCAATCCGGCTCCTGAAACCGCTGCAAATTTGTTTGAAACCTAACAAAGTACTGAAAGTATACAATATCTGCCGACATTCTTTCAAGTCATATCAGACAATTTTTGTATTTTTTTGCGTACAATTTACAAATTGTATTTCTGCTCACAAAGGCATCTACAGAATGCTTTACACCAGGAGATAGATAAAATACCCTGCATAGCACAGAAGCATAATAATTCCTTCCGGGCGTTTCAGTTTTCTGTCCCGGTAACCAAACCACCAGAGCAGAACAGCTGCCGCAGCAGCAATAAGCATATCAATGCGGAAATTGGCAGCAAAAGGAATCGGTGTAACAAGAGCTGAAGTCCCCACAACAAACAGGATATTGAAAATATTACTGCCCACCACATTGCCGATTGCGATATCTGCATTATGTTTTCTTGCAGCCGTAACAGATGTAACCAGTTCCGGCAGAGAAGTTCCAAGCGCAACGATGGTCAGGCCGATAAAACGTTCGCTGAGACCTGCGATACGTGCAATCGCTGAAGCCGCATCGACTGTCACATCACTGCCCAGTACGATCAGGACCAGGCCGACCGCTGTAAACAGCAGAAGCTGCCACCATGGACGATCCTTTATTTCTTCCTGTTCCTCCCTGTTCTTTTTTGCCATGAAAAACAGATAGACAAAATAAGCAAGAAAAGCAATCCACAGGATAATACCTTCCGCAAAACTGATGGAATTACCGGTGCATCCCAGTCCCAGCAGCAATAAAGTTATTCCGATCATAAACGGAATTTCGTATCGGATCGTGGATTCTGCCACAGCTATTGTGGTAATGGCTGATGCCACCCCAAGAATAACCAGAATGTTCATAATGTTGCTTCCCACAATATTGCCGACGGTAATATCAGCTGTTCCTTTCAATGCCGCCGTAATACTGACTGCGGCTTCCGGTGCACTGGTTCCCATGGCAACAATGGTCAGGCCGATAATCAGTTGTGGAATACCAAATTTTGCTGCAATTCCTGCAGCTCCTTCCACAAACCAGTCTGCGCCTTTAACCAGCATTGCAAAACCAAGCACCAGCAGTAATAAATTGATCAATACTTCCATACCCAGATCCTCCTTATGATGTGTGTACAGCAAAAAGCGAGCCCTTTGCTGCAATCCAATTTACAACAAAAGTCTCGCTGCTTAATTACAAAACCGGATTTCTACAAAAATCGTACTGACGGCAATGTAAACACGAACCGTGCCAGCTACTCCCTTTTTCAAAGAACAGTATAAATTCGGTTTTGAGGTATGTCAAGGAGGAATTTAAGAAAATACATGAATTATCAACTGTATTGCCGAAGGACTCAGGCTGTTGAATTCAGCACAGTCCGTTATCCCTCAATGGCACTGAAAAATAATTCGTAGAAATCATCTTCACCCTCCAGCATAGGAGAATTCTCACCACCGCCGTTTGTACTTCGCCTCATGGCAGCATAAAAATCTTCGCCTGCACTGATCAGATCCATCTCATACAGAGGATATCCCAGCTCCTGACACTTTCTGCAGAATGCAGCCACCGGTTTTTCCGATTTTCTGGTTTCCAGCAGCACTTCTTTCAACGCACTGTCCTGTAATGCCTTCTTCTGTAATTCTTCCAGAATCTCCAATGTATTCATTTATATAACCTCTTTATTCTTATTCCTGCTTATCTGTCCCGTTCTCTTCCTGATCTCCTTTGGCATCAGATGCAGAACGTGTCCGATATCCTCTGATTCCCCAGAATAAAAGACCCGCACCGCAGATTCCGAACACAATTGCGGCAATCACAATAAAAATTATTCTTGAGTCCGGTACAGTTCCTGACATAATGTCACGGACCAGTCCCCAGGTCAGATACAGAAGATAACACCCTGCCAGAATAAACAGAACCGGACTTCCTGACCATTTTTCATTTTTCATGATCATTCCCCTTTCCAAATATACTTTACATTTCTATAAATTTCTGACACAGACTGACCCCCTCACTGTCAGTTCCGGCGTAAATTCATAGTTTGCATCGAATCCGGGATCCGAAAGCAGTCTCAGCATATTCTCGGCGACCTTTTTTCCCAGCTTTTCCATGGGATGCGATACAGAAGTAAGCGACACCGAATTCAGGCTGGCAAGTTCGGAATTATCAATGCTGACCAGCGACATATCCTCCGGAATTCTGATGTGATTCTCCTGTAAAATGGCTGTCAGCGAATGTGCCACATCATCGTTATAACATACACATGCCGTACATCCTTCCATCCGTTTCACAATCCAGGATGATATTTCAAACAGATTTCTCTGAGTTTCCGTATCGATCCATATAATCTGAGAACTGTTCACGGGAATATCCGCCTGCATGAGAGCCTTCAGATATCCCTTATAACGTTCCATCCCCTGTCCGTCATCCACTTTGAAAATAGCTGCAATGTTTCTGTGGCCCTGACTGAGAAGATATTCTGTGGCTATCTGTCCGGCCAGACTGTCATTGACAATTACATGCGGTATGGACAGCTCCGGATAAAAACTGTGAAAAAATAATATGGGAATCCCTCTGTTTTTCAATCTGCGGTACAACTCCACATTGGGATTCGGCAGGCCGCTCATGACAGGCTCCGCAATAATTGCCTCACGTGAGTCTTCTGCAAGAATCCTCTTGAGAATCTTTCTTTCCGCTTCCAGCTGATTCTGAGTAAACATCAGATTGATACTGTAGTCTGCCGTTCCCAGTGTCTGACCCATGCTCTGTATGATCCTGGGAAAAATATAACTGTCTACATAAGTACTGATGATATTGATGGTTCTGGATACTCCCCAGACATTACTGCCGGTCTCCGGATTCCTGATATATGTTCCGCTCCCCCGTCTGGTTTCAATAATTCCCTCCTGATGCAGAACCTTCAGGGCATGACGCACTGTCTGTCTGCTGATCTGAAACATTTCACTAAGCTCATTCTCAGACTCCAGCTTTTCACCCGGCTGCAGTTCCCTGGAGGAAACCCTCGAACGTACCCAATCAACTACCTGTTGATATTTCGCCATTTTGTTTATTGCCTTCTCCTCACAAAATAATCCCCGGGCAGCCTGCAGTCCGTAAATTTCGTCCGCATAACCTGAAAAAACGCGTCACAGGCGCGTTTTCCGGGTATACTGCCCGTCTGCCCCGCCTCTGAAGGAATCAGACACAGAGCAGCCAGGATTTATTATATACTTTTTCTATAGAATATACAATGTAAAATCAGCCTTTTTTCTTCTTTGTTAATACGTCCATAACTACTGCCAGCAGAAGTACAGCACCTTTAACTACTTTCTGGAAGTCGGTGGACAGACCGTACATGGACATACCATTGTTCAGAACACCCATTACAAGAGCACCTACAACGGCACCGATTACAGTACCTACACCACCGGCTGCTGCTGCACCACCGATATAACAGGAAGCGATAGCATCCATTTCAACACCATCACCCATCTTCGGGTTTGCAGCACCCTGACGTGCAGAAAGGAGAATACCTGCAACTGCAGACAGAACACCCATATTAACATAAATCCAGAAGAACACTTTTCTTGTGTTGATACCGGACAGACGTGCTGCCTTTGCATTACCGCCCAGTGCGTAGATCTGACGGCCTGCTACCGTCTGGCTTGTAATAAAGTGATAAATTGCTACGATAATACCAACAACCAGCAGCTGAATCGGGATACCCTTGTTCTGGCCCAGTTTAACGAAGAAGAACCATACCAGAGCAATGATAACCACATCTTTTACAGCAGTCTGCCAGGGCACAACATTGGCAAAACCGTATTTGTTATTGGTCTTGATTGTTTTCAATTCATTCAGGATCAGACCAACCGTAATCAGTGCAGCAACACCAACACTTACCAGATCCAGCTGACCGGAACCGAAGCTGATCATAATGGAAGGAAGGAAACCTGTACCGATTACCGTGTAGCTTGCGGGCAAAGGACCGACTGTTAAGGACTGCAGCAGAGTATATGTAAGACCACGGCCCATCAGCATGGTTGCCAGAGTTACAACGAACGGCGGGATATCCAGATATGCAATGAAAAATCCTGCAAACAGACCGATAATAAGACCGATGCCGATGGCTACCAGCCATGCAAGCGGTACAGACCATCCCTGTTCTACAACAAGTTTTGCAGAGCATGCAGCTGTAAGAGCTACGATAGAACCAACGCCCAGATCGATGTTACCGGTTAATACGCAGAGCAGCATACCGGTTGCCAGCACGATAATGTAACCATTCTGCATGATCAGGTTATTGATATTGATAGGTGTTGCATTTTTACCGCCTGTAATAATATAAAAGATTGCAAAAATAACAATCAGCGCGCCAATCATACCAATTGATTTCACGTCCAGATTTACATATTTTTTCTTATTTTCTTCCATCTCAATTATTCCCCTTTACGATTGTTGTGCTGCATGATGCACTTCATGATTTCTTCCTGTGACAGTTTTTCTTTCGGTAATTCTCCTGCGATCTCGCCTTCATTGATTACGTAAACACGATCGCAGGTACCAATAACTTCGGGCATTTCGGATGAAATAACGATTACGGCTTTACCCTGTTTTGCCAGATCATTAATCGCACAGTAAATTTCGTATTTTGCACCGACATCAATACCACGGGTAGGCTCATCCAGAATCAGTACATCCGGCTGACTGAGGATCCATTTTGCCAGAACGACTTTCTGCTGATTACCGCCTGAGAGAGAACCTACCGTCTGATTAATGGAGGTTGCCTTTACATTGATCAGTTTTTTATACTTCTCTGCTTCCAGATTTTCTTTTCTCTGATCCACGATCAGACCATTGGAAAAATATTTACGCAGAGCAGCCATGGTCATATTATGTTTGATATCATCAATCAGGACAAGGCCGTATGTCTTTCTGTCTTCAGATGTATAGGCAATCTTGTTTTCGATCGCTTCTCTTACAGTCTTTGTGCTGACCTTTTTCCCATGCATATAAACATCGCCGGAAATCTTCTGTCCATAGGAATGTCCGAATAAGCTCATTGCAAACTCGGTACGTCCGGCACCCATCAGTCCTGCCAGACCGACAACCTCACCTGCGCGCACATTCAGACTGATATTGTCAAGAACCTTCTTATCTGCAATTTCAGGATGATATACGGTCCAGTTCTTTACTTCCATAACCACATCACCGATGGGACAGTCAACACGCTCGGGATAACGGTTGGTCATCTCACGGCCTACCATACCTTTGATGATACGGTCTTCAGTAAACTCATCAACACCTTTGCGAAGTGTTTCAATGGTATGACCGTCACGGATAACCGTAATGGAATCTGCAACATAACTGATTTCATTCAGCTTATGGGAAATGATAATACAGGTTACACCTTTCTTCTTCAGCTCCAGCATGATTTCCAGCAGCTGTGCGGACTCTTCATCGTTCAGCGCTGCTGTGGGCTCATCCAGAATCAGCAGATCTACATTTTTGGCCATTGCTTTGGCAATTTCGATCAGCTGCTGTTTGCCGACACCGAGAGAGTTGATGGGGGCATTCAGGTTTTCATTCTCAAGACCTACATGAGCGAGTGCTTCTTTAGCCTTACCTCTTGTCTGAGTCCAGTTGATGACACCCTTGATGGAAGTCTGCTCATTACCCATGAATACATTCTCTGCAATGGAAAGATAAGGGCTTAATGCCAGTTCCTGGTGAATGATTACGATTCCTTTTGCCTCACTGTCCTTGATGTTGTGAAATTTGCACTTTTCACCTTTGTAAATGATATCGCCTTCGTAAGTGCCGAAAGGATATACACCGGAAAGTACGTTCATCAAAGTGGATTTACCAGCTCCGTTTTCACCGCACAGGGCATGAATCTCACCTTTTTCAACTTTCAGGTTGACGTCATCCAGTGCTCTTACTCCGGAGAATGCCTTGACGATATGGTTCATTTCCAAAATTACTTCAGACATGCCTTTCCTACTCCTTTACTTTTATTTTCCGTAAAAACAGCGGCAGCTTTCTGCCGCCGCCATTATATTGGGTTTAAAATCATTAAAAACTTACTGTTCAGGGACGGAAATGATTAGTTTCCAGCGTTCTGAATCTGTTCTTCTGTGTAGTATCCGCTGTCTACCAGGATTTCCTTGTAGTTGTCTTTATCAACTGCTACAGGATCACACATGTATGTAGGAACAACCATAACACCGTTATTGTACTGCTCGGTATCGTTAACTTCGGGTTCAGTTCCCTGCAGAACGCTTTCAACCATGGTTGCACACTTGTCAGCCAGAAGTCTTGTATCTTTGTATACGGACATGGTCTGAGTACCGTCTACGATATTCTTGGTAGCCATAACTTCTGCATCCTGTCCTGTAATTAACGGCCAGTTGTCAGCTGTATAACCTGCGCCCTGCAGAGCTGCTTTAATACCGTATGCAAAACCGTCAAATGCGGTGCAGGCGATATCCAGATCTTCATCTGCATAGAAAGCTGTCAGAATATTTTCACAGTTGTTCTGAGCCTGTTCCTGAGACCATCTTAAGATACATGTGTCATCAAAGCTGGTTCTTCCGGATTTGCATACCAGAGTTCCGTCATCCAGATACTCTTTCAGAACTTCCATAATACCATTGTACAGGAATAATGCGTTGTTATCATCAGGTGAACCCATGAAGAATTCGATTGTGTAGGATTCTTTTGCAGCACGGGCTGCTTCCAGATCTTTCTTTTCTTTAATGTAGTTACCGATTACACGACCTACACCAACATTATCGAATGTTGCATAGTAGGAAACTGCATCTGTGTTCATCAGCAGACGGTCATAAGCGATAATGGGAATACCGGCATCCTTGGCCTGTGCTTCTGCGTTAACCAGTACGTCAGAGTCAACTGCTGCGATTACCAGACAGTCAACCTGCTTGCCGACAAAGTTCTCAACCTGAGATACCTGCTGAGCTGTATCATCTTCAGCGTACTGTAATTCAACTTTATAACCCTTTTCTTCCAGAACCTTTTTCATGTTGGCACCATCGTTGATCCAACGTTCAGATGACTGTGTAGGCATGCAGATACCTACTGTCTTGCCGTTTGATGCAGCATTATTAGCGCCGTCAGCTGAAGTTCCGTCTGAGCTTCCGCCGCCGTTGCCGCATGCTGCCAGTGAGAATACCATTGCTGCCGCAAGGAACAGACTTACAAGTTTTTTCTTCATTTCTTTTTCCTCCTAAAATAAATGAATATTAACACACGTGTACAAGTTATTGTATTCGCACAACTTGTACATCTCTGGCAACTATGGCAAAAATGTACACATCTTTTAATTGTATTTTTTGCATACTTCTTTGTCACTTGCACCAGCTGTTGAATACATTATAAGCATTTATTCTCAGTTTGTCAATGTTTTTTTGTGTGTTTTGCTATTTATTTTCTGTGAAAAGTTGTATACTTTACAATACCTGTACAACTTTTAAAATATGTACAAGTACAGTTTCAGAGTTTTATCGCTAAAGATTCCCCTTTTGTTTTTCTGCCCGGCAGGATATCTCATTACAAATGTATAACATTTTCAATTATTATCAAAAACAATTTGTCTATTATTCATATATAAAAGTGTTTTTCTGTTTTTCAGCCTGAATTTCAGAAAAAAAGAAGCCGCCTTTTAAGACGACCTCTTATCTCTGTAATCATTACATTTTAAGTGCAGCACTTTCCCCCATGAACAGTTCAATCTCTTTCCCGATCATAATTCCTTTTGCATCGGTTCCGTGACCGATTTCATATGTTTTTACAACAGGAATATCCTGTCCTGCATACTGCATAACCAGCGCTTCCATGGCCGGACGGCAGCCTTCTTTTTCCATTTGTGTAAAAGTTCCCAGAAGAACACCGCTTATTTTCTGGAAAACTCCCATCTGATCCAGCTGACTCAAAAAAGCAGACAACTGAGGGACTGTTCCTCCTCTGGCTTCCAGAAGCAATACTTTATCCTGCATATCAGGCCAGTACGGTGTCCCGGCAAGTTTCAGCAGACAACGGATATTGCCTCCCACAACCACGCCTTTCAGGTGGCTCCCTCTGAGAAAATCATATGAAAACCGGTACAGATCATCTTTCCTTTCCATCAGAGTCCTTCTGAAATCGGTAATCTGCCTGTCCCTGTGAGAATAAAGCAGATTTCTGACCTGATATAGAACCGAAGGCCTGCCTGTCCTGGCATAAACTGCATTTATAATAACAGTCAGATCACTGTATCCCCAGAACAGCTTTCTGCTTTCCCCGATAACCTGAAAATCCAGAAAAGGAAGAATTCCATTGGCCATATCGCCTCCGGAAACATCAAAAATCACCTGAATTTCCGGATTTCTGTAAAAATCCATTAATACGCGGGCCCGTTCCCGGGCAGTACCGCAGCTGCCGGATGAATCCCGGGCATAAATGTATTCACTGAATACCGGCTCTATTCCCACCCGCTCCAGCGTTTCCTTCAACAATATCATCTGCTCCCGTGAAGACGGTGCCAGACCATTGGAACAGCAGACAACAGCTGCTTTAAACATTTTATATTTCCTCACTCATCCGGGTAAGCTTGGCAGCCTGATCCGCAGCAATCAGACTGTCGATGATTTCATTGAGATCACCGTCCATAATGGAATCGATCTTATATAAAGTCAGCTTGATACGGTGTTCTGTTACGCGGCCCTGAGGGAAATTGTATGTTCTGATCTTTTCCGAACGGTCACCGGTACCGATCTGACTTCTTCTGGCCTCCGCTTCCTCACTCTGCTTTTTCGCCAGTTCCATATCATACAGTCTGGAACGCAGTACTTTAAGAGCTTTATCTTTATTCTTCAGCTGTGATTTCTCATCCTGGCATGAAATAACGATACCCGTGGGAATATGAGTCAGGCGCACTGCGGAGTCTGTTGTGTTGACACACTGACCACCGTTGCCGGAAGCACGGAATACATCGAATTTGATATCATTCATGTCGATTTCCACATCCACATCCTCCGCTTCGGGCATAATAGCCACTGTACTGGTGGATGTATGGATGCGGCCGCCGGATTCGGTTTCCGGCACACGCTGTACACGATGTACACCGCTTTCGTATTTCAGTTTGGAATAAGCGCCCTGGCCCGAAATCATGAATACCACTTCCTTGAAGCCGCCGATACCGTTCTCATTGACGCTGACCATCTCTGTTTTCCAGCGGTTGCGCTCTGCATAACGGCAGTACATCCGGTAAAGCTCTGCAGAAAATAACGCTGCTTCATCTCCGCCGGCACCGGCACGGATTTCTACAAATACATTTTTCTCATCATTGGGATCCTTGGGGAGCAGAAGAATCTTCAGCTGCTGCTCCAGATCCTCGATACGCTTTCTTGCATCGGAAAGCTCTTCCTTCAGCATCTGGCGCATCTCTTCGTCGTTCTCCTCCTCAAGCATGGATACACTGTCTTCCGCATCCTGCTTTGCCTGCTTATATGATCTGTATGCATCCACTATGGGGGCGAGATCCGCCTGATCCTTCATCAGCTTGCGGAAACGATTCTGATCCTCCGTTACATAAGGACTGTTCAGTTCCTGCATGATTTCTTCATAACGAATCAGTATATCCTCTAATTTATCAAACATTATAATCTCCCTCTGTCATAATACTGAATTATTCTATTCTCTGTTTTCTGATCATGATATTCCCCGGATGTGAAATAAAATCCGCCCGGATGATGTCCTGTAAAAAACGTCACACTCTGACAGCAGCTACAACCCGGTCAAGACCCGCCAGATCCCTGACGACCCGGCACTGTACATATCCCCACTGCCTGAGAATGGAAGGCACAGATGTTCCCTGATCATATCCGATCTCCAGAAGCATCTGACCGCCGGGCTTCAGAAATTTCCTGCCGTCCTCAGCCAGCTTCCGGTAAAAACAGAGTCCATCCTCCGTTCCATCCAGAGCCATGCGGGGCTCATGATCCCGGACCTCAGGCATAAGTCCTTCGATCTCCCCGCTCTTAATATAAGGGGGATTCGAAACGATTATATCAAATTCCAGAGTCTCTGGCAACGCTGCAAACAAATTACTTTGAATCAGTTTTACACTTCCCCGGCAAAGCTTCCTGTTGTTCTTTTCTGCCACTTTCAGAGCTTCTTCGGACAGATCCACTGCTGTGATCTCGCACGGAATCCCAGCCTCTTCGGCCATACATGCCAGACTGATGGCAATACAGCCGGAACCTGTGCACATATCAAGGATCTTCAGTATCTGTTTCGGGATATCTGTTTCTGTTTTCCGGACAACTGATCTGTTCCTTTGAACATCCGCCTTCTTAATCTGTTCAAAGGTCTGTTCCACCAGTATCTCCGTATCCTGTCTGGGTATCAGAACATGTTCATCCACATCAAATTCATAGCCCATAAACGGTGCACGTCCAATAATCTGCTGCAGCGGAATCCTGTCAGCCCGCAAAGAAATCCATTCTTCATAAGCTGTCATCTGCTGCGGATCGCAGGGACGGTTCATATCCATATAATACTTCACACGGCTCATCTGAAAAATCTCTGAAAATAACATCCATGCATCATTGCCGGCTTCTTCGATCCCGGCTGCTGCCAGTGTCTCTTCTCCGTATTTCAGACACTGACGATAACTGCAACTTTCTTCTTTCACGAAATCACCTGGTTGTCTTTCTGCCATTTCTTCCAGTCAAAAACAGCCTCCACCGCCTGAATAGCCACCTCGATCATATCGTCATCCGGCTCTTTTGTAGTCATATTCTGCAAAGCCAGACCCGGCCTGCTGATCATATTGATGATCCGGTTATCACTGCTGCCGGCAAGGCGGAGAATCTCATAGGAAATCCCGGCTACCACCGGAATCAGAAGCACCCGGCTGATAACACGCATCCAGATTGTCTCCGTATGGATAAACATAAACAGCACAATGCTGATAATCATGACAAACAGCATGAAACTGGTACCGCATCGTTTGTGCTGTTTGGAACTGATCCTGACATTATCCACATTCAGTTCCAGTCCGTGCTCAATACAATTGATACATTTATGTTCCGCCCCGTGGTACATAAAAACACGCCTGATATCCTCCATCCGTGAAATCAGTGCCACATACAGTATAAACAGCAGAATTCTCACCACACCCTCCAGTGCAGACAGCAGAAACTGAGACTCTACAAGCTTCCCCAGGAGGCCTGCGAGAAATGCAGGAAGAGCCATGAATATACCCACTGCCAGACAGATGGAAAGAAATACGGTAAAGCCCATCAGCAGTTTCTCCGCAGTTTCTCTGGAAAAATGACGTTCTACAAACCCCGGTTTCTCCGGTTCTTCTTCGTCCTCAAAAAAGCTGGCCGACCATGTCAGGGTTTTAATCCCCAGAACCATGGAATCTATAAAATTAAAAACACCTCTGATAAACGGCAGGGATAAAAATTTATGGTTCCCCGTTATCATTTTATACTCATCTTTCAGTATCGCAATCGACTGATCTTCTTTTCTCACGGCCACAGCGTAATCATCACCATTTTTCATCATAATGCCTTCAATTACCGCCTGACCACCAATACCTGATGATTTCATCAATATCCTTTCCTTAAATTCCGGTATTATTTCATCTATACAGACAGCTGCTGTTAACAAAAAAGTTGAGACCTGCACCAGGCCTCAACTTATCATGTCTGCCGAAATATATACGCAGATTATTTTGTACCGTATTTACGATTGAATTTATCGATACGACCACGGGCTGCAATTGCTTTCTGCTGTCCTGTATAGAAAGGATGGCACTTGGAGCAGATTTCCACGTGGATGCTTTCCTTTGTAGAACCTGTTACAAATTCGTTACCGCAGTTGCAGACAACCTTTGCCTGATAGTACTTGGGATGGATTCCTTCTTTCATGTCAACACCTTAAACCTTTCCTGATGGTTCCAACCATCACTAAAATTATAATTACAATCAAACTGAATTCTGATTCGAAAACAAAGCCAAACCAGACCATTTCGCATTATAACATACTCTTCCTGCAAATGCAAGGCGTTTTTTTTAAAGAGAAAGTTTTACTTCAATACATTTAAATCCCGCTGTCCGCCACATTGGGAATGGACTTCATTTTTCTGATGACATCCACCATCCCTGCATTATTGCTGGTTTTCTCAATCATCTTGATTACACGTTCTGTTGTTTCTTCCTGTCTGGTGGAATTCAGTGTTTTTCTGATGATCTGCATTGCCTCCTGTTCTTCCGGAGTCAGAAGCAGATCATCCCGGCGCGTGCCGGATTTCATCAGATCAATAGCAGGGAATACCCGGCGTTCCGATAATTTGCGGTCAAGTACAATCTCCATATTGCCTGTTCCCTTAAATTCCTCAAATACCACATCATCCATACGGCTGCCGGTATCCACCAGCGCCGTTGCCAGAATCGTCAGACTGCCTCCGTTTCTCATATTACGGGCTGCACCGAAGAATTTCTTGGGAAAATGCAATGCCGCCGGATCCAGACCGCCTGAAAGCGTACGTCCGCTGGCTGTTACAGTCAGGTTGTAGGCACGGGTCAGACGTGTGATGCTGTCCAGAAGAATCATAACATCATTACCATGCTCAACAAGGCGTTTTGCACGTTCCAGCACCATCTCGGACACTCTCTTGTGATGCTCGGGTAATTCATCAAATGTGGAATAAATAACCTCAACATTGGGACCTTCAATATATTCCTTAATATCTGTTACTTCCTCAGGACGTTCATCAATCAGCAGAATGATGATATGTACCTCAGGATGATTTGTTTTGACTGCATTGGCAATCTGCTTCAGCAAAGTCGTTTTGCCGGCTTTGGGCGGAGACACGATCATACCGCGCTGTCCCTTTCCGATGGGAGAAAACAGATTCATGATCCTCATGGCTGCATTGCACCCGGATGTTTCCAGCATCAGCCTGCTGTCCGGGAAAATAGGAGTCAGGCTTTCAAAAGAAGGACGTTTAACTGCATTCTCCGGATTTTCTCCGTTAATCTTATTAATATACAGCAAAGCAGGATATTTTTCATTATACTGAGAAATGCGGATTGCTCCTTCGATCATGTCACCGGTCTTCAGATTAAAACGGCGGATCTGAGATGGGGATACATAGACATCATTGTCACCGGTCAGATAATTTTCACTGCGGATAAAACCATATTCATTGCTGATCTCCAGAATACCATTGGCCACCTGCCCGCTGTCAAGACTTTCCAGTTCTTCCGCCCTGGCCGCTCTGCGGTTTCCGTCGCCGACAGCATTCTGATTGCGGCTGTCGTTACTGTAATTACAGCGGTTATCTCCGTTTCCCTGTCTGTCGTTATTGTAACGGCTGTCTCCGTTTCCCCGATTATCATATGACATATTGTTACGGTTTACGCGATAGGTGCGTCCTCCGTTTCGCTGGTATCCTTCACCGGATAATTCCGGGCTGCCTGATGTGGTGCGATTATTTCTTCCTCTGTTTTCGAATCTGTTTCTTTCCTGAACTTCAAAAGCTTTTTTTTCTGAAATGTCCGCACTGTTTCTTTCCGACGTTTCGTCTGTCCGCTCCTGTTTCTTTTCACTGCCGTCCGCTGCAGTTTTTTTCATCTCCTGAATTTCTGCAGCAGGATCCGCGGACTGTTCTTCCTGTTCCATTAGTTTCTGTAATATTTCAACCAGTTCTGATTTTCTGGTGGATGTGATACGCTTCACTCCACGCTCCTTTGCCATCTCACGCAGCTTCGCAAGCGGAAGTGATGATAAATTTTCTTGCATGAATAATACTCCTAAATGAGAAAATATGAATGGATTCAGCACAGAGGCTGATAAAATAGAAATGAATCTTATCGTCAAATGTGATTCATGATGGATATTATAACACGTCTCAGACTCTCTATTCAAGTAAAATCTATAAGAAATTGTACTCTTGATTTCAGCAGATATTCCTGATAGTATTAAGAATAGATGTATCTGTTCAGAAAGATATCAGCCCACCCGGTCAGATTTCCTGGCAGATATGACCAGAATACCAAACGGAGGTAAACAATGATGACGGAACCGATGACTTTATATAAATTAATGGTACTGTACATGTTGAATCAGGTTCAGTTTCCGCTGACCAATTCTCAGATGCTGGGCTTTTTTCTTGATCATGAATACACGGATTATTTCACATTCCAGCAGGCGGTGAACGAGCTGGTTGACACAGGGCTGATTGTATCCGAATCCCTACATAATTCCTCCCATTACACCATCACGGAATCCGGTGAGGAAACAATCTCCTATTTCAGTTCCAATATATCACAGGCAATCATCAGTGAAATAGATACCTTTCTCCAGGAAAATCAGGTGAAACTGCGCAATGAATCCGGCATTACCTCCGAATATTACAAAAGCGGACATGAATACATGGTCCGCTGTCAGGTAAAAGAAGGCCGCAATCTGCTGTTTGCTCTGGAGATTTCCGTACCCGGCAAGGAACAGGCCATTGCCATATGCAACAACTGGAATAAAAACAGCCAGGATATTTATTCTTTTGCTGTTAAATCATTATTCAAATAACAGGAGGACTTTATTTTGATCATTAAATCAGTGAATCTGGAAACCGTGTGTGGTATCACCAGTACGCTTCCCCTTCATACAATACCCGAATTTGCATTTGCCGGCAAATCAAACGTTGGCAAATCATCTCTTATCAATGCGCTCTGCAATCGGAAATCCTACGCCCGAACTTCTTCTTCACCGGGAAAAACACAGACCATTAATTATTATAATGTGAATGATGCCATGTATTTTGTGGATCTTCCCGGTTACGGCTACGCAAAGGTATCCAAAGAAGAACGGGCCAGATGGGGTGTTATGATTGAAAAATATCTTCATACCTCTCCTTCGCTGAAAGCCGTTTTCCTTCTGGTGGACTGCCGCCACGAGCCTTCCGCCAACGATTGCAGCATGTATGACTGGATCATACAGAATGGCTTCCGCCCCATTGTTATCGCCACAAAAGGAGATAAACTGAAACGCAGCCAGTATCAGAAACAGGTCTCCATCCTGCGCAAAGGACTGGGACTTCGCCCGGAGGACAAACTGATCCTGTTCTCGGCAGAAACAAAGATGGGCCGGGACGAACTTTATGAGGTACTGGACAGCTTTATGGAAGAATAATTTTCCGGAATTTTACATCACTTTTACGAAAATCTGTAATCATTTTTATGGAGACGTGATATCCTCTTAAAGTATATTTCCTTCTCCATGATTACAGATACTTTCCATTTAATCCGTCAGATCATGGACAAATATTTATTTTCAGACATTTTTACAACTCAATAACCACAGTATACTCAGCAGGTATTCGGAATTTCCTGCTGAACAGCCGTGATATTAATCAGGAGAGATATTTTATGGATCTTATAAGACAAAAAAGCGGATTTATCTGCGATATGGATGGTGTGATCTACCACGGCAACCGGCTTCTGCCGGGTGTTACGGAATTTGTAAACTGGCTTTATGAAAACGATAAACATTTTCTTTTTCTGACCAATGCCAATCATTCCTCTCCCAGAGAACTTCAGCTGAAGCTGAAGCGAATGGGACTTGAAATTGATGAACATCATTTTTACACCAGCGCCATGGCCACTGCTTCCTTTCTCAGCAGTCAGACACCCGGCTGCAGCGCCTATATAATCGGAGAACACGGACTGTTCAATGCAATGTATGAAGCGGGAATCGTCTATAATGATGTGAATCCGGATTATGTGGTCGTGGGAGAATCCGGTACCTATGGCTACGAAACCATTGTAAAAGCTGTTCGTCTGGTTGAAAAGGGTGCAAAACTGATCGGTACCAATTCGGATCTGACCGGTCCCACCGAGTTCGGTACTGTTCCTTCCTGCCGCTCTCTGATTGCTCCCATTGAACTGTCAACCGGCAGATCTGCCTATTTTGTTGGAAAACCCAATCCTCTTATGATGCGCACCGGCCTTCGCATGCTGGGTGTGCATTCAGATGACGCAGTTATGATCGGGGATCGAATGGATACCGATATGATCGCAGGAATCGAAAGTGGCCTTGACACTCTTCTGGTTCTTTCCGGCGTTACCAATATGGAAAATATCAATCAGTTTCCCTACCGGCCCAGAGTCATCGCCAATGGGGTAGGTGATATTGTACCGACCCACACGGTTCCTGCTCATCAGGAAAATTAACAAATATACCGAAAAGCCTGCGTTTTCGTCAAAACAGGGCAGTTCTGTCTCCTGCATCGGATTTTAATATCCACAGTAAGACAGAGCTGCCCTGTTGCATTGTCAAATGCTGTTTTCTCTCCGAATATTTATCAGTCCCACTGAATTATTTATCAGTCTCTCTGAATAGCGGCTTTAATCTCAAGAGCTTTTTCCTCGCTGATCAGCAGCCTGATTAGTTCCAGCCCAAGAGCAATAGCATAGCCCAGACCTCTGCAGGTAGTGATATTGCCATCTGTAACGACACCATCGGATACATGCTGTGCCCCGTATAATTTATCTTCAAAGCCGGGATAGCAGGTTGCTTTTTTTCCTTCCAGCAGATGCAGCTCTCCAAGAACACTGGGCGCAGCACAGATGGCCGCAACTCTTCTTCCGTCTGCCACAGCCTGTTTTACCGCATCGGTAACGATCTCACATTCCCCAAGATACCGTGTACCCGGCATTCCTCCGGGAAGAAAGATCAGATCTGCATCGGAAGCATCCACATCCCCCGCCAGAGCATCCGCACCGATAAAAATATGATGAGATCCCTCAATCTTCTTTCTGTCATGAATTGAAGTCAGAACCACCTCAATTCCCGCCCGGCGCAGCACATCCACAACCGCCAGACACTCCACTTCCTCCAGACCATTGGCCATATAAGCAATCACCTTAGCCATAAAAAACTCCTTTCCGCCGCAGTCCCCCGGACAGTTTCAGCTGCCCGGGAAATCACAGCCATTAAGCTTCTACTTCTATCTTATCCAGATGCCAGATATCATCTACATATTCCTGAATCGTACGGTCAGATGAGAATTTACCCACATTTGCCACATTGCGGATTGCCGCCTCTGCCCACCAGTCAGTGTTCCTGTATGCAGCTTCCACTCTCCTCTGTGCATCCGCATAAGAATGGAAATCCTTCAGAATAAAGTAAGTATCTGCTTTTGATGTACTGAGAGTATTCAGCAGAGAGTTATACAGATCACGGAATCTTTCAGGATCATCCGGTGCATAATATCCGTTGATCAGCTGCATGAGCACGCGGCGGATCTCCATATCATTATTGAAAATATCCATGGGATTATAACCGCCGTTTTTCTCATAATTGATGACCTCATCGGCAGACATACCAAAGATAAATGCATATTCCCCGCCTACTTCTTCAACGATCTCCACATTGGCACCATCCATGGTTCCCAGTGTCAGAGCGCCGTTCAGCATGAATTTCATGTTGCCGGTACCGGATGCTTCCTTGCTGGCAGTGGAAATCTGTTCGCTGACATCTGATGCTGCAAAAATCCATTCTGCATTGGATACACGATAATCCTCAATAAATACCACTTTGATCCTGCCGTCAATGCTCTTATCGTTGTTGATCACATCTGCCACACTGTTGATCAGCTTGATAGTCAGCTTCGCAATCTTATAGCCTGCTGCTGCCTTTGCACCGAAGATAAAAGTACGGGGATAGAAATCCATGTCCGGATTGCTCTTCAGCTGATTATACAGATACATAACATGCAGAATATTAAGAAGCTGACGCTTATACTCATGCAGACGCTTAACCTGAACATCAAAGATGGAACGGGGATTTACTTCGATTCCGTTATGCTCTTTAATATACTTTGCCAGACGAACCTTATTCAGATACTTGATCTGCATGAATTCAGCCTTGCTTCTGGGATCGGTCGCAAATGCCTCCAGTTTTTTCATCTGAGACAGGTCCGTGATCCATCCATCACCGATCTTGCCGGTTACCCAGTCAGCTAACAGAGGATTTCCATGAAGCAGGAAACGGCGCTGTGTAATACCGTTTGTTTTATTATTGAATTTTTCAGGGAACATCTCATAGAAATCCTTCAGTTCCTGATTCTTCAGAATCTCCGTATGCAATCTGGCAACACCATTTACAGAGAAGCCGGCAACGATTGCCATATTGGCCATCTTAACCTGTCCATCGTAAATAATCGCCATCTTTTTGATCTTTTCCTGAGCACAGTCAGGGTACATGGCCCAGATCTGATTGCAGAAACGTCTGTTGATTTCCTCCACAATCTGGTAGATACGGGGAAGCAGGCGTGAGAACAGCTCGATAGGCCATTTCTCGAGAGCTTCTGCCATGATGGTATGATTTGTATAGGCACAGGTTTTTGTTGTCACATCCCATGCCTCATCCCATGTAAAATAATATTCATCCATCAGGATACGCATCAGCTCCGGTATCGCTACCGTAGGATGGGTATCATTCAGCTGGAAGCATGCTTTTTCGTAGAACTTATGCAGATCCGTATGCTTCGGATTTCTCAGATATTTCTTAATAGCTGTCTGAACAGATGCGGAAATAAAGAAATACTGCTGTTTCAGACGCAGTTCCTTACCTGCATAGTGATCATCACAGGGATAGAGAACCTCCACAATATTCTTTGCCAGGTTTTCCGATTCAACTGCTTTCCGGTAATCACCGCGGCCGAAATCTTCCAGATTGAAAGTATTAACCGGCTCCGCATCCCAGATACGAAGGGTATTAACAACGTGATTGCCATATCCTACAATGGGCAGATCATAAGGTACTGCACGTACCGCCTGGTATCCCTTAAGTTTATAATGATCACGACCGTTTTCATCTTTTTCGACAGCAACATAGCCCCCGAATTTCACTTCCTTGGCATACTCATCACGACGGATTTCAAAAGGATTACCATATTTCAGCCAGTCATCCGGAACTTCCTTCTGATAACCGTCACGAATCTCCTGCTTGAACATACCGTATTTGTAACGGATGCCGCATCCGTATGCGGGGTATCCCAGAGTTGCCAGAGAATCCAGGAAGCAGGCAGCAAGGCGCCCCAGACCGCCGTTGCCCAGTGCATAATCCCGTTCTGCATCCTCAACCTCATTCAGATCCAGCCCCAGTTCTTCCAGCGCTTCTCTGACCACATCAGATGCCTGAAGATTGATAATATTGTTGCCCAGAGCACGTCCCATGAGAAACTCCATGGACAGGTAATATACCATCTTGGCATCCTGATCATCGTATGCCTTGTGGGTAGCCATCCAGTCTTCCACAATATATTCTTTCAGCGCATAGGCAACAGCGTTGAACAGCTGATGATTATCCGCATCCTCAATGTTTTTACGGTAAAAATTCTTCAGAAAATCTTTGACGTCTTTTTTGAATACATTTTTATCTATTTTTTTCATTCAGGTATGATCCCCTTTCAATGCTTATGCGTTCACTTTGACACCCAGAGTTACCTTGTGTCCGTTGATGCTCCACTCCTTGATGTAACCATCCACGGAGCCTGTAACAATATCGTCAGCCAGAACATATTCTTTTACTTCTTCTGCATGTCCGGTCATAAGTTTTTCAATTTCTTCATCACCGGCCGCATAAATGATAATATGATCCGTCAGCTGGAAATCCGCTTCCTTGCGCATGGTCTGGATCTTGCTTGCCACTTCACGAAGCAGACCTTCTTTCAGTAATTCCGGAGTCAGATTGGTATCCAGCACAACAGTGATATTCTTATCCTGTTCAGATACAAATCCGGGAATCTGAGCGGTATCGATGAGCAGATCTTCTTTCGTAAGAATAACTTCGGTACCATCAACATCAAATCGCAAAGCACCGGATTCATTTAATTCATCCATGGCTTTATTTCCGTCCAGCCCGGTAAGCAAACCTTTGATCTTTCCGAGAAGTTTGCCGTATTTGGGACCTACTGTACGCATCTGGGGCTTGAAGCTGTAGGATGTAAAGCTTCTTACGTCATCAGTAAATTCGATCTTCTTTACATTCAGCTCATCGGCGATAATGGACTGATAAAATTCAGGCAGCTTAATTTCACTCTTTACAAACATCTGACCGATGGGCTGTCTGTTTTTGATATTGGCACCATTACGGCATGCACGTCCCATTACAACGACTTTCAGTACTGTTTCCATGTATTCTTCCAGCTCTGTATCGATATATTTCTCCTGAACTTCCGGGAAATCACAGAGATGTACACTGACAGGTGCATCTGCATCCAGGGAGCAGACCAGATTTCTGTAAATCTGTTCTGTCATAAAAGGAATCATGGGCGCTGCTGCTTTGGAAATTGTAACCAGTGCAGTATACAGAGTCATATAAGCATTGATCTTATCCTGAGGCATGCCTTTTGCCCAGAAACGTTCTCTGCTTCGTCTTACATACCAGTTACTCATATCATCTACAAATTCTTCCAGCAGTCTTGCAGCTTCAGGAATACGGTAGGCACCCAGATTTTCATCAACGCCTTTAACAACCAGATTCAGTTTGGACAGAAGCCACTTGTCCATAACGGACAGCTTCTCATAATCCAAAGTGTATTTTGTTGCATCAAATTCATCAATATTGGCATACAGTACGAAGAAAGCATAGGTATTCCAGAGTGTACCCATGAATTTTCTCTGTCCTTCCGTTACTGCCGCATCATGGAAACGTTTGGGCAGCCAGGGTGCGGAGCTTGTATAGAAGTACCAGCGGATAGCATCTGCACCATGTTTCTGCAGTGCTTCCATGGGATCAACAGCATTGCCTTTTGATTTGGACATCTTCTGTCCATCTTTATCCTGAACATGACCCATAACAATTACATTTCTGAAAGGAGCCTGATCAAAAATCAGAGTGGAAATCGCCAGCAGAGAGTAGAACCATCCACGTGTCTGATCCACCGCCTCGGAAATAAAATCAGCGGGGAACTGCTGTTTGAACAGATCTTCATTCTCAAAAGGATAATGATGCTGCGCAAAAGGCATGGAGCCGCTGTCATACCAGCAGTCAATTACTTCCGGTACACGATGCATCTCTCTGCCGCAGTCAGGACATTTGATGGTAACTGCATCAATATAAGGACGGTGCAGTTCAATATTGTCAGGACAGTTGTCGGACATCTCTTTCAGTTCAGCAATACTGCCGATGGCATGTCTCTTACCACATTCACATTCCCAGATATTCAGAGGTGTACCCCAGTAACGGTTACGGCTCAGCCCCCAGTCCTGAACATTCTCCAGCCAGTCACCGAAACGTCCCTTGCCAATGGATTCGGGTACCCAGTTAATCGTGTTATTGTTGCGGATCAGCTGATCCTTTACAGCTGTCATGCGGATAAACCAGCTGTCCCTTGCGTAATAGATCAGAGGTGTGTCGCATCTCCAGCAGAAGGGATAATCATGCTCAAATTTCGGGGCATCAAACAGCTTGCCGGCCTTCTCCAGATCTTTTAAAATCACCGGATCCGCATCTTTTACAAACATACCTGCATAATCGGTTTCTTCTGTCATCTCACCTTTACCGTCAACCATCTGGACAAAAGGCAGGTTGTAATGACGGCCAACATTGGCATCATCCTCACCAAATGCGGGAGCAATATGAACGATACCGGTACCATCTGACATGGTTACATAATTATCACAGGTTACATAATGAGCTTTTAATTTCTGCTTCTCTGCTTCTCTGGCTGCACATTCGAATAAAGGTTCATATTCTTTGTATTCCAGATCCCGGCCCACATATTTTTCCAGTACTTCATATGCGGATTTTCCTTCTTCCGCAAGACCGCCCAGAACTTTGTCCAGCAGCGCTTCTGCCATATAATAGGTATAACCGTCGGCAGCTTTTACTTTGCAGTATGTTTCAGAAGGATTCACACAGAGTGCCACGTTGGAAGGCAAGGTCCAGGGGGTCGTGGTCCATGCCAGGAAATAAGCGTCTTCACCGATTACTTTAAAACGTACAATTGCAGAACGTTCCTTCACCAGCTTGTAGCCCTGTGCTACTTCATGGCTGGACAGAGGAGTACCGCAGCGGGGGCAGTAAGGCACAATCTTGAATCCCTTGTACAGCAGACCTTTCTCCCAGATCTGCTTCAGAGACCACCACTCGGATTCAATATAATCATTCTCATAGGTAACATAGGGATGTTCCATATCAGCCCAGAAGCCAACGATATCGGAAAATTCTTCCCACATACCCTTGTACTTCCATACACTTTCCTTACAATGTTTGATGAACGGTTCCAGACCATATTCTTCAATCTGTTCCTTTCCATCCAGACCAAGCATCTTCTCTACTTCCAGCTCAACCGGCAGGCCATGGGTATCCCATCCGGCCTTTCTCGGTACCATGGCGCCTTTCATAGCATGGTATCTGGGAATCATATCCTTGATAACACGGGTCTCCACGTGACCGATATGAGGCTTGCCGTTGGCTGTGGGCGGCCCATCGTAGAACGTATAAGTGGGACCTTCTTTACGTGAATCAATACTCTTCTGGAAAATTTTATTATCTTCCCAGAATTTTAAGACTTCTTTTTCTCTCTCAACAAATTTCAGATCAGTCGAAACTTTCTGATACAACATGTTTCTTACCTCCATTACCGCATCTTCGCGGCGTATTCAGATGGGTGACATAATGGAATAATAACAGGAAATAGATCTCCTATTAAAAAAAGACTCCGCCCAAACTGGACGAAGTCATAATACTCTTCGCTATACCACCAACTCAAACAAGTTTGTTCCCTTTAACGGAGGGACTCCGGCACGGCTTGCGCATCACACAATCTGCTGTGTCCTGCTTTCTCGGCCTGCAGCTCGGGAGTGATTCTGCAGATTGAAAACCCGCCGGCTTCCACCAGTCCCGGCTCGCTGTCAGCTTCCTGCTCATCTGCACTGTCTCTGTCAACGCTTTTTACTCTCCGCAGCCGGATTCCTGCTGTGGCATCCCCCGTACATATATACCGAAATATACATATAAGGAAAACCTGTTCACAGATTCCATCCAGTCTACGAACTATGCCTAATTATAGCGATTCACGAAATAATTGTCAAGAGAATTCTGATGCCGGAGAAGATGTCAACGAAAACCTGAAAATGCTGTTTTTTATTTGTTTTTTATGGTATACTGAGAGAAATCAGCAGTTCAGCAGGCATACATAATTCTCTGCTGAATTGTTACAAACATATTTTCACAGGAGATTTATATTATGATAAGAACTGTTATTGTTGCTCTGTTTATCGTTCTTTATCTGATTCTGACAATCCCCGTCATGTTAGTCCTCAAATGTACCAATGAAAAGCATAAGGAGAGAAATGACCGGATTGCCAGCAATATGGTGCGCTGGATATTCAGGGTTCTTCTGAAAATCACCGGTTCCACCGTTACTGTGTCCGGTAAGGAAAATATCCCTGATGAGCCGGTTCTCTACGTAGGGAATCACCGCAGTTACTTCGATGTTGTTACCGGATATGCTTTCACAGATGGCTGCTGCGGTTTTGTTGCTAAAAAGGAGATGGAGAAGATTCCTCTGCTTGCATCATGGATGCGGCTGATTTCCTGCCTGTTCCTGGATCGCCAGAATGTTAAGGAAGGCCTGAAGACGATTCTGGCAGCCATAGACATGGTGAAAAACGGAACCTCTGTCTGGATCTTCCCGGAAGGAACACGAAGCCAGACAGAAGAGATGCTGGAATTCAAGGAAGGCAGTATGAAGATTGCAGAAAAGTCCGGCTGTGCCATCATCCCCGTTGCATTTAAAGGAACGGATGATGTTTTCGAAAAGCATGTACCGTTTATCCGTCCGGCCCACATTCAGATTCAGTTCGGCGAGCCGATCTATCCCAAACAGTTAAGCCGGGAAGAGAAGAAATTCCTGGGTGCCGGTGTCAGAGCAAAAATTCAGGAAATGCTGGATACCATGAAATAGAAACAGCAGTTATATTGATAACGTGCGGTGAATGCTCCTGTTCCTGCATTTACCGCACGTTAATTTTGCAGGTAAGTTTTTGTTTTTCAACACACATCTGTATCTTTAGCGTATTTTGTATTGAATATATTTTCCCGAGGTTTCCTGATCTCATGAGACAGATCACACCTTCTTTCCATTTTATCAAAGAGCTCTACCGCACATCTCCCGACGCAGCTGCCCTGATTACCGGTAATACTGATTATCCTTCTCTCACCGGTACTGTCAGTTTTTATCAGTCTCCCTACGCAGGCCTGCTGATTCAGGCAGAAGTCTGGGGACTGCCAGTTGTAACCAGCGAGCAGATTTCAGATATAAACGGAGAAACCGTTTCCGATACAGGCAATAAACCTGTTTCAGGCGGCAGTTTTTTCTTCGCCATGCACATTCACGAATACGGCGACTGCACACCGCCTTTTGACAAAACAGGGATGCATTATAATCCCGGCAATTCCCCTCATCCCCAGCATGCTGGTGATCTCGTCCCTCTGCTGGGAAATCACGGTTATGCCTGGTGTGTTTTCTACGATGAGCGTTTTAGTATCCCTGAAATCATCGGAAAATCTGTAATTATCCACCGCAGCCCTGACGATTTCCACACCCAGCCCGCCGGAAATGCCGGTGAGAAAATCGGATGCGGAACGATTGAATGGGTGGAATAATACAAAAAGGAACGCCCGAAAGTTTCTCAAAACTGTTCGGACGTTCCTGCATATTCGTCTTCAGGCTCCGCAGATATCCCTATTGTGTTACAAATGCATTGTCAATAACTTCGTTCATATGACCTACATAAGTAATATTCAGTCCATCTGTAATCTCGCTTGCCAGTTCTCCCACATTGGGAGTATTTTTAACAGGCACCAGCACATTATGGATACCGGCCATCTTGGCTGCCAGAAGCTTTTCCTTCAGACCGCCGATGGGAAGAACACGCCCTCTCAGGGTGACTTCACCGGTCATTGCCAGATCTGCATGCACCTTCCTTCCTGTAGCTGCGGAAAGAATGGCTGTTGTCATGGTAATCCCGGCACTGGGACCATCTTTAGGCACTGCCCCTTCAGGAATATGTATATGAATATCATGTTCATCAAAATATTCCTTACTGATGCCGTACTCAGGAGCCACGGATTTCACATAAGTTAAGGCAATCTGAGCAGATTCCTTCATCACATCTCCCAGCTGGCCGGTCAGCTGCAGTTTACCGCTGCCGGGGATCATATTGACCTCAATCTGAAGAGTATCACCGCCCACACTGGTCCAGGCCAGTCCGCGAACAATGCCAACTTCATCTTCCTCATTAACCGATTCGAAATTGACCTTTTCAAGTCCCAGATAATGGTTCAGATCCTGCTCATCAACAGTCACGGAGTCTTTTCCTTCTTCCAGAATCTCACATACGACCTTTCGGCAGATATCTGCGATACGGCGCTCCAGATTACGAACTCCTGCTTCTCTCGTATAATTATGAATGACTTTCTTCAATGCGCCATCTGTAATAACCAGCTGCCCTTCCTTCAGTCCATTTTTTTCCATCTGCTTGCGGATCAGATGCTCCGTCGCAATATGGAACTTTTCATTTTCCGTATAACTGCTGACCTCAATAACTTCCATACGATCGTACAGCGGTCTGGGAATATTATACGGATCATTGGCTGTTGCAATAAACAGAACCTGAGACAGATCAATCGGCACCTCAATGAAATGATCCCGGAAATGACTGTTCTGCTCACTGTCCAGTACCTCCAGCAATGCAGCAGAGGTATCTCCCTTATAATCACTGCTGACCTTATCAATTTCATCCAGAAGAATCAGGGGATTGGAAGTTCCCGCCTGTTTCAATGCTTCCGCGATCCGACCGGGCATGGAACCGATGTAGGTTCTGCGATGTCCGCGAATCTCCGCCTCATCACGAACTCCTCCCAGACATACACGGACATATTTTTTATTCAAAGCCTTTGCCACAGAGCGGGCAATCGAAGTTTTTCCGGTTCCGGGAGGGCCTGCAAGGCAGATGATCGGAGCGTCCCCTTTCTTCGTCACTGCACGAACCGCCAGATATTCTACCACGCGCTTTTTCACATCTTCCAGACCGTAATGATCTTCATCCAGAATGCGGCGTGCGCGCAGGGTATCATTATTATCCCGGCTGACCTTATTCCAGGGCAGTTCCAGAAGCGCCTCAATATAATTACGGGAAACCGTTCCCTCCTGACTTCCGTTGGGAATCATACGAAAACGGCTGATTTCCTTTGCCAGGACATCCTTCACTTCTTTGGGAGCTTTCAGTTTGGCAGCACGTTTCGCATACTCATCCGCATCATCTGAATTATTCACATCTTCACCCAGTTCTTCGCGGATTACTTTCATCTGCTCACGAAGGATATACTCTTTCTGTGATTTATCAATATGCTCCTTTACTTTCATCTGAAACTCTTTTTTAATCTGATTGATCACCGTTTCCTCACGGATCAGTTTCAGAACGAACATATACAATTCTTCATATCCCGATATTTCCAGTATCTGCTGTCTTGACTCAACAGTAAACGGAAATGTAATAATCACCTGTTCCAGCAGTTCTGCCAATGTTTTGCACTCAAGTAAATGAGGAATCGCCTGTTTTCCAAGTGAACTGTCTGCGCCATACTTTTCCAGATCATCTTTCAAAATCCGAAGCATTGCTTCCTGCTGAGTATAATCCAGTTCCCGGTTGATATCACCTCTCGGTCTGAACTCCATCTCACCGGTCAGATAATCACCATCTGTATCAAGACTCATCAGCTCCACGCGCTCCAGCCCCTCCACCATTATACGCAGAACATTGCCCTGCATCTTGATGAGCTGTTTTACACGTGCCAGTGTGCCCATAGAATAAAGATCTTCAAAAACAGGATTTTCAACAGTAACATCTTTCTGCAGAACCAGAAGAATCTTCTGTCCTGAAGCCATCGCTTTCTGCGCTGCTTCAATTGACATTTTCCGGCTGGCATCAAAATGAACCACCATGCCCGGAAGGACTGCCAGGCCTCTTAATGCAATAACAGGGACCTTCATACTATTCCCCCTTTTCTCATGTTATGCACTTGTGGAATTGGAATCCGCGTCCACTTCATCTGTACGATAAGTGATAACCGGTTCTCCTTTTCCCTCAACAACTTCCTTGGTAATGCGGCATTTGCCGATATTATCATCAGATGGAATTTCATACATCACATCCTGCATGACTTTTTCCATGATAGCCCGCAGGCCTCTGGCTCCGGTCTTACGTTCCTGAGAACGGACAGCTATCTCACCGATTGCTTCCGGATCGAACTCCAGGGCTACCCCATCCATTTCAAACAGCTTCTTGTACTGTTTCGTAATAGCATTTCTGGGTTCTGTCAGAATCTTCTCCAGTGCTTTTTTATCCAGCAGATCCAAAGCTACAACGACAGGAACACGACCGACAAATTCAGGAATCAATCCGAATTTTGTCAGATCCTGAGGCAGCACTTCTTTCAACAGATGGATGGAATCTGCATTATTCTTTTCATGCACCTCCGCATTAAAACCGATGGAATTACTTCCCATGCGATTCTCAATAATCTTCTCCAGCCCGTCAAATGCACCGCCGCAGATAAACAGGATGTTTGTAGTATCAATCTGATACATATCCTGATGGGGATGCTTTCTTCCTCCCTGCGGAGGAACACTTGCAACCGTTCCTTCCAGGATTTTCAGTAAGGCCTGCTGAACACCTTCTCCCGAAACATCACGGGTAATTGACACATTTTCAGACTTCTTTGTAATCTTGTCGATCTCGTCAATATAGACAATACCATATTCTGCCCTGCTGATATCATAATCAGCAGCCTGAATCAGTTTCAGAAGAATATTCTCCACGTCTTCACCTACATAACCTGCTTCAGTCAATGTAGTTGCATCCGCGATTGCAAAAGGTACATTCAACAGTTTGGCAAGAGTCTGTGCCAGGAAAGTCTTACCTGAACCGGTCGGTCCAAGCATCAGAATATTACTTTTCTGAATCTCCACTTCATCATCTGACGGCTCTGCACTGATTCTTTTATAATGATTGTAAACGGACACGGCAAGCACCTTTTTTGCTTCATCCTGTCCGACTACATAATCGTCTAGGTAACGTTTGATTTCCTTCGGTTTCAGAAGATTAAGTCCACCTTCTGCCGAATGGCTGTCTTCCATATAATCCATGTATTCATTGTCAAGCAGTTCCGCACAATCCTCAATACACTGATTACAAATATAAATTCCTCTCTGAGAACCGGAAGCAAATAATTTTCTCACTTTTTCCTGCGACTTACCGCAGAAAGAACATCTTATCTTTTCTTCATATCTGTTTGCCATAATAGCACCGCGCTTTCTAATTCAAATGTTGAAATTAATTAAGTCAGAACAGCAGACATACATACCATATGCCTGTTACATACCGGTTTATGCGCGGAATCCCGCTCCGCTACTATCTGAATTCCATCCACAAAAACCTGCCGGTGCCTGAAATGGACACCGGCAGCATCGTTTGACTTGCGGGAATCGGTATCTTATCTCCTCTCGAGAACAGCATCGATTAATCCGTACTGTTTTGCTTCTTCAGCAGACATGTAATGATCTCTTTCTGTATCCACTTCAATAACTGAAAGAGGCTGACCGGTGTTAGCAGCCAGTATTTCATTTAATTTCTTACGAGTTTCAATGATACGGTCTGCCACAATCTTAATATCAGTAGCCTGACCCTGTGCGCCGCCGGACGGCTGATGAATCATGATTTCCGCATTAGGCAATGCAAAACGTTTCCCTTTTGCTCCGCCTGAAAGCAGGAATGCACCCATGCTGGCAGCCATACCGATACAGATTGTAGATACGTCACACTTAATATACTGCATGGTATCATAAATAGCCATGCCGGCCGTTACAGAACCGCCCGGGCTGTTAATATAAAGGCTGATATCCTTCGTAATATCCTCTGATTCCAGATACAGCAGCTGTGCCACGATGATGCTGGCAGACTCATCTGTTACCTGTGAATCCAGAAAAATAATCCTTTCCTTTAACAGTCTGGAGTAAATATCACTGGATCTTTCACCATTTCTGGTGGTTTCTACTACATAAGGAATAACCGGCATCTAAAGACCCCCTTTTTATAGTATCAATTAAACTTCCTTAGCTTCATCAACCAGCAATTTGCTTGCTTTCTTATATGAAATATCTTCTTTCAGATAATCCATGTTAACCATGGTCTTAACCTGATCTTCTTCCATCTGATACTGTTCTGCCATGGATTTGATTTCAGCATCGATTTCTTCATCAGTAATTTCGAAAGCTTCTGCCTTTGCAACTGCTTCCAGAACCAGTCTTGTCTGGATTCTCTTCAGAGCGTTGGGCTTCATCTGCTCTCTCATACCATCTTCTGTCTGTCCAAAGTACTGCAGATACTGTTCCATCTTCAGGCCCTGACGTTCCAGATTGCTTGCAAATTCTCTGATCATATTGTTTGCTTCTGTTGTTACCATTGCATCCGGAATATCCATCTGGGCATTCTCAACTGCTTTTTCAATAACAGTATCTTCTTTTGCCTGTTCAGCAGCAACTTCTTTTCTTTCAGCTTCTGCTTTTTCAACATGTGCTTTATATTCAGCCATTGTTTCGAACTCGGAAACTTCTGCTGCAAATTCATCATCCAGTTCAGGCAGCTGTTTTTCTTCAATCTTTTTAACAGTTACTTTAAATACAGCTGCTTTTCCCTTTAATTCTTCAGCCTGGTAATCTTCAGGGAATGTTACATTAACATCGAATTCAGTACCGATTTCATGACCGATGATCTGATCTTCAAATCCGGGAATGAAGGTATTGGAACCGATTGTCAAAGGATAATCTTCACCCTTTCCGCCTTCAAAAGCCACGCCGTCTACGAAACCTTCGAAATCAATGGTGGCAATATCATCAGCCTGTACCGCACGGTCTTCCACATTAACATTAACTGCATTCTTCTCCTGTTCCTTCCTGATGATTGCCATAACTTCATCTTCTGTTACAGTCAGATCAGCTTTGGGAACTTCCAGTCCTTTGTATTCACCCAGAACAACTTCAGGCTTAACTGCTACTTCTGCAGTAAATACCAGATCTTTATCAGGATCAGTTTCTACAAATTTAATATCGGGTTCGGAAACAACATCCAGACCGCTTTCTTCAACTGCTGATGCGTATGCTTCAGGCATTACAGAATTTACTGCATCTTCATAAAACAGGCCTTTGCCATACATTCTTTCCAGTACAGAACGGGACACTTTACCTTTTCTGAAACCGGGCACGCTGTATCTGCTTCTGTTTTTCTGATATACAGCCTGCATAGCTTTTTCGATTTCTTCAGCTGATACAGTAATTGTCAGCTTTGCCATGTTTTTTTCTAAAGTCTCAACTGTTACACTCATCGTGTGTATCCTCCTTAAATTGCACTGTTTCGTATTATTTCGTACGCTTTTGTGGGAAAAAAGCAGCTCGATTACCAGAAACAGAATCATTGCATTCTAAATTACACTGCAATAAGTCATTATAGCATAAATATAACTTCTTGCCAATAATTTTTTATGATAACGCTAAAAAAGCATCAATACAGCTTTCCGTCTCCTCAATGCTTCCCATATTATCCAGGGCCTGCAAAAGCCCCTCAAGTTTTTCCAGATTCAACTCATTGATCTGCCGGCGTGTTTTCAGAATCAACGACGGACTGACACTGAGTTCATCCACTCCGCACAGCAGAAACAACGGAAGAAGCTTGCTGTCACTGGCAGCTTCTCCGCATACGGAAACCAGTGTTCCTTCCTTCTTGCAGCACTCAATAATATGGCGGATACTTCTTACTACAGCAGGATGATAGTTGGAATACAGATACGCGATCTGCTTGTTGCCCCGGTCGGCAGCAACTGTATACTGAGTCAGATCGTTGGTTCCGATACTGATAAAATCAGCCTCTCTGGCAAACAGATCAGCCATCCAGGCTGCTGCCGGTGTTTCCACCATCACACCCAGCTGCAGTTCTTTATCATAAGGAATCTGAAGTGAATCCAGTTCCTCTTTAATCAGCGAAATAACTGTTTTTACTCTTCTGAATTCTGTCAGGGAACAGAGCATGGGCAGAAGAATTCTGAATTTACCATAAGCACTGGCACGCAGAATAGCTCGGCACTGAGTTTTAAAAATATCAGGTCGTTTCAGACTGAAGCGGATTCCCCTGCAGCCAAGAAAAGGATTCTCTTCCGGTTCCTGTTCCAGATAGGGAATCCTGTGATCTCCTCCCGCATCCAGAGTCCGGATAATAATCGTCTTTCCTTCCATGGCTTTTGCAGCCTGCATATAAATTTCATACTGTTCTTCTTCAGTCGGCAGACTGTCCCTCTGCGCAAACAGGTTCTCCGTACGGAACAGGCCGATTCCCTCACCTCCGCACTGAACAACCTTTTCAATATCCGCTGCATCATCCACATTACCCATGAGAGCCAGCTTATAGCCATCCTGAGTAACTGTCTCCTGCTCTGCATAAGTTGTGAATCTGCTCTGATCTTTCTCAAGTTTCTGTTTGATCTTAATATAATGCTCAATTGTACTGTTTCTGGGATTAACCACCAGATTTCCTTTGATTCCATCAAGAAGCACCGTATCTCCGCTGTCAATAAAATCCATGCATCCCGGAACTCCCAGTACTGCTGTCAGTTCCAGCTTTCGAGCCAGAATGGCAAGATGGGAATTGAACCCTCCTTTTTCTGTCACAAAACCAACAACCGGAAAATTCCCCAGTCTCATGACATCCTTAACTGACAATTCCGGTGTGATCAGAATACTTTTTTCATCTGTGTTTTCCAGATACTTTTCCATGTCTGAAAGCTGTTCACTCTCCAGCCGGATTACTGTGCCCATTACAATATGACCGGCTACGCCCATACCGCTCAGCATCTGTTTTTTCCTCCCTGTCTACTGCTTTCCTTCAATCCCGACTGCATTCAGGATCCGGTTATAACAACTGTAGCTTTCTCTAAAGAAATAATCTCAATTTTTCCATCTGCATCTTCAAACCGGCACTCCGGCTTCACCTGATGTGTACCGGCTTTCAGTCCGCTCAGATCAAGAGTCAATTCAATCCTGTCAGATTCCAGTTTTTCCAGGTCTTTTGGAAGTCCCTGAATCATAACAGAAATCTGTTCTGAACGGATCTCCGTTTTTAAAGATGGGGAAGAATTCTTGATTTTTATATCGGAAGAAGGCACTGTAAGTGTCTTCGTTTCCAGCTTTTCAATAATGACGGAAATCTTCAGCTCACTGTCATCCGGATCATAGATGATGACTCCCTCCGGAAGGAACTCACTCAGATCAAAAATCAGATCAAAAGATTCACTTCTGTCGGTGAGGCTGATCCTGTTTGCAGGTATGGAAATTGTTTCCATTGACTTTACCGCCTTATCGGATCCTATGACAGTAACCGACTTTCTGTCGGTCTCAATACCGGTACAGCGATACCCTTCACTGCACCTGCCCACTCCCGAAGGAACCTGGATTTCCACTTTTTTTGTAACTCCAATGGGAATCTTGACGGATATTCTGTCTTTTTCGGGAAAAATCTGTTTTTCACTGCAATCAATCGTTTTTCCGTCTTCATCATAAAATGTCAGCCGGACTTCTCCTTCATAATCGGCCGAACGTCCGCTGATATCTACTGTTGCCTCCGCAGAAGCCACATATTCACGCAGCGATTCCGGTACCCGCACTTTAACGGATTCCACCTCCGGTATACAGGTTCCTGTGCTGCAATCGTCTTCCGGATCTCCCTCCGTATGAATAAAAAGCGGAATTTCCACTTCAACAAGTTTTTCTGTCCGCACCGTAATACTGCCGGCAGATAATTTATAATTATTATTGATAATAACCTGATTACCTACAACCTGAGATGTGACCGGAATCACCGTTTTTCCATCAGCTGCCTCCGACAGATCAGCAGTAAGCCTGATGTCTTCCGGCTTCACCAGCCATCCTCTTTCCTGAATCACATTAACCTTCACTTCAATGGAAGAATTCTCCTCCACATAATATGCCAGCCCCTCCTCATGAAGCTGATCACCATTCAGAAGTTCCACTTCAATACTGCCCAGTGATATATTAACACGCGGATCGTCATTTGTAATTACCATATACCATATAAGACAGGACACGATAAACGCAATCACCAATAAAAACCATTTGCCTGTCGTATTTTTCGACATTCCATGCCTCCTGCTTGCTGTTTCCTGCTGTTATTTCTGTTTATTTCTCTTCCAGACACTTCTGGAAGAAGTCTGGGATTTTTCCTCCGTACATAAAGTCAGAAGTTCTTTCTCCAGACTTTTCCGATCCAGATTGGTTTTGATTTTACCATCCCTTGCCACGGAAACACGCCCCGTCTGCTCAGAAACAATAACTGTAATACTGTCCGTAATTTCGCTGATACCAGCCGCTGCATGATGCCGCGTTCCCAGTCTGGAGCTGATTCCCTCCATCTCATTCAACGGAAGAAAACACTTGGCTGAAGCAATCCGATTGCCGATAATTACAACCGCACCATCATGGAGCGGCGTATCTTTTTCAAAAATATTAATCAGCAGTTCGCTCCCCACGATTGCATCGATATCCGTCCCCCATCTCTGAACATAATGTACGATGGGCATGGTATTCTGGATAACGATCAGTGCTCCCGTTTTTACAGATGCCATGGCAAACACTGCATTCAGAATCTCCATAACAGTCTGTTTGGTAAAACGGTTCTCTTCTTTGCGGTCTCCCAGATCAACAGGAAGCAGACGTACCAGAAAACCGCTGCCGTTCTTTGCGCCCATATTGCTGCCCAGACGTTCCAGTGCCTGACGAAACTCCGGCTGAAATACAATAACAAACACCATGATAACCACACTCAGGCAATTATCAACCAGCCATACAATCACTGTCATATGAAGTACGGCAGCGATCACATAAAACAGCAGCAAAAGAAGAATCCCCTTTAAAAGATTCCATGCTTTTGTATTTCTCAGCCACAGAATCACATTATACAAAACAATCGTGAGCAGGAAAATCTGCAGTACATCGATGATCCGTATATATGGAATCATGACATTGAAGTTACTATAAATAAACTCTGCTATCAGCCGCATGCTCTCACACTTTCTTTAACGGGAAAGCTTTTACTCAGACATCTGCTCTCCGCTTTCTTTTCCCATATCGCCTTCCAGAATATTGATCTTATCATACTCTTTTTCTCTGATTCTTACCTTCGGAACCGCTTTTACATAATAATAGTACTCATCATCCTCGAACTGGGCATAATCCGTCCTCTTGTAATCCACAGCAAAAAACATAAACTGGAATACAAAAGCAAACAATCCCGACACAAGGGAGCTGATGATCACAAACGCCGCTGTCATACCCGTATTATCCGATGCGGAAGAAGCTACTCCGAAAAGAACAAGAACAAGATTCGTCACCATACCTGCTGCCACAGCAATTGCCCATGAGTAATCAATGGAAAGCCTGTGAACCACATAAACCATCACCAGTGTAATGGAAAATGCTGCAGCTACAATCAAAAGCATACGATTATTCTTCATGCCATCGATCAGCTGTATAAAACGGGCTGACATTCCGGCAGTCTCCGTTACATCTGCCAGAACCCCTGCAGTACTGCTAACATAATCCATCATATAATACAGTACAATACCGAAAAGCATGGGAACCAGAGATGAAACAGGCGCTGTCAGCCCCAGTATCAGGGGCAGCAGAAACGGAATTTTCAGTGAAAAAAGTACCGGTACAAAAAACACTGCCGACTGGCAGCCCGGAGCAAAAATAATATTGATCAGAATCATGGCAATCATAATCGCCAGTGCTACCAGCGCAATAATGAACGATACCTGCATAAAATGCACCAGAAGAAGTATACACATAACCCCGGTGATCATCCCCCAGGAAAGTACGCAGCAGACAACTGAAATCAGCAGGGTAACCGGCAGAGAAACCAGCGATGTCATATACCCGGCTTTCTGATTGATGGACATCAGCATCAGAAATGCTGCTGCAAACTTTAAAATTGTTCTGAAAATCAATGTATGTCTGGCATATATCTGCCTCATTTTTTCTCTTAATTCATAAATTGATGTAATTGGAGATTCCACAGTAAATCCTGCCTTTCTAACTTTTTATTCCGCTGACTGCTTTTCGTCTTCTTTGTAATAAACATTCAGCTGCTTCAGATTCGTAACATACTCCCTGACTTTTTTTCTGCATCTGCGATACCGGAACCAGTATACGATATACGATACGATCATGGAAGGAATCAGCAGCAGAAAAAAGCTCAGGATAATCCACTTACTCCATTGAGTCAGTACCGTCAGATCAACCTTTGTCAGAAGTTCCTCCCAGTTATACAGAAAAACAACCAGCAGTACCAGTATAAAAAGTGCTATATATGCAAATAAAGATCTGATAAGACAGATTCCCAGATAATCACGCTGAAAATATCGATTGGCTTTTAAAGCTTCTTTTTCATGGTTTTCAAACAGCTGTATCTTTGTCATGAGCTTTACCTTATCGTTATTTATCATACTTCCAGCCCCCTCTCATTCATACATATTCAATAATCCATTTTTTATTATAACATGAATAAAACAAAAAAACGATAACTTATTAAAATTTAATAAGTTATCGTTTTTATTTAATATTTTGGTAAACGTTGTCCTTCACGGATCATATCCAGAAAATACCGGTGAACCGCTGTATTGTCTGACAGTTCAGGATGAAAAGCTGTCGCCAGCTGATTGTCCTGTCTTGCTGCAACAATCCTGCCATCAACCCTGGCCAGTACCTCTGCACTGCCGGATACATCCATAATATAAGGCGCACGGATAAATGTCATGGGAATCACAC